>JADGOC010000161.1 GCA_017883165.1 Acidobacteriota bacterium
CCCGCTCTCCATGGTGGACATCGTGATGGGAGACACCGACGTGTGCCCGTGGGACATGGGCACGTTCGGGTCGCTGAGCATCCGGCAGTTCGGGCCGGTACTGCGAACCGCAGCCGCCGAGGCGAAGGCCGTCCTGCTGCAGCTCGGGTCCGAGAAGCTGCAGGTGCCCGTGTCCGATCTCAAGGTGGACAACGGCGTCGTGGTCCACAAGTCGGACGCGTCGAAGAAGATCAGCTACGCGCAGCTCACCGAGGGCCGGAAGATCGAGCGGCGCCTCCAGGGCAGGCCGGCGCTCGAGCCGGCCGCGTCGTTCACCGTCGTCGGCAAGACCGCCGTCCGCCGTGACGCGATCGAGAAGGTGACCGGTAAGGCCAAGTACGCCGGCGACATCGTCCCGCCCGGCGCGCTGCATGCGCGGGTGCTGCATCCGCCGGCGCACGGGGCGACGTTCGTGTCGGCCGACACGTCGGCCGCCGAGAAGCTGCCCGGCGTGACCGTCGTGAAGCAGGGCGATTTCATCGCGGTCCTGCACGCGCACCGCGACGAAGCCGACCACGCGCTCGATCTGGTGAAGGCGCAGTGGACACCGTCGACGAACACGCTCGATCACACGACCATCTTCGCCCACCTCGAGAAGAACGCGCCCGCCGCGCAGACCGTGGCCGAGGGCGGCGCGATTCCCGAGGGCGAGAAGCTGGCCGTCGCCGTCGTCGAGGACACGTACCGCGACGGGTACGTCGCGCACTCGGCGATGGAAACGCACTCGGCCGTCGCGCAGTTCGAGAACGGCAAGATGACCGTGTGGGCCGGTACGCAGACGCCCTTTCCGGTCAAGTCGCAGGTGGCAAAGCTGCTGAACCTGCCGCCCGAGAAGGTGCGCGTCATCACGCCATACGTCGGCGGCGGCTTCGGCGGAAAGAGCGCGGCGCAGCAGGCGCACGAAGCGGCGCGCCTCGCGATGATCACCGGCAAGCCGATCCGCGTCGTCTGGAGCCGTGAAGAGGAGTTCTTCTTCGATACGTTCCGGCCGGCGTCGGTCATCAAGGTGCGCGCGGGCATCGACGCGTCGAAGAAGATCGTGTTCTGGGACTACCGCACGATCGCCGCGGGCGAGCGCGGGTCGGCGCAGTTCTACGACATCCCGCACCACAAGACCGTCGCCCAGGGCGGCTGGAACCTGAACACGCCGGGCTTCCACCCCTTCCCCGTCGGCCCGTGGCGCGCGCCGGGCTGCAACTCGAACGCTTTCGCGCGCGAGTCGCACATCGATCAGATGGCGGCGAAGGCCGGCGTCGACCCGGTGGACTTCCGCCTGGCGAACCTGGCGGACGAGCGCATGAAGCGCGTGCTCCGGGCGGCGGTGAAGCAGTTCGGCTGGACACCGAGGCCCGGACCGAGCGGCCGCGGCTGGGGCGTGGCGCTCGGCATCGACACGGGCACCTACGTCGCGAGCATGGCGGAGGTGCGCGTGGACAAGAACACCGGCAAGGTCAACGTCCTCCGCATCGTCTGCGCGCAGGACATGGGCGTGGTGGTGAATCCAGAAGGCGCGCACCAGCAGATGGAAGGCTGCATCGCGCAGGGCCTCGGCTACGTGTTCACCGAAGAGGTCCGCTTCAAGAACGGCCAGGTGCTCGACAGGAATTTCGACACCTACGAGCTGCCGCGCTTCTCGTGGATGCCGAAGGTCGAGACGGTGATCCTCGACTCGCCCGATCTGCCCGCGCAGGGCGGCGGCGAGCCGGCGATCATCGTCATGGGCGCCGTCGTCGCCAACGCGATCTTCGACGCGGCCGGCGCGCGCATGCGGCAGATGCCGTTCACGCCTGATCGCGTCAAGGCCGCCCTGAAGGCCTGACGGCCCGGACTGTGGTGATGCTTCGCCTGTCCATCCTCGACCTCGCGCCAATCACGCAGGGCAGTGACGCGGCGGCGGCGCTGCGGAACACGCGTGATCTCGCGCGCCATGCCGAGCGCCTCGGCTTTCATCGTTACTGGATCGCCGAACATCACAACATGCCCGGCATCGCGAGCGCGGCGACGGCGGTCGTGATCGGGCACGTGGCCGCCGGCACGCGCACCATCCGGGTCGGCGCCGGGGGCATCATGCTGCCGAACCACGCCCCGCTGGTGATCGCCGAGCAGTTCGGCACGCTCGAGTCGCTCTTCCCGGGGCGCATCGATCTGGGTTTGGGGCGCGCGCCCGGCACCGACCCCGCGACTGCGCGCGCGTTGAGACGCACGCTCGCGAGCGACCCCGATGAGTTCCCGCAGGACGTCCTCGAGTTGATGGCGTACTTCGCGCCGCAGGACGGGCAGCACGTCCGGGCCGTCCCGGGCGCCGGGCTGACGGTGCCGCTCTACATCCTCGGCTCGAGTTGTTTCGGCGCGCAGGTCGCCGCGGCGCTGGGGCTGCCGTTCGCGTTCGCGTCGCACTTCGCGCCCGCGCAGATGATGGAGGCGCTCCAGACCTATCGCTCCAACTTCCGGCCGTCAGCGCAATTGGCGCAGCCCTACTCGATCCTCGGCGTCAACGTCGTCGCCGCGGCGACCGACGAGGAGGCGCGCTTCCTTGCGACGTCCGGAAGACAGTCGTTCGCAAATCTGCGCCGGGGAATGCCGACGACGCTGCCGCCGCCGAGTCGGGAGTTCGAGAAGGATGTCGTGCCGTTCGGCAGCGTCCCGCTGGAGAAGGCCACCTCGATCGCGATGGTGGGGTCGGCGGCGACTGTGCTCGACGGTTTCCGCAGTTTCATCGCGCTGACGGCGCCCGATGAACTGATGGTCGTGTCGCACATCTACGACCACGCGGCGCGCGTGCGGTCGTTCGAGATCGTGGCCGAGGTCGGCTCGATCCAGTCGCGGAACTACACGCAATCGAACAGCACCATGAACCCGTAGTCCATGTGCAGCTGCATGTGGCAATGGAACAGAGAGAGCCCAGGACTGTTTGCGCTGAAATCCACTTCCATCTCTTGATAGCCGCCGAGCATCACGACGTCTTTGGTCACGCCTGCCGTCTGTCGACCCGCAATCTTCGTCAGTTCAACGCTGTGCCGATGGAGATGCATGGGATGAATGTCGTCGCTCGCATTGCGCATCCTCAGCCGATAGCGCCTGCCTCGCTGCACCTGGAAGATCGGCTGCATCTGGTCCATTGAGAACGCAGTACCGTTGATCAGCCAGCGATTGAACCCATTCATCGCCGCGTTGTCCTTGCTGAATATCATGTCGATCGTCGCGTCCGGCGCCTGGCCTGCGGTGTCGGTTTTGCCAAAGCGCGTGTAGTCCCATTTGAACGGCTTCGGCGCGGCCCATTGCGGCTTCCCGTTGGCGTCCGCGTATTCGATCACCATGCCCATGCCGTGCCCACGGTCGTCGTCGCTGAGATCGCCGAGAATCCAGACACCCGGATGTGCCATTTTCACGAGCGCGGAGATCCGCTCCCCCGTGCCGAGCCACAGCACCGGAACCTCGACGCGCGTCGGCACCGGATTGCCGTCAAGCGCGACCACTTCGAATGTGTGGCCAGGCAACGCCAAGCTCCGGATTTCGGTAGCGCTGCCGTTGAGTACGTGCAACAGGACCCGATCGTTCGCCTTCACCCGAATCGGCTCGCCGTGTCCCAACATCCTGCCGTTGATCGCAAAGGACTCGTATCCGACCTCCAAGCCGTGCGGCATGCCCTTCGCGAGCGACGCTCGCATCGCCGATTCGCCCATCTCCTGAAGCTGTGTGTCCGTCTCGCCGGCCAGAAAGTCCATCGGCATATCGCCGCCGCGGCTCAACGCCGGATCGAACTCCTTCAACACGAGAAACACTTCCTGATCGTACGCGCCAGGGTTGTCTTTGGGCTCCACGTACACCACCCCAACCTGGCCGCTGTACTGTCCAGCGCGGAGGTCCGGTCCTGCGTGGGTGTGGGTGTGATAAAAACGCAGGCCGGCCGGACCGGGTGTGAACGTGATTCGACGATGCCCATGTGGCGCGATAAACGGCGTGCCCTCTTCCGAGGCGCCGTCAACGTCCGCCGGCACGAGTTGCCCATGCCAGTGCAATTGCTCCGGCGTGTCGGTGTCGTTGTAGAGGTCCACGGTCGCGGGACGCCCTTCGCGCAAGCGGATCAACGGGCCTGGGAACTGGTTGTTGTAGAGGGTCGTCGCGATGATGTGATCGGGCGAGAGTTCGACGAGGCCAGTGCCGATCCGAAGCGTGTAGTCCGCCGTTCCTGTTGGTTCCACGGCGCGCGTGTCGGCCGTGCGCCTGCAGGCGGGTGCGCCGGCGGCGAGCGCCGCGAGACCGCCGACCTTCAGAAACGTCCGCCGATCCAACGCCATGGGAATGCCTTCTTCGCGCTGCACCGCGACCACATCAGGGCGCGTCATGACGAATCAGGAGCGACGCGCGAACCGAGCATCGATTGACCACGGGCCTGGTCCCACCAACAGCAGGAACAGCGCGCCGAGTGACATGCACCAGTCCGCGCGCGCTTCGTGCGCCATGGCCCAGAATCCCTGGCTGTGCAACAGGGGGACTTTCGTCGTCGTGATGGCGACGATCATCACCACAAGCAGCGGGACGGCAGCCAGTCGCGTCAGCAAACCCAGGATGACCAGCGCGCCACACGCGACCTCAACGCTGCCGACCAACGGCGCCAAGAGCTCGGGCGCCGGCAGCCCAATCTTGGCGAACCGCCCCACACCCAGCGCCGCCGGAAACATGAACTTCTGGAGGCCTTCGGAAAGGAACACGGCACCGACCAGAAGCCGGATCAAGGCGATAGCCCGTGGACCCTGTCCCGCATGAAACAGTCGCATCATCAGCGTGCCCTCAAGGCGTTGATGGCCAGCCACCTACGGCTATGCGGAAGACATGGTTCCGAAAAACAGTAGGAATGGCGCCGTCGGCTCGCCGGGGTGGACCGCGGCCGCCGAGCGGGCGACGAACGATGACGCAAGGCACCGGGAACGCCCCGGCGCCTTGCGTCCGACCGACGGTACCGACACGTCAGAACTGGAATCTGAACGCGATCTCCACCTGTCGTGACGGCGCGTTGATGTTGGGCGCGAGCGAGTTCGGCTGTCCGAACAGCGGACGGCCGCTGGCGTCGGTGCCGGCAAGGATGGACCCGCTCGGCACGGCGAAGTTCGCGCGGTTGGTCACGTTGAAGAGTTGAGCGATGAATTCTACCCGGTGTCCGAGGCCGAGCGGAAAGATCTTCGAGAATCGGATGTCGACGTCGGCGTAGCTCGGGCAGTCCACTTGCGTCACCGGAACGAGCCCTCGCCCCGCACGGTACGTGTTGACGGCGGCCACACTCATGTCGCGGCAGCCCGAACCCGGAATGACACCAGCGGGCAGATCCCCCGTGTACCCGTCGCCGTTGAGGTCGCCGGCTGAGTTCGACGGCGAGAAGGGCAGGCTCGACCGGAAGTCGCCGATGATCGAGAGCTGCGCATCAATCGGCAGCCGGAAGATGCCGCTGGTCACCAGGCGGTGACGCCGGTCGGCGGCGGATGGGGTCGCGATCTTCACGAATCCGTACTGATCGCCCATCGCGTTGGTGTAACCGATGTCGGTGGCCTTGCTCAACGTGTAGGACGCGAGGAACTGGAGGTTGCGGCTCATCCGCTTGTCCAGCTTGAGCAGCAGCGCCTTGTACGTGTTGTCGTGCGTCGACTGCCAGAAGCTCACGCGGCCGAATTGCGGGAACGGCTTGACCTTCGTGATCTGGTTCGGGAGGTTGATGTCCACCGTGTCCCGGTCCGAGTAGCGATACACCAGCGACACGTCGGCGGTGACCGCCAGGCTCGGCGTGAGGCTCCGGTTGAAGCCGACGTTGAACTGATGCGCGTACGGGCTCACGGTGTTGTTGTCTTGGAGGGAGATGTTGGGCGGCGCGGTCGAGATGAACGCGCTACGCGACAACCCGCCGAGCGGATCCGGGAACGCCGGCTTGTTGATGACGATCGCCTGCGCCTGCGGCCACGTCAGCTCGCCGAAGTTCTGCAGCGTCCGCATGTTGTCGTAGAACATCCCCCAGGCGGCGTGGATGTTGGTGACGCCGTTGTTCCGGGGGTCCCACGCGAGGCCCACGCGAGGGCCGATGTTGTTGCGGTCGCCACGCGTGCCGGCGGGCTGCAGAACCGAGACGTCGAGCGGGAGCGTGCCGTTGCGTCCGAGCGTCGACTGGATGCTCGCCAGAAGGCCGTTCACATCCTCGTTGTACGAGCCGATCTGCCGGTCGTAGCGCACCCCGAGATTCAACGTGACACCACTGGCCACCTGATAGTCGTCCTGGAAGTACGCCGCCATCGTTTTCGTCGGGATGTTCGCGTAGGTCGGCAGCGAGTTGGTGTATTGGGTCGGATACGTCGAGGGATCGGCCGCGTTGTACGGCGTGTCCTTCGGGAACGTCCAGGCCCCCAGCGGCGAGTTCGTGAGGTCGCCTTGGAACGGGACGTAGCTGAAATCGAACCCCGCCTTCAACTGATGCTTGCTACCGAGCGCGCGCATCAGATACGAGAAGTCGTCCTTGAACTCCCACCGGCTCTCGGGCCCCATCTGGGCGTTGCCGCACCCGCCGACCGTGATCGACGGATAGGTGAAGACCGGGGTGCAGAGCGGCAGGCGTGCCGTAAAATCGCCCGGCGCCCAGTCGCCATGGCTGTACGGCGGCGACACTTCGTACTTCGAGAACGCGTACTGGAAGCGAATCTCGTTCAGCGCGCGATCGTTCAGCACCGAGGAATGTCCGACGACGGCCGACTGGCGCGGGACGGCGAAATCGAAGCTCGCGCTGGTCGCCGTGCGGCCTCCGGCCGTGATGATGGGCCGGTATTCACTTTCCGCGCCCCACCGGAAGAACAGGGTCTGCTTCTCCGACAGTTGGTGATCGATCTTGAAGTTGTACGTCCAGCGCGACTGCTGGCTGGCGAACGTCCCTTCGTACTGCGGCCACAGCCCGTTGGCGAACACGGTCAGGAACTGATTTTCCTTCGTGCCCTCATAGGCAAAGAAGAAGTGCGTCTTGTCCTTGATGATCGGACCGCCTATCGTGCCGCCGTACTGGTACCGGCGGTAGTCGGGCTTGCTCGTCTGGAAGAATTCCTTGGCCGTCAACGAGGCGTCGCGGAAGAACAGCAGACCCGACCCGCGGAACTGGTTCGTGCCCGACTTGGTCACCACCGTCACCAGGCCGCCGGTCGCGAGACCATACTCCGCCTTGTAGGTCGAGGTCGAAACCTTGAACTCCTGAATCGCGTCCATCGCGAAGTTCTGGCGCGGCTCGCCCATCTCGGCCCAGGTGTTGTTCACGCCGTCCACCGTAAAGGCGTTCGAGTAAGAGTCGGTACCGCCGCCGACGTTCACGTTGCCCCGGTAGAACTGGCCGCGGATGTTGTCCTGCGACGTGCCGGGGGTGAGCATCGCCAGATCAATCCAGCGGCGCGAGGCAACCGGCAGATCCTGGATCTGCTGCGACGACACGGCCGTCGACACGTCCGATCGCGTCGTGTCGACGATGGGCGATTCGCCCGTCACCGTCACCGTCTCGGCGACCGTCGCGGGCTTGAGTGTGAAGTTGATGATGGCGGTCTGGTCGATGACCAGCACGAGGTCGGGGCGCGTCTCGGTCGAGAATCCCGGTAACTCGACCGTGAGAACGTAGCGGCCCGGCGGCAGCGAGGGGAGCCGGTACTCTCCGTTGGCTTCCGTCACCGCCAGACGCGTGAACCCGCTGTCGGCGTTCTTCCCGGTGACCGACGCGCCGGGAACGACGCCGCCGGTCGCGTCCTTGACGACGCCCGTAATCAGGGCGTTTTGGGCGAACGCGGTTGAGCCGCACGCGAGCCCCAGCATCACCACTGCCGCGCTTATCAGCCGTTTACGCATCGCTGTTCTCCTCTATCGCCAAAGGAATTCTGCATACGTCGCTTCGACGTGCGTGCATTCCGTCAGAATCTACCTTCCTCCCCATCGTTCCGCAACAGAAATAACGTGAGCCACCGAGCCCTTCGGCAGGGAGATAGTCATGCATCGAGCGACTTCCCTTTGGTCTCCGGAATCCAGACCCACGCGATGCCCGCCAAAAGGAACGCCGCGCCGGTGACCGCGAAGGCCGGCCCGAATCCGTGCGCCTGCGCCAGGGACCCGACCACGAACGGCGCCACGGCGCTCGCCACGCGGCCGATGTTATAGGTGAACCCTTGCGCCGTGGCGCGGATCGACGTCGGGTAAATCTCGGCGGTCAGCGGGCCAAAGCCGCTGAAGTAGCCGGTGCCGAAGAAGGCCACGAACGGACCGAGCGCCAGCAGCACCAGGGGCTGCCGCACGACGCCGTACAGCGGAAGCAGGACGGCCGCGATCAGGACGTACATGACGTACGCGCGCTTGCGTCCC
>JADGOC010000162.1 GCA_017883165.1 Acidobacteriota bacterium
CATACGTGCCGATCACGAGCTGGAATCCGAGAACAATCGCCATGGCGAGCGCGGCTCCGTGAGGAAGCGTAGGCAGGATGGGCGCCACGGGCGGGACGACGACGAGGGGCTGGATGGGCGGGAGGGGCCGGATGGGCAGGAGACAGGCGAGCGCGAGGCCGACGAAGCCGACCGTCTTCATCGCGCTCATGACCTCCTGCGCGCGGCTGCTCAGACGCAGCCCCGCCCAGTGCAGCAGCGCGAAGAGCAGCAGCGTCGACAGCGCGATGATCGTGGACGAGGGCAGCGCGGGCCACATCGCGCGCGTGAACTCGGCGACCGCGATCGACAAGTACGCCAGCGCTGAACACTGCACGAGGAGATCGGCCCAGCCGACCGCGAAGCCGATCGCCGGTCCGAACGCGCGGCGCGCGTAGACGAGATAGCCGCCCGCCTCCGGCATCATCGTGCTGAGCTCGGCGAGCGCGAAGGCGCCGAGAAGCGAATAGGCGCCGCCCAGAACCCATAAGACGATCGCCAGCGGCTCCGATCCCACTCGTGCGACCACGCCGCCCGGGGTGCGCAGAATGCCGACGCCAATCGTGCCGCCGATGACGACGGCGATGCCGAAGCCGAGGCCGAGGATGCGAAGGAGGGTGGGTCGGGCGGGCAAGGCGGGAATCTTATCCCACCCGGCCTGTCCGACCGTCCAACTGCGCACATGCAACTCGGCGGTACAATTGCGCGATGCGCCGTTTCGTCCTCGTCGTACTTGGAGTCGTGTTCGCCTTCAGCGCACCGCGCGCTGCAGGGCCGCGGCCGACGGCGGTGCTCGTCGAGCTCTTCACGTCGGAGGGGTGTTCGAGTTGTCCGCCAGCGGACACCTTGCTCCAGAACCTCCTCGACAGTCCGCCGATCGCCGGGGTGGAGATCATCGCCCTCGGTCAGCATGTCGATTACTGGGACGCCCTTGGATGGAGAGATCGCTTTTCGTCGGCGGCGCTGACCAGCCGGCAGCAGGCGTACGGCCGGGCATTCGCGTCCGACTCGATCTACACGCCGCAGATGGTCGTGGACGGCCAGAGCGAATGTGTCGGCAGCGACGCCGCCGCGGTCCGACGCGCGATCGCGAAGGCGGAGTCATCGCCGCACGCCGCCGTGTCGATGACGATCGAGGCAGCGGGCGCCGATCGATTCGCCGTATCCGTCACCGCGGCGGAGCTGCCAAGTCTTTCGCGCGGCGATCGCGCGGACATCGTCATCGCCGTCGTCGAGAACGGGCTGCGCTCGCAGGTCCACGCCGGTGAGAACAGCGGCCGCCTCCTCACGCACGCCGCCGTCGTCCGCACCATGACGCCGATTGGCGACGCGACGCCGGCGCGGGCGGCCGCGCGAACCGAGATCACGATCGCGCCGGCCTGGCAGCGGGAGCACGTGAAGGTCGTCGCGTTCGTGCAGGAGCGCGTCAGCCGCCGCGTGCTCGGCGCCGCGGCGATGGCGCTTCCGGGCGCGCGGCCGTGAAAGAGTATCCCTATTGGTGGGATACGGTGCCGGAGCTGGCGCGGCCGGCGACGCCACCGGCATCATTCACAGGGCTTCCCGCGCGGGTCGACGTGGCGATTGTCGGCGCGGGGTACACCGGCCTCGCGGCCGCGCGTCAATGTGCGCGCGCTGGGGCGTCCGTGGTGGTGCTCGAGCGGGAGCACGTCGGATGGGGGGCGAGTTCGCGGAACGGCGGGCAGGTCCTCACCGGGATGAAGGTGGATCCGGCCGAGCTCGTCTCGCGATTCGGCGAAACCGGCGCGCGCCGGCTGTTCGATCTTTCCCTTGATGCGATTGACGCGCTGGAACGTGTGATCGCCGACGAGGCGATCGCGTGCGATTACCAGCGGACGGGGCATCTTCAGGCCGCGGTAAAGCCGTCGCACTTTCAGGCGTTTCGCCTCGAGCAGGCGCTGCTCGCGCGCGTGTTCGATCACCGCGTCGAGCTCGTGTCGCGCGAAGGCCAGCGTGCGGAGCTCGGCACGGACGCGTATCACGGGCTGCTCGTCGACGAGCGGAGTGGGGCGCTCAATCCGGCGAAGTACGCGGCGGGGTTGGCGTCAGCCGCGCGCCGCGCGGGCGCGACGATCGCCGAGCACACGGCCGTCGACCGTCTCTCACGCGTCGTGTCTACGACCGGGACCGGGCGGTGGACCGTGGCGACCTCGTCCGGTGAGGGCAAGGTTGAGATCGATGCCGGGGACGTGCTCATCGCCACCAACGGCTACACCAACGGCGCGGCGCCGGCGCTTCGGCGCCGGTTCGTGCCGATCGGCAGCTACATCATCGCGACTGAACCGCTGGCCGCCGCTGATGCCGCCTCGATCCTGCCGCGCGGAAGGATGGCGTTCGACTCGAAGAACTTTCTCTACTATTGGCGGCTGACCGCGGATCGCCGGCTGCTGTTCGGCGGCCGTGCCGAGTTCGCGCGGCCGACGCCGGACACCACTCGCCGGGCGGCGTCGATTCTGCGCGAAGGGCTGGCGCGCGTCTTCCCGCAGGTCGCGTCGGCGGGCATCGCGTACGGCTGGGGTGGCAACGTCGCCTTTACGCGCGACCAGATGCCGCGCGCGGGACGATTAGGCGAAGCGTATTACGCCGGGGGATACTGCGGACATGGCATCGCGATGGCCACCTGCCTCGGCACGCTCATCGCCCACCGCATGGCTGGCGAGACGATCGATCATCCGCTCGTCGACGATCGGTTCGCCGCGATTCCTTTGTACGACGGCCGGCCGTGGTTTCTGCCGCTCGTCGGCGCGTATTATCGAGTGAGAGATTGGCTGGAGTAGATCTCGAGTTCACCCCGGAGCGGATGCGCGCGATGGCCAGCGATGTGGCGGCGCGCTGCATCGACCATCTCGCGTCGGTCGATCGCCAACCGAGCTGCGGAGACGTCGACGCGGCGGCGCTGTGCCGCGCGCTGCGCGAACCGGCGCCGGAGCACGGCGTGGCGCTCGAGCCGCTGCTCGACAGCCTGTTCCGGGACTGGATCCCGCGGTCATTCACGACGATCGGTCCCGGCTACTTCGCCTACATTCCGGGCGGTGGCATTTATCCGGCGGCGCTCGCCGACTTCATCGCCGACACCACGAACCGTTATACCGGCGTCTGGCAGGCGGCGCCGGCACTCGTGCAGCTCGAAGCCAACGCGCTCGACTGGCTGCGCGCCTGGATGGGTTTTCCGCCCGAAGCGCGCGGCCTGTTCACCACCGGCGGCTCGATGGCCACCTTCAACGCCATCGTGTGCGCGCGCGAGCGCCACCTGGGTGCGGAGATCCGCCGCGGCGTGCTCTACACGTCCGATCAGGCGCATCACTCCGTGTTGAAGTCGGCGAAGCTCGCCGGCATCATGCCCGACCGCGTGCGCGCGATTGAATCCGACGATCGCTTCCGCCTGCGCATCGACGTGTTGCGCGAGGCGATTGCCGCCGATCGCCGATCCGGCCTGACGCCGTGCGCCGTCGTCTCCACCGCCGGCACGACCAACACGGGCGCCGTGGATCCGCTCGATCAGGTTGCCGACGTATGCGATGGCGAGGGAATGTGGCATCACATCGACGGCGCGTACGGGGCGTTCTTCTATCTGTGCGATGACCTGCGAGACACGCTGCGCGGGCTGCCGCGCGCCGATTCGCTGACCCTCGATCCGCACAAAGGCATGTTCCTGCCCTATGGCACCGGCGCGCTGCTCGTCCGCGACGGCGCCGCGCTGCGCGCCGCGCACGAGGCCACGGCCGCCTATCTGCCGGCGATGCCGCATCCGGAAGACTTCTACGATCCGAGCCAGCACGGGCCCGAGCTGTCGCGCGGCTTTCCCGGGCTGCGCGTCTGGCTCTCGGTGAAGTTGTTCGGCGCGGCGGCATTTCGCGGGGCCATCGCCGAGAAGCGCGCGCTGACGCTCGACGCGGCGCGCAGCGTCGCGTCGCTCCCCGGCATCGTGATGGACGCGGCGCCTGAACTGTCGCTGTTCGCGTTCCACCTGACGTGGCCGGGCGCGACGCGATCTGAGGAAGACGCGGCGACGCAAGCGCTCATGGAGAAGACCACGGCGCTCGGCCGCGTGATGGTGACCGGCTGCACGGCTCACGGCCGCTTTCTGGGCCGCGTGTGCGTGCTGAGCTTCCGCACGCATCAACGGGAGATCGACGCGCTCGTCGAGGATCTGGCCGCGTCGATCCAGGACATCGTACCGAAGGCGGCACTCCGATGAATGACAATGTGTCGAACCGGGCGCGGCTTCGCGCCATCGCCGTCACCGTGATGCGCGCGCGCGGGCTCGATCCGGCCATGCCCGCGGACGTCCTCGCGCAGACGGCGGCGCTCCAGGGGCCGGCGCAGACGACCGAAGAGCCGGTGCGCGATTTGCGGGCGCTCCTCTGGTGCTCGATCGACAACGACGACTCGCGCGATCTCGATCAGTTGTCGGTCGCCGAACCGCTGGGCGGCGGCGCGACGCGGACACTCGTCGCGATCGCGGACGTCGACGCGTCGGTCGCCAAGGAATCGCCGATCGATCGCCATGCCGCCGTCAACACGACGTCGGTCTACACGCCGGCGGTGATTTTTCCGATGCTGCCGGAGAAGCTTTCGACCGATCTGACGTCGCTCGCCGATCAGCAGGATCGGCTCGCGGTCGTCATCGAATTCACCGTCGCGTCCGACGGTTCGCTCACCGGCTCCGACGTCTACGGCGCGAAAGTCAGAAACCGCGCGAAGCTGGCCTACAACGCCGTCGGCGCGTGGCTGGCCGGCACCGGTCCGCTGCCGCCGGCCGTGGCCGCGGTCGCCGGCATGGACGCGCAGCTCCGCGTTCAGGACGGCGTGGCGCAGGCGCTCGGCGGCGTCCTTCACGAACACGGCGCGCTCGATTTCGAGACAGTCGAGGTCAGGCCGCTCTTCGACGGCGACACGCTCAGCGACTTGCGTCCGGAAACGCCGAATCGGGCGAAGGCGCTCATCGAATACCTGATGATCGCGGCCAACGGCGTCACCGCCAGGTTTCTGGCCGCGCACGGCTCGCCCTCGATCCGGCGCGTCGTCAAGACGCCTGAGCGATGGGATCGGATCGTCGCGCTCGCGGCGCAGACGGGCGACTCGCTGCCGGCGGCCGCCGATTCACGCGCGCTTGCCGCGTTTCTCGCCAAACGCAAGGCGGCCGATCCCGCGCGGTTCAGCGACTTGTCGCACGCCGTGATTCGCCTGCTCGGGCGCGGCGAATATGTCGTGGAGCTGCCTGGCGGCACCGCGCCCGGCCACTTCGGTCTGGCCGTCAAGGACTACGCGCACTCGACGGCGCCCAACCGCCGGTATCCCGATCTGTTGACGCAGCGGCTCGTGAAGGCGGCGCTCGCCGGCCATGCGGCGCCGTACGCGAACGACGACCTCGAGCGCCTTGCCGCGCACTGCACGCAGCAGGAAGACGCCGCCAACAAAGTCGAGCGTCAGGTCCAGAAGTCGGCGGCCGCGATGCTGATGATGTCGCGCATCGGCGCGCGCTTCGACGCACTCGTCACGGGCGCGCAGCCCAAAGGCACCTTCGTGCGCATCGCCGCGCCGCCGGTCGAAGGCATGCTCGTCAGCGGCCAGCAGGGGCTCGACGTCGGCGATCACGTCGCCGTGCAGTTGTCTCGCGTCGACGTCGATCGCGGGTTCATCGACTTCGTCCGCGTCGGCAAGGCCTGAGGTCCGGCCCCGGCGGAGCTCGTGCGTGGGCCCGGCCTGACCTCACAGCTCAAGAACCCGTCCGCGCTCTGCGGTCTCAGCGTTGATCGTCTTGCCGGCTAGCGCTTGAATCTGTAGCCGACGATCATCTTCAGAATCCAGTGCTCGCTGGTGTCGGTGAGACCGCGACCGATGCCGGCGTTGAACTCCCAATCCGGCGAGAGGTTGAGATCGATCGCCGGGAAGATGATGTGATGCTCGTCCGATAGCGGGTCGAAGTGCTTCACCGGCCCGGTCTCGGCGTAGTACTCCACGCCCGCCTGAACCTTCTTCGAGAAATCCCAGCCGACCTTCATGTTCGGCTCGAAGCTCGGCGCCGATCCGGCGTCCGGCCCCTTCATCGCCACCGACAAGTCGGTGTTGATTGAGAGGTACAGCCGGCCGTCCTGCCGCTCGAAGATCGGGCGGATTTCGAGCGTCTGGCTGTTCGGATCGAATCCCGGCTGATTGAAGGCGTACTCGAGGCTGAGGCTGACCTTGAACGGAAAGCTCTCGGACTTGGGAAAGCTGAACCGCGGGCGGATGTGCCAGCCGGTGAACTTCGCGCCGACGCCCGGGACGTACGGCGCCGTCTCGATGTAGAACCCGGTCTCGAAATACTTGGTGAAGCCGTGGGTGATTTCCGCGGTGATGTGGAACTGATGATCGTTCGGAAACATCCCGCCTTCGCTCGTCTTGGTGCCGCTCGGGATGAAGTTGGTGTGGAACTCGAGCATCGTGTGCCCAGGTTCGACCACATCGTAGGGATAGACCTGAATCTCGAACAGATCCTGGGCGGCCGCTGGCGCGGCAACCGACAGCGCGCACGCGGAGACAAACGCGTACAAGAGAGCGGCAGATGTGCGCATAACGTGTTGATACGCCGGCGTCGGGCCGGCTGCTTACGCTCTGGCGATCAAGCCCTGGCGCGTCTCTTCGGCGCCATCCGTTCCACTTTCCGATCGGCGGCGCCGAGCGCGGCCGACTTCTTCTTCGACGCGCTGATCGAATCGAGGCTCTTGCGGAGCGCCTCCATCAGGTTGACGACCTTGGGCGGCGCCTCGACCTCCGGCGCCACGATCTCGCGGCCTTCGATCTTCGCGTCGATGATCTCGCGCAGCCCCACCTGGTAGTCGTCCCGATACGACTCGAAATCGACCTCGCCCTCGAACGTGCCGATGACCTGCTGCGCCAGCTTCACCTCGCTCGGCTTGACCTTGTCGGGGAGGCCCGAGAGCTCGTCGATCGCCTCCATGCTGCGAATCTCGTTCGCGTGGCGCAGCGTATACATGATGAGGCCGCGCTCGCGCGGCTGCACCTTCACCAGATACTCACGGCCGTAGAGCGCCACCTTGCCGATGCCAGCCTTGCCCTTCATCCCTTCGCGGATAACCGCGAACGCCTCCTTCGCGACCTCGCCGTCCGGCGCGAGATAGTACGGCCGCTCGAGATAGATCGGATCGATCGCGGTATCGTCGGTGAACTTCTCGAGATTTATGATGCGCGTCGACTCGACGTGCACCTTCTCGATGTCTTCTTCGCTGACGACGACGTAGCGACCTTTCTCGAATTCGTAGCCTTTGACGATGTCGGTGTTCGGCACCTCGCGCTCGCACTTCGGGCACCAGCGCTTCTGTTGAATGCGCGTCTGGCACTCGGCGTGAAGCTGGTTGAAGCTGAGGGTGGCGCCGGGGTCGGTCGCCGGAAACACCTTGATTGGAATGTTGACGAGGCTGATCTTGAGATAACCCTTCCACGTTGGGCGCGCGGCCATCGGTCGGCTCCTATCCAATTTCACCGCGAATCGCGGTGGACAACGGCTCAGTGGTCGCCCGGCCGCCCAGATCCGGCCTGCGATCCTGATGCGGTTGATATCCCTGGCGCTCTCCGTAGATTCTACTCAGTCTGGCATAATCACTGGATTATGAGATCACGCACCGCGCCGGTCGCCCTGATTGCTCTCCTTTCAGCTTGTTCCGGATCCACGCCCCAGCCCGTCGCCGAGCCCGCGCCGCCCGATACGCAGCGGATTCCCATCGGGCAGCTGCCGTCGATCGACATGAACGCCGTGCTCTCGCACACCAAAGTCTTGTCGTCGGATGCGTTCGAAGGACGCGCGCCGGGGACCAAAGGCGAAGAGGTGACGGTCAACTACTTGGTGGACCAGTTCAAGAGAGTCGGCCTCAAGCCGGGGAACACCGACGGCACCTACATTCAGAAGGTGCCGCTGGTCGGCATCACGCCGACGCCGGCGTCTCTGGTGTTGAGGAAAGGACCCGCGCAACAGACCCTCAAATGGAAGGACGACCTGGTCGCGTGGACGAAGCATGTGGCGGAGACGGCGAGCCTCGACAACTCGGAGCTTGTCTTCGTCGGCTACGGCGTCGTCGCTCCCGAGTACAACTGGGACGACTACAAAGGGCTCGACGTCAAGGGCAAGACGCTCGTGATGCTGGTCAACGATCCGCCGGTGCCGGATCCGTCGAACGCGTCGGAACTCGATCCGAAGACGTTCGGCGGAAAGGCGATGACGTACTACGGGCGCTGGACGTATAAGTACGACATCGGCGCGCAGAAGGGCGCCGCCGGCGTGCTGCTGATTCACGAGACGGGGCCGGCCGGCTATCCGTTCAGCGTCGTGCAGGGGAAGACCGGCGAACAA
>JADGOC010000046.1 GCA_017883165.1 Acidobacteriota bacterium
CATCGCGTTACGGGTCCGCTTTCTTCACGGCGTGTCCGCCGAACTGGTTGCGCAGCGCGGCGAGCATGCGCTCGCCGAACGGGTTGTCGCTGCGCGATCGGAAGCGTGTGAAGAGCGCCGCGGTCAGCGCGGGCATCGGCACCGCGCGATCGATCCCCTCGTCGAGCGTCCAGCGTCCTTCGCCGGAGTCCTCGACGTACGCCTCGAGCGACTTGAG
The DNA here is from genome assembly GCA_017883165.1 of Acidobacteriota bacterium. GTDB lineage: Bacteria > Acidobacteriota > Vicinamibacteria > Vicinamibacterales > CAVVIG01 > JADGOC01. Next base: position 218 of record JADGOC010000046.1, read on the forward strand.
CTCGGGATCCTCCTTGAGGGCGCGCGCCGTCAGCTCGAGGAGCCAGGAGCGGACGACGCTGCCCTGCATCCAGAGGGAGGCGACCGCCGGCAAATCGATCGTGTAGTCGCTGGCGTGCATCAGATCGAAGCCTTCCGCGTACGCCTGCATCAAGCCGTACTCGATCGCGTTGTGGATCATCTTGACGTAATGGCCGGCGCCGTGTTCGCCGACGCGCAGATACCCGTTCTCGGGCGCGAGCGTCAGAAAAATCGGCTCGAGCCGCCGGCATAGGGCATCCTCGCCGCCGACCATCAGACAGTAGCCTTCCTGCAGGCCCCAGATGCCGCCGCTGGTCCCTGCGTCGATGTAGTGAATGCGCTTGGGCGCCAGCGTCTCCGCGCGCCGGACGTCGTCGTGGAAGTGGGTGTTGCCGCCGTCGACGATCGCATCGTCTGGCGAGAGCAGACTGGCGAGTGACGTGACGGTCGACTCCGTGGGTGCGCCGGAGGGCACCATCACCCAGACCGCGCGCGGCGGCGCGAGGGCCGCCACGAGCGCCTCGAGCGTCGCGACCCCCGTCGCGCCGGCGGCGCCCGCGCGGGCGACCGCGTCGGCGCTGCGATCGAACGCGACGACTTGGTGACCGCCGCGCATCAGGCGCGTCACCATGTTGAGGCCCATCTTGCCGAGTCCGATAAACCCCAGTTGCATCATGTCTCCCGTCGGGCACGTGGTTCGATGAGCGCATCGGCGACCTCGCGCACGAGTCGGCGATCGGGCGCCGGCAGGTGCACGTGCAGGGCACGGCGGCCGGTCGCGTCGAGCGACGCGAAATCGCCGAGCGCCTGCGCAAGCTCCAGCGTGCCGAAAGAGAACGGCTCGCCGGGGATCGCGAGATCGGTGCGAGGCGTAGCCGAGATCAGGACGAAGACGCCCGTGTTCGGCCCGCCTTTGTGCAGTTGCCCCGTCGAGTGCAGATACCTCGGGCCGTACGCGAACATCGTCGCGGCGCCGGTCCGATCGCGGACCGCATGGCGAAACGCACCGAACTCGGTGGCGAGCTCGGCGTCGGGACCGACGTACGCGAGCAGCGCGAAGTAATCGCCCGCGCGGAGAAGCGTCAACAGCGCCTCGGGCCCGTGGACGCCGAGCGCCTGCCGCGCCGCGGAGCTGAGCGTGAGCGTGACGCCGCCGCCGATCGTGCGATCCGCCGACGGCACCGGCAGATGGCCCTGCGACGTGTAGGTGTCGAGCAGCGTCCGCGTCGCGTCCTTCGCCTGTTGCACGTTCGGCTCGTCGAACGGATTGATGTGCAGCAGCGCGCCCGCGACCGCCGTGGCGATCTCCCAACGGACGAATTCCGCGCCGAGCGCCGACGGCTCCGGCAGCTCGATCTCGGCGAGGGGCAGTCCCGCGGCTTCGAGATCGCGCGTGTCGGTGTCGCGCATCGCGTCGGCGTCCGATCCGTGCATCCGCAGCCGCACGAAGAAACGATCGCGGCCGTACGCGGCGGCCGCCGCCAGCGTCTCGCCCACGATCGGAACGACGCCGGTGCCGTGTTTCCCGGTGCTTTCGGCAATCAACTGTTCGACCCACAAGCCGAACGGCTCGAGCGCATCGGGCAGGACGAGTGTGAGCTTGTCGCGGCCGCTGCCCGCGGCGCTGCCGATGGCGAGACCCAGGTCGACCGCGGACTGCGGGGCCGAGAGCATCGCGAGCGCCCAGCCGATGAGCCCCGCGACGTCCTGGCCCATCAGCGCGGCGGGCACGAGACCGAAGAACGACATCGCCGAATAGCGGCCGCCGATGTCCGACGGATTGATGAAGACGTCGCGGAAGCCTTCCGACCGCGCGCGCGTCGCGAGCTCGGTCCCTTCGTCGGTGATCGCGACGAAATGATCGGCCCAGCGCCGGATGCCGGCTCCTTCGAGGGTGCTGCGGAAGTGGGCGGCCAGCGAGTTGGGTTCGATCGTCGTGCCGGACTTGCTCGACAGGAGGTACAGCGTGGACTCGGACGGCGTGCCGGCGGCGCGGACGGCGGCTGGATCGGTCGAATCGAGCATGCGCAGCCGAGGCCAGCCTGGCGCCACGCCGAGGATCCCTCGCAGCACTTCAGGCGCCAGACTTGATCCGCCCATGCCGAGGAGGACGACGTCGGTAAAGCCGGCCTGTTTGATCGATGCCGCGAACGCCAGCAGGCGATCGAGCGAGTCGGCCATGAGCTGCGGCGAGCTCAGCCAGCCGAGCCGGTTGAGAATCTTCTTCTGCACGTCGGCGTCCGCGCTCCACGCCGACGCGTCGCGGCGCCACAGTCCCGCGGCGGCGCGCTCCGCCTCCGGCGCGCGCGCGTTGCGCGTGTCGAGGATCGGACCGGGCGTCAGGTGGAAGGTGTGCTCGAGGCGGGATCGCGTGGCGGCGACGTCGGGCATCTGTTTAGCATACTATTTTGAAGAATATGGCCCGAGGCTTTGAGAGCAAGGATGTCGAGTTTCAGCAGGCCGAAGCCGAGCGTGGAAGAGCGCACAGCCCGGCCATCTCTCCAGAAGAGCGAGAGGCGAGCTCGCGCCGCCGGACGCTCGAACTGTCGCTCGCCCGCGCCCGCGCCGATCTCGCGAGTGCGCGCTCGGCTGCTCACCGTCAGATGCTCGAACAGGCGATTCGCGCGCTCGAAGAGCAGCTGGGATAGTCGTCAGTCGCAAATCGCAAGTCGCCAGTCCAGTCGCCAGTCTCGAGTCCCCGTAGGATAATGAGTCGATGTACGGCACGTGGATTCGGCTCGTGCGCCTCTTGGCGATCGTCGTGTGTGCGGGCGCGGCCGCGTGCGGGCCGCGCGACGAGGCTCGCGCGGAGCGCCCCGAGGCGGCCTTGTCGGCCGTCTCCGCGGCGCCGGCATCGCCTGTTCCGACGCCGAGCGCCGGTGCCAGCCGCCCGCGCATCGTCGTGCTCGGCGACAGCTTGACGGCGGGGCTCGGCCTCCGGGGCGACGAGTCGTACCCGATGTTGCTTCAGCAGGATCTCGAGCAGGCGGGTCTCGGCTACGACGTGATCAACGCCGGGGTGTCCGGCGACACGTCGGCCGGCGGGCTGAGCCGGCTCGATTGGGCGCTCAACGGTGACGTGCGCGTGCTCGTCGTGGCGCTCGGCGGCAACGACGCGCTGCGCGGACTGCCGCCTGACGAGCTGCAACACAATCTCGCGCAGATCATCGAGCGGGCGCAGGCGCGCGGCATCACGGTGGTGCTCGCCGGGATGGAAGCGCCGACCAACTATGGCCGCGACTACATCGTTGCGTTTCACAAGATCTATCCGGCGCTCGCGCGCCAGTATCACGTCGCGTTCGTGCCGTTTCTCCTGCAAGGCGTCGCCGGCGACGCGCGGCTGAATCAGCGCGACGGCATTCACCCGACCGCTGAGGGCGCGCGGATCGTGGCGGAGAACGTCTGGGCCGTGCTCAGGCCGATTGTGGAGGAGCGGACACCACGTGATTGAGCTGCGAGACGTCTCGAAAACCGTGATGAGCGGCACCGAGCCGCTCACCATCCTGCACCCGCTGCGGCTGTCGGTGTCGCGCGGACAGTTCCTCGCCATCCTCGGGCCGTCCGGCAGCGGAAAGTCGACGCTGCTCGGATTGATCGCCGGCCTTGATGCGCCGACCTCGGGGCAGGTGGTCATCGACGGGGTGGACATCACCCGGCTCGGCGAGGACGCGCTGGCGCGGCTCCGCGGCGAGAAGATCGGCTTCGTGTTTCAGTTCTTCCACCTGATCCCGTCGCTCACCGCCTATGAGAACGTCGCGGTGCCGATGGAGATTGCCGGCGCGCCGGATCCGCGGACGCGAGCGGAGCGGCTCCTCGAGGAGGTCGGGCTGACCGGGCGCGCACATCACTATCCGTCGCAGCTGTCGGGCGGCGAGCAGCAGCGCGTGGCGATCGCGCGCGCGCTCGCCAACGATCCGCCGATCGTCCTGGCGGATGAACCCACCGGGAATCTCGACAGCACCAATGGCCGGCACATCATGGAGCTGCTGCGCGACATTCATCGCACGCGGCACACGACCGTCGTCCTTGTCACGCACGACGCGGAGCTGGCGGCGCTCGCCGATCTGCGGCTCGTGCTGCGCGATGGCCGCGTCGTCGAGGGTGCGGGAGCGGCGCCATGACCTTCGTGCTCCGGATGGCCGCGCGGGAGACGCGGGCGTCGTGGCACCGGCTGCTGTTCTTCTTCGTGTGCATCGCCGTCGGCGTTGCCGCGATCGTGGCGCTGCGGTCGGTCATTCAGAGCGTGCGCGACGTGTTCGGCCGGGAAGCCAAGTCGCTCATCGCGGCCGACCTGCTCATCTCGACCACGCAGGACTGGACGCCCGCCGTCCGTCAGACGATCGATCGTGACCTGGCCGACGCCGGCGCCGAACACACCGAAACGCTCGAGACGCCGACGATGGTCCGGCCGGCGGATCCGTCGAAGGCGGTGGCGCGGATGGTCGAGCTCAAGGCGATCCAGGAGCTCTTTCCGTTTTACGGCGACATCGAGCTCGCCGGCGATGCGACCTATTCGCACGCGCTGCTCCAGCATCACGGCGCGCTCGTGCGTCCGGAGCTGCTGACGGCGCTCGGCGTCCGCCTCGGCGATTCGATCGTCATCGGGCAGGCCTCGTTCCGGATCAACGGCGTGATCGCGCGCGAACCGGGCCGCGACATCGGCGGTTTCAGCCTCGGCCCGCGCGTCTTGATCGACTACGACGACGTCGCGTCGACCAAGCTGCTCGGTTTTGGCAGCCGGGCCCGGCGAAGCGTCCTCGTGCGGGTGGCCGATGATCGCGTGGATGCGCTGACCAGCGGGATACGGCGGGACCTCAGAGATCAACAGCAGAACCTGAACGTGCGCTCGTACAAGACGAGCGACGACCAGATCGGGCGCGACTTCGACCGCGCCGAGAACTACTTGAGCCTCGTCGGCCTGATCATCGTCATCCTCGGCGGCATCGCCGTGTCGAGCGTCGTGCGCGTGTTCATCCAGCAGAAGATTCGCAGCATCGCCGTGCTCAAGTGCCTCGGCGCGCGCAGCCGCCAGATCGTCGCGGTGTACCTGCTGCAGGTGATGACGCTCGGCCTCGCCGGCAGCCTTTTCGGCGTCGTGATCGCCGGCGCGGCGGTCGGCGCGATTCCGCTCGCGCTGGCGAGGTCGTCGACGTCCGCGTCGATTCTGGCCGATGCCCACTATGTGGTGCGCGTCAGCGCCGCGGTGCAGGGCGTCGTGATCGGCTCGCTCGTGTCGCTGCTGTTTTCGATCGTGCCGCTGCTGCAGGTGCGGTTCGTCAAGCCGTCGCTCCTGCTGCGCGATGAAACGCCGCCGCGCGTCCGCGACTGGACGCGGATGGCGGTGCTGGTGGGCGTGTCGCTCGCGCTGGTCGGCGTCGCCGTGTGGCAGGCCGGCTCGCTGCGCGTCGGCGTGATCGTCTGCGTCGGCTTCGCCGCGCTCGCGTTCGTGCTCCAACTGTCCGGGCGGCTGCTCGTTTACGTCATCGCGCCGCTCGCGCGCGCGCGCTCGTTTCCGCTGCGCCACGGCGTCCTGCATCTGTCGCGTCCGGGCAACCAGACGCGGGTCATCCTGCTCGCGGTCGGCCTCGGCGCGTTCTTCATCGTCGGCGTCCGATCGCTGCAGGCGAGCCTGCTCGACGAATTCACGATTCGGGTCGGCGAGGACGCCGACATGTTCCTGCTCGATATTCAGCGCGATCAGGCGGATTCCGTGCGCGCGTTTCTCGAGGACCCGGCGCACGGCGCGCGTCCGTCGGCCTTCATTCCCGTGCTGCGGGCGCGTGTCGTGGCCGTGGACGGCCGCGATACCAAGGCGACGACGGCTGAAGACATCCGTCGCTACCGCAGAGGCCTGGCGCGCGAGTTCACCATCACGTATCGCGATCACCTGGAACCGAACGAGCACGTGACGGCCGGGCAGTTCTGGAACGGGCCGTCGCCTGATGCGGAGGTGTCGATCGAAAAGAGCGTCCACGAGCGCAGCTTCGTCAACGTCGGCGACACGATGGATTTCGACATCCTGGGCCGCGTCGTGCACGCGAACGTGACGAGCGTCAGGGACGTGGAGTGGCGCGATGCGCGCAACGGTGGCTTCGTGTTCGTGTTCCGGCCGGGCGTGCTCGATCAGGCGCCGCAGACCTTCGTGGCGCCGCTCAAGGGGCCCGACGATCCGGCCGCGCGCGCCCGCTTTCAGCACGATCTCGCCGAGCGCTTTCCCAACGTGTCGGTGATCGACTTTCACGAAATTCTGCAGACCGTTCGCGACGTGATGTCCAAAATCACCATCGCCATCACCGTCGTCGGGGGGCTGGTGCTGTTCAGCGGCGTGCTGATTCTGGTCGGCGCCGTGGCGATGACCAAGTTCCAGCGGGTCTACGAGGCCGCCATCTTCAAGACGCTCGGCGCCACCACCCGGACCATCGCCCAGATGCTGCTGTTCGAGTACGGGGTGCTGGGGTCGCTCGCGGGCCTCGTCGGGTCGCTCGGCGCAATCGTGCTGACGTGGGGCGTCAGCCGCTATGCGCTCGACATCCCGTGGCGGATCGTCGCCGGCGAACATGTCGGCGGCGTCGTCTTCACGGCCGTCCTGGTCGGCGCCATCGGCGTCGTGTCCAGTCTCGACGTCCTTCGGAATAAGCCGCTATCCACGCTGCGCGCGGAATAGCCGCGGTCCACGCCGCGAGCGGAGTAGAATCCGCGCGTCATGCGCTTTCTCGAACACTGCTTCGGCCTCGCCGCTCATGGCACCACCGTCGGAACGGAGGCGCTCGCCGGCCTCACTACGTTCTTGACGATGGCCTACATCATCTCCGTGCAGCCGGCCGTGTTGAGCGCCTGCGGCTCGCGCCGCCGCTGATTCTGGTCGGCACGATGATGATCGGCGGCTTGCGCCACATCGCGTGGGACGATCCGACGGAGGCGATCCCCGCCTTCCTCACGCTCATCGTCATGCCGCTCGCGGTCAGCATTAGCGGCGCTGTTCCTCGCGCGGTACGCATGGCGGCGATGAGGCCCCAGTGAGCCGCCCGCGAGGCCGCGAGGAATGCTATGATTTGATGTTATGCAAACCCCGAGGGCGGGCCCCGGGGTGGGAGTCTCAATCGCAATGGATGTACAGCACTACAAGGACGCGCTCCTCAGAAAACGCGGCGAGATCCTCGGCAGCGGCGGCATCAAGCTGCAGGCCTCGATGGAGAACAACACGCGCCAGGGCGACATGGCGGATCAGGCCAGCGGCAATAACGAGGTGCACATCCAGCTGAAGTTGAAGCAGACCGACGCGAAGATCCTCCAGGCGATCGAGGAAGCGCTCTGGCGCATCGAGAAGGGCACCTACGGCGCGTGCCGCGACTGCGCCGAGCCGATCGCCGAGGCGCGGCTGAACGCGATTCCCTGGACGCGCGTCTGTATCGCGTGCAAGGAAAAACAGAACTCGTGACGGACCTACTGCCGCTGCTCCAGGACGTGTACGCCGAGAAACTGGCGATGCTGCTGCGCCACCAGTCGGCGGCCCGGCTCGTCGAGCAGTACGACGCCAATAACACCTACCAGTACATCGTCAACCGCGAAGAGGTGCAGCTCTCCTGGCTGGCGGCGGCGATCGCCGAGCTCGGCGGCGCGGTCGGCGAGGCCGCCGCGACGGTGCCCGCGCGCACGGTCTCCGGCAAGGGTGAGCAGGCGGCACACTCGCTGTTCCAGGAGGACGCGCGCGATGCGCAGGCCTTCGTCGACGGCTGGCGCCCGCGGGTCGAGGCGATGCCGAACGCCCGCCAGCGCGGAATGCTGCGCGTCATCCTCGGCGAGACGCTCGAGCAGAAGCGCTTTTTCGAGCAGGCGCTCGCCGGCCGCACCGACCTGCTCGGACGCCGCGAGAAAACGCTCGCGCCGGCGCACGGCGAGGTGCTGCGGACGCGTTGGATCGAATAACCCGCGTCGCGATTGCGCTCGGATCGAATATCGGTCACCGGGGCGACCGGGCCGCCCACCTCGATTTTGCCGCCGCGCAGCTCACCCGATTGCTGAAGGCTCTTTCCGTTTCCCGCTGGCACGACACCGAGCCGGTCGGCGTGGGCGCGCAGCCGAGGTTTCTCAACGGCGCGGCCGTGGGGGAGACCACCGAGTCGGCGCGCGAGCTGCTCGAACGGCTGCTCGCGCTCGAACACGAGCGGGGCCGCGAGCGTCCGTTCGCCGGCGCGCCGCGGACGCTTGATCTCGATCTCGTCTTGTTCGGCGATGAGATCGTGAACGAGCCTGGCCTGCGCGTGCCCCATCCGCGCTTCCGCGAGCGGCGCTTCGTGCTCGAGCCGTTGGCCGAAATTGCGCCGGCGATGATCGATCCGGTCACCGGCCGAACGATCGCCGCGCTCCTCGCGGACCTGACCTTCTAGCGCCAGTCTCTCGGTATTGGCGCCGGCATCGGCACTGGAAAGCGACGGGCAGGAAGCGCTGGGACGGCCGCCTAAACCCCGCGGGTGAGCGGTGCGTCCCCAGCGCCGACAGGCGCACCGTGCAGCCCGTCAGTCGCAGCGCGCCGGTTCGTCAGCCAGAGGCGGGCGCCTTCGATGTACACGTAATACACCGGCGTGATGTAGAGCGTCAGGAGCTGCGACACCAGCAGCCCGCCGACGACCGCGAGACCGAGCGGCCGGCGCGATTCGGCGCCGGCGCCCACGCCGAGCGCGATCGGCAGCGTGCCGACGAGCGCGGCCATGGTGGTCATCATGATCGGCCGGAACCGCACGAGACACGCTTCGTGAATCGCCTCGGTCGGCGTCTTGCCGTGCTCGCGCTGCACCCCGACGGCGAAGTCGACCATCATGATGCCGTTCTTCTTCACGAGACCGACGAGCATGATGATCCCGACGAAGGCATACAAGCTCAGCTCCGTCTTGAAGATGAGCAGCGTGAGGAGCGCGCCGAAGCCGGCCGACGGGAGGCCGGACAGAATCGTCAACGGATGCGTGAAGCTCTCGTAGAGGACGCCAAGCACGATGTAGATCACGACGATCGCCATGACGAGGATCACGCCAAGACCCTGCAGCGAATCTTGAAACGCCTGCGCCGTGCCCTGGAACATCGTGGCGATACTGGAGGGCAGGGTCGCGGCCGCCACCGATCGAATGCTGGACACCGCGTCGCCCAGCGCGAGCCCCGGCTTGAGGTTGAAGGAAATCGTCACCGAGGGGAGCTGGCCGGCGTGGCTCACGGTGAGCGGACCGGCGTCGGTCTCGACCTTTGAGACCGTGTTGAGGGGAACCAGCTGTCCGGTGGTCGAGCGGACGTACAGCATGGACAGCGCCGCGGGATCCTTCTGGAATTCCGGCGCCACCTGCAGGATCACCTGGTACTGGTTGTTCGCCGCGTAGATCTGCGACACCTGGCGCGTGCCGTAGGCGTTGTACAGCGCGGTTTCGACCTGATTCACGTTCAGGCCGAGCGCGGCGATCTTGTCGCGATCCATGTCGACGTGGACCTGCGGGTTCTTGATCTGCAGGTCGCTGCTCACGTCCTCGATGCCCGGTAGATCGCGCACCTTGGCTTCGAGGATCGGCGCCCAGTGGTAGAGCTCGTCCGTGTCGGTGTCCTGCAGCGTGAACTGATACAGGCTGCGCGCGGAGTTCGTGCCGCCCAGGTTGATCGGCGGCTGGTTGACCATGTAGACGCGGATGCCGGTCACCTGCGCCATCTTCGGCCGGAGCGCGGCCATCGTCTGATCGACGGAGAGCTTCCGCTCGGATCGGGGCTTCAGATCGACCGAGAGGCGTCCGGTATTCAGTCCGCCGCCGCCGGGGCCGCCGCCGACGTTGCTGCTGTAGCCGGCCACGCTTGGCTCGGCGGCGACGATGGCGGCCACCTCCTTCTGGTGCCGCACCATCTCGTCGAAGCCGATGCCCTGAACGGCCTCGGTGCTGATCTGGAAGCGTCCCTGATCCTCGCTCGGCAGGAATCCTTTTGGCACCAGCATGAAGAGGTACACCGTGGCGACCAGCAGCGCGACCGAGACGGCCATCGTGACGCCTCGGAAGCGCAGGCTCAACGCCAGCGTCCGGTCGTACAGCCGCAGCCACCCTTCGAACACGCGCTCGGTCGCGTTGTAGAAGCGGCCGTGCCGCTGCGTGTGCGGCGGCTTCAGGAAACGGCTGCAGAGCATCGGCGTCAGGCTGATCGACACGAAGCCGGACACGAGAATTGCGACGCTGATCGTCACCGCGAACTCGTGCAGCAGCCGGCCGACGATGCCGCCCATGAACAGCACCGGGATGAACACCGCCGCGAGCGAGATCGTCATCGAGACGATGGTGAAGGAGATCTCCTTGGAGCCGTCGAAGGCGGCGCGCATGGGCTCCTTGCCCATCTCCATGTGCCGGACGATGTTCTCCAGCATGACGATCGCGTCGTCGACGACGAAGCCGACGCAGAGGGTGAGCGCCATCAGCGAGAGGTTGTCCAGGCTGTAGTTCAGCAGATACATCGCCGCGAAGGTGGCGACGATCGAGGCGGGCAGCGCCAGGCTCGGGATGACGGTGGCCGACAGGTTCCTGAGGAACAGGAAGATCACCAGCACGACGAGGACGATCGTGACGACGAGCGTGAGCTTGACGTCGCGGACCGACTCGCGGATCGACACCGATCGATCGGTGCGGACGTCGAGCGAGAGGGCAGCGGGCAGCTGCTCGCGGAAGGCCGGCAACAGCGCCTTGACGGCGTCGCAAACGGCGACGACGTTGGTGCCCGGCTGCTTCTGGATCGCCAGATAGATCGTGCGCTCGTTCCGGTACCACGCCGCGTTCTTGTCGTTCTCCACGCCGTCGTAGACGTGCGCCACCTGTTCGAGCCGCACCGGGTTGCCGGCGCGATACGCGATGATCGTCGGTCCGTAGGCCGCGGCCTTCAGCAACTGGCCGTTCGCCTGCACGACGAACGTCTTGTCGGCTCCGTAGATCGTGCCGGTCGGCAGGTTGACGTTCGCGTTGGTGATCGCGTCGGCGACCTCGTCGATGCCGATGCCGTGCGCGGAGAGCTGGCGCGGATCGACGTCGATCCGGACCGCGTATTTCGCGGAGCCGAAGACGTTCACCTGCGCCACGCCGCTCACCATGGAGATGCGCTGCGCCATCGTCGACTCGGCGTACTCGTCGATGAGCGAGAGCGGCAGCGTGGCCGAGTGCAGGACGAGGTACAGCACCGGCTGATCGCCCGGGTTGACCTTCTGATACGAGGGCGGCACCGGCATCTGCGGGGGAAGCTGCCGCGCCGCCTTGGCGATCATCGACTGCACGTCCTGCGCGGCGGCGTCGATGTCCCGGCTCAGATCGAACTGCAGCGTGATGTTGGTGCCGCCCTGCGAGCTCGTCGAGTTGATCGAGTCCAGCCCCGCGATGGTCGCGAACTGCTTCTCGAGCGGCAGGGCGACCGCCGAGGCCATCGTTTCCGGGCTGGCGCCGGGCAGACTGGCGTTGACTTGAATTGTCGGGAAGTCCACCGTCGGCAGGTCGCTGACCGGCAGAAGCCGGTAGGACATCACGCCGAACACCATGATCCCGAGCACGACGAGGGTCGTCGTGACCGGGCGCTTGATGAACAGTTCCGACAGGTTCATGGCGACACCTTGGCGCCGCTCGGCGCCTTGACCGTGATCTTCGTGCCGGGTACGAGCCTCAGCTGGCCGTCGGTGACGACGGTTTCGCCCGCCTTGATGCCCGTGGCGATGATCGTCTCCACGCCGTCGCTTCGCTCGACGGTGACCGGGCGAAGGTCCACGGTCTGATCCGGCTTCACGACGAACAGGTACTGGCCCTGCTGGCCGGTCTGCACGGCGGCCGCCGGCACGACCAGCGCCTGTGGCTCGGTCGCCAGCGTGACAACCACGTTCACGAATTGTCCCGGCCAGAGCCGCCGATCGTCGTTGGCGAACGTGCCCTTGATTCTGATCGTGCCGGTCGTCCGATCGACCGCGTTGTCCACGAACGTGATATGTCCGCTCGATGGCGGCGCCGTGTCATTGGGCGGACGCGCCTCGACGCGCAGCGTTCCAGCCGCCATATAGCGCTTCAGATCGGGGAGCTGCGCCTCGGGGATGCCGAAGGAAACGAAGATCGGCGTCACCTGGTTGATGATGACGAGCGGGGCCGTGTCGGCGGCGCGGATCAGATTGCCGGCGTGCACCATCAGCGCGCCGGTGCGCCCGCCGATCGGCGCGGCGATCGTCGCATATTGCAGCTGCACTTTCGCGTTCTCGACCACCGCGCGATCGGCGCCGACCGTGGCCTCGAGCGCCGCCTCGTTGGTGTTGATCTGATCGACCTGCTCGCGCGTCGCGATTCCCCGCGCCGAGAGATCCCGATAGCGGGCCGACTGCGCTTTGGCGTTCGCGGCCTGCGCGAGATCGCGATCGAGCGCCGCCTGCGCTTGCTGGAGCGCCGCCTCGAGAGGACGACGGTCCAGCGCGAAGAGCACCTGGCCTTTCTTCACGTCGTCGCCTTCCCGGAAGGAGACCGTGTCGAGCTGGCCGGTGAGTTGCGCGTGCACGGCGACGTTCGAATACGCTTCGACCACGCCGATCACACGGATGTCGATCGGCATCGGCTTCTGAACGACTGGGGCGGTCGTCACCGGCACAGCCGCCGCCTGGCCCGCGCCGCCGCGGCCGCGCGATGGATCCGAGGTGGCGGCGTCGCCTGAACAGGCGTTCACGGCGCACGCCGACAGAACGACGAGGCCTCCGAGCAGTAAACGGTGTGTGGCCATCGTGATTACTCGAATCGAAGTGCGTCGATGGGATCCAGCGCGGCCGCTTTCTGGGCCGGATAGAAGCCGAAAAAGACGCCGGTCGCCGCGGCGAATCCGAACGCCAGGAACACCGCGTTGGGCGACACCGCGGTCGGCCATCCCTGCCAGAGCGTCACGCCTTGCGCGACGCCGAAGCCGAGCGCGATGCCGATGCCGCCGCCGAACAGGCTCAGGACGATCGCCTCGACGAGGAACTGCAGCAGGACGTCGCGGCCGCGCGCGCCGATCGCCATGCGCAGGCCGATCTCGCGCGTCCGCTCGGTCACCGACACGAGCATGATGTTCATGATGCCGATGCCGCCGACGAGCAGCGAGACGCCGGCGATGCTCGCCAGGAGCGCCGTCATGGTCTGCGTCGCTTCCTTGCGGACGCTCGCCATCTCTTCGATCGTGCGAACCATGAAATCGTCCGGATCGCCGGGCGCGATCTTGTGGCGGACGCGCAGCAGCGTCGCAATCCGATCGGCGACGGCCGTCACCTGGCTGGCCTCGGCCGCCGCAACCGTCACGTTGTTGATGAAGGTGACGCCCCGCATCTTCTTCATCACCGTCGTGTAGGGGATGAACACCGTATCGTCGCGGTCCTGGCCCATGCTCGATTGGCCCTTCGACGCCATGACGCCGACGACGGTGAAGGGCTGGTGCTGGATCTGAATCACCTGGCCGACCGGCTCGCTGTCGGTCCCGAACAACTGATCGCGGACCACGGTCCCCAGCACGACCACCTTCGCGGCCTGCGTCACGTCCTGCGTTGTGAAGAACGAGCCATCATCGACCGGCCACGCATTGATGAGCGGGAGGTCGACGTCGGTGCCCTGCGCCTGCGTGTTCCAGTTCTGGTTGCCCGCGACCATCTGCGCGCGTGTCGACGAGCCGGCCGCCGTGTAGAGGATGCCCGGCAGCTGCGAGATCGCGACGGCATCGTCGGGGATGAGCGTGCTGGCGTTGCCCTGGCCCTGGCGGACGCCGCCCTGCGTGAAGTTGCCGGCCGACACGATGACGGTGTTGGTGCCGGCCGATTGAACCGCCGCGTCGATCGAGGTCTGGGCGCCCGTGCCGAGCGCCACCATCGTGATGACCGCCGCCACGCCGATGATCATGCCGAGCATCGTCAGCGCCGTGCGCATCTTGTTCCGGCTGAGCGCCTTGAAGGCGATGCGAATGATCATGAAGACCGACATCAGTGCTCCTTACGCCGTCGGGGCCGGAAGCGCCGCCAGCTCGTCCTGCGCCATGCGACGCCTCGTGTTTTGCTTGTCCGTCACGACCACGCCGTCGCGAAACGCCACGGTGCGCGTGCCGTACTCGGCGATGTCCACTTCGTGCGTGATCAGGATGACCGTGATTCCCGTCTCGAGATTGAGCTTCTGGAAAATCTCCATGACCTCGATGCTCGTTCGCGTGTCGAGGTTCCCGGTCGGCTCGTCGGCGAGCAGAATCGACGGCTGGTTGACGAGCGATCGCGCGATTGCGACGCGCTGCTGCTGGCCGCCGGAGAGCTGGTTCGAATGGTGATCCGCTCGATTCTCCAGGCCGACCGCCTTCAGCACGTCCATCGCCCGCTTGTGCCGCTCGGCGGTCTTCATGCCGTTGGCGCCGTAGAGCAGCGGCAGCTCCACGTTGTCGAGCGCCGAGGTGCGCGTCAAGAGGTTGAAGCCCTGGAAGACGAATCCGATCTTCTTGTTCCGAATCGCCGCGAGCTGATCTTTCGTCATGCGCGAGACGTCCTGGCCATCGAGCAGATACTGCCCCGACGTCGGCCGGTCGAGGCAGCCGATGATGTGCATGAACGTCGATTTGCCGGACCCCGACGGCCCGGTCACGGAGAGAAACTCGCCGCGTTCGACCTCGAGGTCCACGCCGCGCAACGCCTTCACTTCAACCTCGCCGACGACGTACGTCTTGACGAGGCTCTTGACCGAGATCACGGTCGGCATGGTCTAGCGGCCTCGTCCCGGGCCGCCGCGCTGACTCGGCATGAGCGGGTTGCCCGCGCCGGCGGCCGGGGTCGTCGTCGGCCGCACAGAGCCCAGCAGGATGCTCGTCACGAGCTCCATCCCTTGCTGTAGTTCGCCGCTCAGCAACTCCGTGTTCGTGCCGTCGGTGATGCCGAGCCGCAGGTTCACCGGCTTGAGCTGTTTATCCATGTACAGCCACGCGCGGCCTCTCGTCTCGACCACCGGCAGGGGCGCGAAGAGCGCGTCGATCGTCTCTCCCGACTGCACCGCGCCGTATTTGGGGGTGGGCAACGCGCTCCTGGCTGCGGCGCCGGGCTTCTTGCCGGCGGGCGCCTTGGCCACCAGCGCTTCGAAGGCGCTCGTGTCGCGGCCGTTCGACTTCATGCGGTCGATGAACTGCTTCTGCTCGTCGGGCGTCATGGCCTTGAAGCGCTCGAGGCGAGCGGCCGGATCGCCGCCACCTTGGCCGCCCTGGCCACCGAAGCCCTGGCCCCCGGCGGCAACACCGCCGCGGCCGCCGGCCGCGGGAGGTGCCCCAGCGGCGCCGATGCCGGGCGCCTGCTGCGCCGATGCCGCCGGCGCGCCTTGCGCACTCGGTGACGGCTGTGCACTCGGCGAACCCTGTCCGGCTTGTCCGCCGCGGCCGCCGCTGCGGCCGCCTTGCCCGCGGGTGCTGGCACTGGCCAGCGCCTCGGGCGGTACGGCCTGGTTGAGCGCCGCGAACATATCTGGCGACGGGCGGAAGCGCAGCGACGCATTCGGCACGCGCAGCACGTCAGAGCGCTTGGCGATCTCGACCTTGACGGTCGCCGTCATCCCGGGCTTGAGCTTCAGCTGCTGATTGGGCACGTCGATGACCGTGCCGTACGTCGTGACGTTCTGCACGACGACCGGCTGCAGCCGGATTTGCGCGACGGTTCCTTGGAAGCTCTCCGTCGGATATGCGTCGACGCGGAAGGTGACGTGCTGGCCGGGGCGGATGCGGCCGACGTCGGACTCGTCGATGTTCGCGTTGACCTGCATCTTCGTCAGGTCGGCGGCGAGGATGAAGAGCGTCGGCGCCGACATGCTGGCGGCGACCGTCTGCCCGACGTCGACGCTGCGCTGAATCACGATGCCGTCGATCGGCGCGTTGATGATCGTGTGATCGAGGCTGACCTGGTTCTGATACAGCGACGCCTTCGACTGCTCGACGGTCGCCTGCGACGACTGCAGCGACGCCTGCGCCGAATCGACCGCGATCTTGGCCGCGTCGAGGTCGCTCTGCGGCAGCAGACTCTTCGCCGCGAGCTCTTTCGAACGGGTGTATTTCTGCTGCGCGTCGGTCAGCGCGACCCTGTTGCGCTCGGTATCGGCTTGCGACTTGACCAGATTGGCTTTCGCCTGCTGCAGCTGCGCTTCGAAGAGCGACGGATCGAGCTTCGCGATCACCTGATTCTTCTTCACGATCGAGTTGAAGTCGGCGCCGAGCCAGGAGATGTTGCCCGACACCTGGCTGCCGACCAGCACCGTCGTCACGGCCTGGAGCGTGCCGGTGGCGCCGACCGTGTCGGTGATGTCGCCCCGGGTCACCTGCGACGTGTTGATCTGGGGCTCGGTGCCGCCGCGCCGAATGTAATAAGCGCCGGCCACGGCGCCGATGGCGCCGATGATAAGAATGACGATAATCGCGCGTTTCATGACTCTCCCGTTGCTCGCGACAATTTCGCGCCGCTACTTGCCGAGGATCGTGATCCCGAGACTGCCGAGCGTGGTCTGCTGCAGCCGGTCCAGCTCGACGAGCGACTTGCGATAGTTGAGGATCGCCTGCAGCTCGTTGTTCTGCGCGGTGGCGAGATCGCGCTGGATCAGGATGACGTTGTAATTGGTCGACATGCCGACCTCGAACTTGCTCTGCTCGGCGTCGAGCGTCCTCTGCGCGAACTCCCGCGCCGCCTGCGCCGCCTGCACGCGCTCGGCGTTGCTGCGCGCGGTGACGGCGGCATTGGTAACGTCGGTCGCGACCTGAAGCTCGATCTGTTTGAGCTGCGCCTGAATCTGATTGAGCTGCACGCGCGCCTTCGCGACCGACGCCTGCTGCGCGCTGAGCCCCAGCGGGTACTGAATGTTGAGCTGGATCGTCCAACGGGGGAAGTTGTTGCGGAACAGCGTGCTGAACGCGTCAGTGAGGCCGCCGGGGATGGTGGTGTCCGCCGCGCTCCCCAGCGTACTCCCGCGAATCAACTGGGTTCCCCCGATGCCTTGCACGCCGTAGGTCCCCACCAGGTCGGCCTGCGGCTTCAACTGGTCCTGGAGGAACTTCAGCGTCACGTCGTTCTGCTGCACCGTCTTCTTCGCGATGTCGACGTCGGTGCGCTCGTTGAGCGCGCGCCGCACCGCCGCGTCGATATCGATGGTCTCGGGACGGAAATCCGGCCGATCGACCGGGTCGATCGTCGAGGTCCAGATCGGATCCTGCGTGCCGGCGACGATGAGCCGCTTGAGCGAGATTTCCGCGGTGCGTGCGGTCGACTGCGCGACGACGAGGTTCTGCAGCGCCGCCGCCGCCTGCGACTGCGCCGAGACGACGTCGATCGGCGCCATCGTGCCGACTTCGACGCGCGTCTGGTTGTCCTTCACCAATTGCTGGCCCAGGGTGAGCGATTGTTGCGCCACGTCCACCGACTGCACGGCGAAGACGTAGTCCCAGTAGGCATTGCGCACGTTCGAGAGCGTGTTGGTGATCGTCGAGCGCAACTGCACGTCCGAGATGTCGCGGTTGATCTTGGTGACCGCCAACTGCTGGCGGTTGGAATCGATGCGGAAGTTGCGCAGCAGAGGCTGCGTGTAGGCCGCGCTCCAGTTCGAGTTGTACGACGGGTTGAACAGGGCGTTGTTGCTCGTGGTCGTCTGGCGGTTGTTGTTCAACGTCGCGATGTACGAGCCGCCTCCCCAGCGAAGGTTCTGGGTGATCCCGCCATTGGCGGTAAACACATCGGCCGTCACGCCGGTTGCGCCGCTCGCCGCGCCGCTGATCTGGCTGTTTGCGGGCGTCGTTGTGCCCGACTGAAAGATCGTCGAGGTCAGCGCCGGGTGGTAGATGCCCTCGAGGCTCGCGTACGAGATGTCATTGATCTCGGGATTCAGGCGTTGGACGGCGATATCCAGGTTGTGGTCGAGCGCCGCCTTGACCGCCTCTTCCAGCGTCAGCCTGATGACCGGCGGGGTCGTGCCCGCCGTCGCCGCCGGCACCTGCGTCGGCTGCTGCGTCGTCCCCACCTGTTTGGCGGCTTCGCTGATGAGTTCGTGTATGCGCGCCTCGGAGAGCTGCTGCGCCGCAGCGGGCGTCTCCAGAGCGCCGAAGACCGCCAGGACGGCGGCGGCGCACATCATCATCCACTTCGATCCGTTCCGTGTCATTGCGTTCATCCTCTGTGACAAGCTCTGTGACAAGAGACTTGCGGCTACTTCTTCACGGGCGCGGCCGTCTCCGTGTGAGGCGGCCGGTGATGATCTTTTTCCCACTGCTCGTACGCGGCCTTGAACTTGACGAGCTGTTCGCGCGTCAGCACCTGGCGTTCGTGCAGGAGCATCAGCGTGCGCATCTTGCTGGTTGCGGCACGCGCCGCTTCCACGCGATCGATCTGGCGAATCACCAGACGCTCGTCGGCGTTGTCGCCGATCATCTTCGACAGATCGGCCTCGAGCTTGTCCAACTCTTCCCGGTTCTGCTTGAGCTTGGGAAGCGTGGCCTGAAACACCGCGTCGATGCGGGCGCACTGCTCGGTCGTCAGCCCGACGTCTTTCTGGAACTGTTCCGACTTCCACCAAGCAAACGATTGTGCACCGACCGGGGTTGTCAGCGCCACCAGAAGCAGCGCAACCAGGCACCGGCCGAAAACGGACGGCCTCATGCGTAAACCTCTGAAAAAGCTGTTACATGAGGAGATACGACGAGCGGGTCAGATGTATTTCGCCGGAGACAAATTTTTACGAACCGCCGTCCCCCAGGCAAAACGCTTCGAGTTTGGCGATGGCGGCGCCGACCAGATTGTCCGGGGTCGAGGCGCCCGACGTGAGGCCGATCGTGACCGCGTGGGCCGGCGGCAGCCAGCCGGTCGAGGTGACCTCTTGCTTCGCGCCGACCGGCCGGTGCCGAATCTCCTCGGGCGAACGCAGACACGCCGGATCCGCGATGTGAAAGGTCGGGCGCGACGCGGCGCAGATGCGCGCGAGGTTACACGTATTGCTGCTGTTGTACCCGCCGATGACGATCATCAGATCGATCGGCTTCTCCCGCAGCAAGGTGATGACGGCGTCCTGCCGATCCTGGGTCGCGCTGCAGATGGTGTCGAACGCCTGGAAGTGCTTCGCGATCTCGCTTTCGCCGTAGCGCGCCTGCATCGCGGCCTTGACGAGTTCGCCCAGCTCGAGCGACTCCGACATCAGCATCGTCGTCTGGTTGGCGAGGCCGATGTGCTGGAGGTCGCGATCGGGGTCGAAGCGGGGGGACATGGCCGTGCTGAACTTCTCGAGAAACTCGGCGCGGTCGCCGCCGCCGCGGATGTAATCGCACACGTACGCCGTTTCGCTGTGATTCAGCACGACCATGTAGTGGCCGCCGTATTCAACCGCCTGCGACGCCGTGGCCTGCGTTTCCTCGTGCCAGACCTTGCCGTGAATGATGGAGGTGTAGCCGCCTTCGGCATAGCGGCGGACGTTTTTCCACACGTTCAGCACCGATCCGCAGGTCGTGTCGATGAGCGTGCAGCCCCGCTGATCGAGCTGCTGCAGCATCGCCATCGTCACGCCGAACGCCGGCAGAATGACGACGTCCGAGGGCTGGAGGCGATCGACCGCGCCGGCATCGTCGCTGAGAAAGGCGATGCCCATGTCGCGCAGCTTCTCATTGACGTGCGGGTTGTGGATGATTTCGCCAGTGAGGAACACCGCGCGATCGGGGAAGCGCGTGCGCGTCTGGTAGGCGTAATCGACCGCGCGGTCGACGCCGTAGCAGAAGCCGAATTCTCGGGCGAGATGCACGGTCAGGCGTCCCGTCCGGTAGGTGAACTCCTCGGCCTTGATGCGATCGACCACCGCGCTGTGATAGTTCTCGGCCAGCATGCCGGCGACAGCATTCTTGAGGTCGAGTCCTTTTCTGAAGATCAGCGAGGGCATCCGCCCTTGATTCTACCGGACTCTGTCCGTGATTTCGCGCACGTGGGGCGTGAGCGCGTCGAAGGGCTGCAGCTCGCGCGTGGGCGGCCGCTCGAGCGCGAGCTCGAGGTCCGACAGGAACGCGTCGTCGGCGGCGTCGGGGGCGGGTTGGGCGCCGTTGGTAGCGACCGGCGCGAGATGGACCGGGCGCGGCGCCGCGAATGGACGCGCGTGCGGCACCGGACGCCAGGCCGAGTCGTACAGCGCGCCGACGCCCATCGCGCCGAGGCCGACGCCGAACACCAGACCGGCGGCCGCCGCCGCGTAGATCCAGCGTGTCACGCTGCGCGCACGCGAGACGCTCATGTGACGGCTGACGAAGCGACCGGGAAAGCTGATGACATGCGCCGCGCGGCCCACCTGCTCGAGCCGGCGCGCGATCTGCTGGTGCTGGACGCGCAGATGCTCGGCAGGGAAGACCGCGTCGGTGTCCGCATCGGCTTCCGCGCGCACGCCGTCCAGGAAGCCCGCCAGGTCGTCGTAACGGGCCGCGCACTCATGGCAGTCGGCCAGGTGCTCGGCCACGGGCGGATCGGGCATCTCGCCGCCGCGCTCGGCCAGATACCGGTCGAGCAGCCGCTCGTCGTTCAGATGATGCGCGTGGACGATCACGGCTTGCCTCCTAACAGACCGCGCAGTTTGCGCGCGGCGCGAAAGAGATGCACACGCACGGTCGACTCGTTGAGGCCGGTGATGGCGCTCACCTCGCGCGGCGTGCAGTCTCCGTAGTGACACAGCATGAACACGGTTCGCTGACGGCCATCCAGCCGATCGATGGCCGCCGCCAGGCGCCCGCGGCGCTCGCGCGCGAGCAGCCGCCCTTCCGGATTCGCGTCGGGCGGCCCGCCGGCCGGTGACATCGCCGCGCGCGCCTCGTCGGCCGGCGTCGCGTCGGTCGACGACACGAACCAGCGATCGCGCCGGGCTCGCGCTTTCCGCCGATCGAGGCATCCGTTGATCAGGATCCGGGTGAACCAGACCTCGAACGGCCACGCCTCGCGATACGACGTGATGTGCGCGAACACTTTGACGAACGCGTCCTGCACCGCTTCGTCGGCGTCGGCCGCGTCCCGCAGATACTGATACGCGATCCGCAGCGCGCGCCGCTGGTGCGCCGTCACGAGACCGCCGAACCGCTCCCGCGCCTCGTCCATCTCGCCGCGTTCGACCAGCCCCCGGATGTCGATGGCGAGCCGGGAATCCTCCGAAAGCGGAGCCGGCCGCCGGCCGCCGTGGCCGGCGAGGCCTTCCCCTGGCTGCGGCGCCGGAGCCGCGTCGGAGGGCCTGTCGGCCAGGCCGGCCGGACGTGGGTCGCGAGCGCTTCGCACTTCAGTACTCATAAAGCATTACGATTTCGCACAACCGGTGTTTACATTTTACTTCAGGTGTCTTGAACGGGCCGTCTTGTTGACTTGAGCCGATTCCGGCGAGTACGATCCCGAAATTCTGTGTATGTCACTGCGCCTTCATGTTTTAGGAGTCATTTAATGAGCACGGGCGTTGAGCGGGTGCGCGGCCTCGATCGCGAAGGAATTCGCACTGATCGCGTCAGATGGAATCTGTCCGCCGCCGCCCTCTACGAAGAGGCCGTCCGCCGGCAGGAAGGCCTGATCGCCGCCGAGGGGCCGCTCGTCTGCCAGACGGGACTGCACACCGGCCGATCCCCCACCGACAAGTTCGTCGTGCGCGAAGCGTCGAGCGAGCAGCACATCGCCTGGGGCAAGGTGAACAATCCGATGGACCCCGCGCAGTTCGACGCGCTGCATCGTGACCTCCTGAGCTCGCTCGAGGGCAAGGAGCTCTTCGTCCAGGATTGCTATGCTGGCGCCGACCCGGCGTTTCGTCTGCCTATCCGCGTGATCAACGAGTACGCGTGGCACAACCTGTTCGCGCGCAATCTGTTCATCGTCGATGAGAGCCCCGCCGCCGAGGCGGCGCACACGCCGCAGTTCACCATCATCGACTCGCCGCTGTTCCTGGCCGATCCTGCGCGCCACGGCACCCACTCCGAGGTCGTGATCGCGCTCAACTTCGGCAAGAAGCTCGTGCTCATCGGGGGCACCAGCTACGCGGGTGAGATCAAGAAGTCGATCTTCAGCATCCTCAATTACATTCTGCCGCTTCAGAACGTGCTGTCGATGCACTGCTCGGCCAACATTGGAGCGGCCGGCGACGTCGCGCTCTTCTTCGGGCTGTCCGGCACGGGCAAGACGACGCTCTCGAGCGATCCGGATCGGATGCTGATTGGCGACGACGAGCACGGCTGGAGCGATCGCGGCGTGTTCAACTTCGAAGGCGGCTGCTACGCCAAAACCATCCGGCTCTCGGCCGATGCCGAGCCGCAGATCCACGCGACGACGCGGCGGTTCGGGACGGTGCTCGAGAACGTGGTGGTCGATCCCGAGACCCGCGCGCTCGACCTGGACGACGAACGCTTCACCGAGAACACGCGCGCAGCGTATCCCATTGCGTTCATCGACAACGCGGTGCCGTCGGGGCAGGGTGGGCACCCGCGCAACGTGATCATGCTCACGGCGGATGCCTTCGGTGTGCTGCCGCCGATCGCGCGCCTCAGCCCGGACGGCGCCATGTATCACTTCTTGTCGGGGTACACGGCCAAGGTGGCGGGCACCGAAAAAGGCGTGACCGAGCCGAAGGCGACGTTCAGCACCTGTTTCGGCGCGCCGTTTCTGCCACTCCAGCCGAGCCGCTACGCGAAAATGCTTGGGGAGCTGATTGCGCGCCATCAGGTGGGCGTCTGGCTCGTGAACACGGGATGGACGGGCGGCCCGTACGGGACGGGCCGCCGGATCAAGATCAGCCACACGCGCGCGATGATTCGCGCGGTGCTCTCGGGCGCGCTCGACCGCGTGGCCTACGAGAACGATCCCGTCTTCAACCTCGAGGTGCCCAGAACGTGTCCCGATGTGCCGGCCGATGTCCTCAAGCCGCGCAGCACGTGGACCGACCTGGCCGCCTACGACGTGCAAGCCGCGAAGCTCGCGAAGATGTTCGCCGAGAATTTCAAGACATTCGAACCGAACGTCACGGCCGAGGTCAAAGCCGCGGGTCCCCGGGTCTGATTCCTGCTGGTGGCTGGTGACTGGTGACCTCGAGTCCGTGATCGGTCTTGAAATCCACGCGCACCTGCTGACGGCTTCGAAGATTTTCTGCGGCTGCGGCACCTCGTTCGGCGCCCCGCCCAACACGTGCGTCTGCCCCGTGTGCCTCGGCCTGCCGGGTGCGCTTCCCGTCCTCAATCACGCCGCCGTCGATCTGGCCATTCGCGCGGCGCTCGCGCTCGGCTGCACGGTGCACGAGACGTCGGTCTTCGCCCGCAAGCACTACTTCTACCCGGACCTGGCCAAGGGCTATCAGATCTCGCAGTACGATTGTCCGCTCGCCACCGGCGGCGCGCTGGCGGCGACGCGGATCCATCGCGTCCATCTCGAAGAAGACGCCGGCAAGTCGCTCCACGACGGCTTTCCCGACTCCGATCGCAAGACGTACGTCGATTTCAACCGGAGCGGCGTGCCGCTGATTGAAATCGTCACCGAGCCCGACCTGCGCTCTGCCTCTGACGCCGCCGGCTTCTTCAGCCGGCTCCGATCGATGCTCGTCTGGCTGGGCGTGAACGACGGCAACATGGAAGAGGGGAGCCTCCGGTGCGATGCCAATGTGTCGGTCCGCCGGGCGGGCGGCGCGCTCGGGACGAAGGCGGAGATCAAGAATCTCAATTCGTTCCGGTTCCTGCAGAAGGCGCTGGAGTACGAGATCGAGCGGCAGATTGGCGTGCTGAAGGGCGGTGGACGCGTGACCCAGGAGACGCGGCTGTGGGACGCGGCCTCAGGCGTGACCGCGTCGATGCGCAGCAAGGAAGAGGCGCACGACTACCGCTACTTTCCGGAGCCCGACCTGCCGCCGCTCGTCGTGGACGCGGCGCGTCTCGGCTCGATCCGCGCCGCGATGCCCGAGTTGCCCGAGGCGAGGCGCGCGCGGTTCATCGCCCAGCACGCGCTGCCGGAGTACGACGCGGGGCAGCTCGTCGAGTCGCGGGCGCTGGCGGATTACTACGAACATGTCGTGCGAGCCGGCGCGCCGGCCAAGGCGGCCAGCAACTGGATCATGGGCGAGCTCGCGCGCGTGCTGAAAGACCGAGGGGCGGACATCACCGCACCGCCCGTGTCTGCCGCGGCGCTCGCCGGCTTGATCGCGCTCGTCGAGCAGGGCCGCATCAGCGGGTCCATCGCCAAGCACGTGTTCGACACGATGGTGGCGTCCGGCCGCACCTCCGACGACATCGTCCAGGCCGAGGATCTCGCGCAGATAGACGACGAGCCGCGGCTGGTCGCCCTCATCGGCGACGTGCTGGCCGCGCACCCGGGCCCTGTCGCGCAGTATCGCGAGGGCAAGACGGCCACCTTCGGCTTCCTCGTCGGACAGGTCATGAGAGCCTCGGCCGGCAAGGCGAATCCCACGCGCGTCAACGAGCTGCTGCGGCGCGCGCTCGAAGCGTGATATACTGAAAATCCTTTCAGCGACTTGATCGAAACCTACCACCTCTCCAAGCTCTACAAGCGCGGCGTCTACGCGCTGCGCGATCTCTCGCTCACGATCGACAAAGGCGAGTTCATGTTCCTCACCGGCCCGAGCGGTGCGGGCAAGTCGACGCTTCTCCGCTTGATGCTCCGCGAGGATCTTCCGAGCGAAGGCACGCTGAAGGTGGCCGGACGCGACCTCGCCGAACTCAGTTCGTCGCAGGTGCAGGCGTACCGGCGAACCGTCGGGTTCGTCTTTCAGGATTTCCGGCTGATCCCGCGGTTCACCGTGTTCCAGAACGTGTCATTTGTGATGCGCGTCCTTGGCGTGCCGGTCGCGGCTCAGCAGCGCAAGACGTTTCAAGTGCTCAAGTGGGTCGGCCTGCAGCACCGCATGAACGCCTATCCCGAAGAGCTCTCCGGCGGCGAACAGCAGCGCATCGCGATCGCCCG
>JADGOC010000047.1 GCA_017883165.1 Acidobacteriota bacterium
CGCAAAAAAGACGGGGATTTCAACACGTTGATGGGCAATTTTCTCGAAGGATTCCGGTAGACGCGCAGTTTTCCACAGCCCTTCCGAAGACGGATTGCGGAAAACTTCCGGACGGCGGACGAGCTTGGTGGACCCGGTTCCAGCCCCGGTTTTGAATCACGTTTTTTGAACAATGTAAATCATTCAAAAACAAGCACTAACGGCCACATCGAGCTTTTCAACACACCCTCTCTTCCTATATAATTTCTTATTCTCGAATCTTCCCTCTCCCTTAGGGGATCGCGGGCCCAGACCCCCGCCTTTCGAGGTCAGCACAGCCATGGAACTTGTCGCCCGCAAGAACGACCTTCTGCGAGAACTGCAACTTTTTCAGGGAATCGTGGAACGAAAAAATACCATTCCCATTCTCGCCAACGTGCTGATGGAGGCGAAGGGCGACGAGGTCCGCTTTCTGGCCACCGATCTCGAAGTCGGGCTGCGCAGTAAGTGCGCGGCATCGGTGACCAAAGCCGGCTCGCTGACGATCCCAGCGAAGAAGTTTTACGAGATCATCAAGTCGCTGCCTGAAACCGACATTCGCATCGCCGAGGACAAAGGCGGCGTCAAGGTCGCCGCGGACCGGTTCGACGCGCGGATGCAGACGCTTCCGCGCGAAGACTTTCCGACGCTGCCCGAGGCGAGCGCAACGCCGACCGCCACGCTCACGAGCTCGTCGGTCAAGGAGATGGTCTCGAAAACGCAATTTGCAATTACCGGCGAGGACACACGCTATTTTCTGAACGGCGCTCTCTTCGTGCTGCGTCCTGACTCGATGAGTCTGGTCGCCACCGACGGCCATCGTCTCGCGCTCGTCACCGTGCCGCGCGACGGCAAGGCCAAGAAGGACGCCGAGGAGATCAAAGCTATCCTCCCGAAGAAAACGCTCGGCGAACTCGGACGCCTGCTCGCGGAGGGCGAGGGCAACGAGGACATCAAATACGAGCGCGGCGAGAACCATCTTTTTTTTGGCGTCGGCGAACGCATGCTCATTTCGCGGATGATCGACGGACAGTTTCCGGCGTACGAACGCGTCATCCCGAAAGGCAACGACAAGCACATTGAGTTCGAGCGTGATCGGCTGACGAACGCTGTCAAGCGCGTGGCACTGCTCTCTAACGAGCGCTCGCGCGCGGTGAAATTTCAGCTCGAAAAAGGCAAGGTTGACGTCACTTCGAGCAGCCCCGACCTGGGCGAGGCGCGCGAGACGCTCCCGGTGGAATACACGGGCGATGCGATGCAAATCTGTTTCAACGCGCAATACGTGCTCGACTTCATGTCCGCCGTCACGACTGACGTCGTGGCGCTCGAACTCAAAGACGAAGTGAGCCAGGCCGTCCTGAAGCCGGTCGGCGCCGAGGGGTACGACTACACCTACGTCATCATGCCGATGCGCGTTTGATCGGGCGGACACATCGGTGTCAGCCCAGGAAACCATGAATCACACCGACCCACACGAGACGCCGGACGACAAGCAGCCGATCACGCCGGAGGTGCCCGCGGGCGGCAACGGACACGGAGGGAACGGCGCGAGCGAAGACTACGGCGCCGACAAGATCAAGGTGCTCGAAGGCCTCGACGCGGTGCGCCTGCGGCCCGCGATGTACATCGGGTCCACCGGACCGTCCGGGCTGCACCACCTCGTGTACGAAGTCGTCGACAACTCCATCGACGAAGCGCTCGCCGGCTTCTGTGATCAAGTCAACGTCACGATTCACATCGACGGCTCCCTCACCGTGATCGACAACGGCCGCGGCATTCCGGTCGATCAGCACACGAGTGGCAAGTCGGCGGCCGAGGTCGTCCTGACCGTGCTGCACGCCGGCGGCAAGTTCGACAACGACAGCTACAAGGTGTCGGGCGGCCTGCACGGCGTCGGCGTGTCGGTCGTCAACGCGCTGTCGGAAACGCTAGATCTCGAAATCTGGCGCAACGGCCAGGTCTACCAGCAAAGCTACGAGCGCGGCACGCCGGCGGGCGACCTCGAGATGACCGGTACGACGAAGCGCCGCGGCACGAAAGTCACCTTCAAACCGGACGCGCAGATTTTCGAGACAACGGTGTTCAGCTTCGACACGCTGGCGCAGCGGCTTCGCGAGCTCGCGTTTCTGAACGGCGGCATCCTCATCACGCTCGATGACGAGCGCGACGGCAAGAGCCACAAGTTCCACTACGACGGCGGCATCGTCTCCTTCGTCCAGCATCTGAACAAGAACAAGGTGGCGGTCAACGAGAAGCCGATTTACATGCGCGGCGAGAAGGACGGTATCGACGCCGAGATCGCGCTGCAATGGAACGACGGCTACGCCGAAACGCTGTATTCGTTCGCCAACAACATCAACACGCACGAAGGCGGCACGCACCTCTCGGGATTTCGGGCCGCGCTGACGCGCACGATCAACTTCTACGCGGGCAAGAACAACCTCGCCAAAGACCTCAAGGAGAGCGTCAGCGGCGAAGACATCCGCGAAGGGCTGACGGCCGTCATCAGCGTCAAGATTCCGCATCCTCAGTTCGAAGGGCAGACCAAGACCAAGCTCGGCAACACCGAGGTCAAGGGCATCGTCGAGACCATCGTCAACGACAAGCTGGGCGCGTATCTTGAGGAGAACCCCGGCGTCGCCCGTAGGGTGATCGGCAAAGCGATCGACGCGGCCCGCGCGCGGGACGCGGCGCGGAAGGCGCGTGATCTCGTCCGCCGCAAGGGCGCCCTCGACGGGAGCTCGCTCCCCGGCAAGCTCGCCGACTGCCAGGAGCGCGATCCGGCCCTCTGCGAGCTCTACATCGTCGAAGGCGAATCGGCAGGGGGGTCGGCCAAGCAGGGACGCGATCGTCGCTTCCAGGCCATCCTGCCGCTCAAGGGCAAGATTCTGAACGTCGAGAAGGCCCGCTTCGACAAGATGCTCGGCAGCGACGAAATCAAGACGATGATCGCGGCGCTCGGCTGCGGGATCGGCGTCGAGGATTTCGACCTCGCCAAGCTCCGCTACCACCGCATCATCATCATGACCGACGCGGACGTGGACGGATCGCACATCCGGACATTGCTTTTGACGTTCTTCTACCGCCAGCTCCCGAAGATCATCGAGAACGGCTACGTCTACATCGCGCAGCCGCCGCTCTTCCGCGCCAAGCGCGGCAAGTCGGAAACGTATATCAAAGACGAGCGCGAGCTCGAGGCGTTTCTGGTGAAGCGCGCCGCCGAAGCGCGCGTCGTGAAGATCCCGTCGGCCCATCGGGAAGTCTCAGGGCCCGAACTCGAGAAGCTGCTGCAGAAGATGATCGCCCATCAGAAGCTGTTGCAGACGATCGAGCGCCGCGGCCACCCGCGCGAAATCGTCGAAGCGCTCGTCGCCGCCGGGGCCGATCGCGAATACTTCGCCGACAAGAACAAGCTCGACACGCTCGCGCGTGCGCTGACGACTACACTGAGAACCGTCACCGTGCAGCGCGACGAGGAGCACAACCGCTACCTGCTGCAGGTCGAGGATCGCGCGACCGGGTACCCGCGGCATCACACGATCGGCGTCGATTTCGTGACGGCCGGCGAATATCGGACGCTGCTCGCCAACCATCGCGACATCCCGGCGTTCGACGGCGACATCATCGTCACGAGCGCGGCCGGCGCGTCGGCCGAGGATTCGGAGGACGCCGGCGACGCGGCGCCCGCGCCCGAGGCGAAGGCGGCGAAGCCGAAACCCGCGGACGTGCGCCTGCGCTCGATCGACGAGCTCGTGGATTACTTCATCACCGCCGGCAAGAAAGGCATCGCCGTCAACCGCTACAAGGGGCTCGGCGAGATGAACCCCGATCAGCTCTGGGAGACGACGATGAATCCCGAGGTGAGGACGCTGTTGCAGGTCCGCGCCGAAGATCACACGGAAGCCGACCTGATGTTCACCACGCTGATGGGCGATCAGGTCGAGCCGCGCCGCAAATTCATCGAAGACAATGCGTTGGACGTAAAGAACCTAGATGTGTAGCCCCTAGCCACCACTATGAGCGAGTTCGCCGCGCACCAGCACCCCGTTAACATCGAAGACGAAATGAAGCGGTCGTACATGGATTACGCCATGAGCGTGATCATTGGACGAGCGCTGCCCGACGCGCGCGACGGCCTGAAGCCGGCGCATCGCCGCGTGCTGTACGGCATGAAGACGATGGGCCTGTCGGCGACGCGCGGCTACCGCAAGTGCGCGAAGATCGTCGGCGAGGTGATGGGCAACTTCCATCCCCACGGCGACGCGTCCATCTACGACACCCTCGTCCGCCTCGCGCAGGATTTCAACATGCGCTACCCGTCGGTGGACGGGCAGGGCAACTTCGGATCGATCGACGGCGACCCGCCGGCCGCCATGCGGTACACCGAGGCGCGGCTGAAGGCGCTCGCCGACGACATGATGGCGGATCTCGACAAAGAGACCGTCGACTTCACGCCCAACTACGACGAGACGACCGAAGAGCCGACCGTTCTGCCGACGCCGTTTCCGAACCTGCTCGTCAACGGATCGGCCGGCATCGCCGTCGGGATGGCCACCAATATTCCGCCGCACAATCTGCGCGAGGTGATCGACGGCTGCATCTGGGTGATCGAGCACACGCACCTGGCGGACGCCGAAGCCTCGGCGGCGCTCACGCGCGTCGAGAAGCTGAAGCAGTTGCTGCGGCTGATTCCCGGTCCGGACTTTCCGACCGCCGGCTACATCGTCGGACGGCAGGGGATCGTGCAGGCCTACATGACCGGGCGCGGCTCGATCATGATGCGCGCGAAATCGACGACCGAGACGAACAAGAAGGGCGATCGCGTCTCGATCGTCATCACCGAGATTCCGTACCAGGTCAACAAGGCGAAGCTGATCGAACGGATCGCGGATCTGGTGCGTGAGAAGGTCATCGAGGGCATTTCCGACCTGCGCGACGAATCCGATCGGGACGGCATGCGGATCGTCATCGAGCTGAAGCGCGGCGAAATGCCGGACGTGATTCTCAACAACCTCTACAAGCACACGCCGTTGCAATCGAGCTTCGGCATCATCATGCTGGCGATCGTCGGCGGGCGGCCGAAAGTGATGACGCTGCTCGAGATGGTCGAGAGCTTCGTCGAGTTCCGGCGCGAAGTGGTGCGCCGGCGCGTCGAGTTCGAGCTGCGCAAGGCCGAGGCGCGCTACCACATCCTCGAAGGGCTGAAGATCGCGCTCGATCGGCTCGACGCCGTCATCACGCTGATCCGCGGATCGAAGACGGTGCCCGAGGCGCGCGACGGCCTGATGGCGCAGTTCGGCCTGTCGCCGATCCAGTCGCAGGCCATTCTAGACCTGCAGCTCCAGCGCCTCACCGGGCTGGAACGGCAGAAGATTCTCGACGAGCTGGCGGAGCTCCTTCAAACAATAGAACGGCTGCGCGCCATCCTCGCCAGCGAGCGGCTGCTGATGCAGATCATCGTCGACGAGCTGAAGGCGGTGCGCGAGAAATACGGCGACGATCGCCGCACCGAGATCATCGAGGGCGAATCGGGCGAGTTGAGCATCGAAGACCTGATCACCGATGAGGACATGGCGATCACGGTCAGCAACACCGGCTACATCAAGCGGACGGCCATCTCGACCTATCGCAATCAGCGCCGCGGCGGCAAAGGACGCATCGGCATGCGGACGCGCGAGGAGGATTTCGTCGGCCATCTCTTCGTCGCCTCCACGCACGCCTACATCATGATTTTCTCGGACCGCGGGCGTGCGTACTGGCTGAAGGTCCACGAAATTCCGGACGTCGGGCCCGGCGGCAAAGGCAAATCGATTGCGAACCTCGTGTCGATGGAAGAGGGCGAGAAGATCGCGGCGCTGCTGACCGTGAAGGAGTTCGACGATAGCCACTTCGTCGTCATGGGATCGCGGCGCGGGGTGATCAAGAAGACCGCGCTGTCGGCGTTCAGCAACCCGCGCGCCGGCGGCATCATCGCCATGGGCGTCGAGGACGGTGACGCGGTGATCACCGTGCAGCTCACCGACGGAACCGGCGAGATCTTCATCGGGACCCGCAACGGCATGGCGATTCGCTTCGCAGAGACCGACGTCCGACCCATGGGGCGCACCGCGTACGGCGTCCGCGGCATCTCGTTGAGAGACGACGACTTCGTCGTGGCCATGGAGGTCGTCAAGCCGGGTGGGACGCTGCTGACGGTCACCGAGCAGGGCTTCGGCAAACGCACGGAGATCGAGGAATACCGGGTACAAACGCGCGGCGGCGTGGGTATCATCAACATCTCGACGAGCGAGCGGAACGGCCTGGTGGTGGGCGTCGCCTACGTGCAGGAGGGCGACGAGCTGCTGCTGATCACGCAGCAAGGCATGATTCTCCGGATGCAGACCAACGACGTCCGCGCCATCGGACGCGCGACGCAGGGCGTCAAATTGATCGACATCGAGGGCGACGACAAGGTCGTCTCCATCGCGCGTCTCGTCGAAAAAGAAGAGGAAGAAGGGCTCGACAACCCCATCTGAGTCATTTCCAAGGAGGTGCGGAATGTTCCGGCTGAAATCGACCGCCGTCGCCCTCTTCGCCGTGTGGCTGGCCGCCCTGGCCAGCGCCGCCTGCTCGAGCGCGCCCGAGCAGCCGATTCTCTACCAGTTTTTCACCGCGTCGCGGCTGGGCGACAACACCTCGCTCGAGAATTTCGCCACCGTCGCGTTCGAGCCGCACAGCGACGGCACCGTCAACAGCTTCGCGATCACCAGCGTCAGCCCTGAGCGGACCGCGCCGCTCCACCTGAAGGCGCTCGGCCAGGCGCTCGACGAGGTGAAGGCGGAAGACGACGAGTTCACCAAACGCAAAGTGGAATACCTGGGCGCGAATTCCGAGGCGGTCCATCGCGTGCTGAAGGCCGAGGCCGAGCACGCGACGTTAAAAGGCGAAGATGCCGACGTGCAGGCCGCCTGGACGAAATTCCGCGAGCAAGGCACGGACATGACGCACAAAGTCGCAGAGGCGCGCCACAGACTCGCCTCCGAGAGCAGCATCGTCGCTCTGAGCGTCGCCAACCCGTCCGCGCCTGTCGATCCGACGAAATACGAAGGCGAGATGGTGTCCAAGGACGTCACCGTCTCCGCGTCGATGAAGTTGCCGAGCGGCGAGTCGGCTCAGAAGCCGTTGGTGGTGACGATGCAGCGCGCGGTGTTGAAGAGCGACAAGACCATCACCGGCCGCTGGATCATCACAGGCGTGAAGGATCCCTCGGCGCCGGCGGGCGCCAAGACGTCATGATCTCATGACGGGGGGCGCTCCAGCGTGTCCGTCGTTTCCACGCTCGCGACGATCCACTCGCCGTTGCGCTTGACCATCCGCAGGCGCGCTTCGCGCGCATCGACCGTCGGCTCACCCGTGCGCGCGTCGTGCCCGGATATTTTCGCGGTCAGATAGACCTTGGCGCTCGCCGCGTCTGCCGCCATCGTCACCTGTACGTCGACGAACTCGATGGCAAGACCGCCCGGCGGCGGCGTCCAACTCCCGATCGCCGCCAGCACCGCCTCACGCGAGATCGATTGCGGATCGGCCGTGCCGGACCGGATTTCCACTTCGTCTGCAACGTAGCGGCGCAACTGCGCGAAGCGCGTGACGCGGCCGACGTCGCTGTCTTGCGCAGGAATCGATAGCGTGTCGGCCAGTCCCCGCAGGCGATTCTTGACGACGCGCTCATCCGAAGGCCACCAGAAATAGACGGCACACGCGATCGCCGCCAGGGACACGAGAAGAACAGCTGCCCGGCGCATCACCTCAAAACAGCATCTTTCCGACAACGCGGGCGCGCGTCGTCGTTCCGAAATCGTGATTCTGCGCCGCCATTGCCCGGTTGTCGCCGATCAGGAAGTAGTCGCCGTTGCCGAGCGTGAACGCCGGGACGTTCCACGGCGCTTTGTACACCACCGCCGGCTCGACGAGCGGCTCATCGTTGACGAGCACGACGCCGGCGATGATGGCGATGCGCTCGCGCGGCAAGCCGACGATGCGCTTGACGTAGACGACATGCTCGCCGGCCATGCGGATCGCCACGGCGTCGCCGCGAGCCGGTTCCCGCCACCAGTACGCGGCGCGATTGGCGAAGTTCAGCCCGCCGTCGCTATAGGTGGGGAGCATGCTGATGCCGTGCAGCCGCACGGGAAGCAGGACGAAGCCGAAGAGAACAATCGCCGACACGATGAGCGCCGAGGCGCGGATCAGCGTGAGGCGTGGGTTCCGGCCCAGAATGAAATGCGTCACGCTGATTCCAGGCGCGCGTATTTGGCGCGGAGCGTCTTCACGCCGACGGCGGCGAAGCGCACGACAAGTTTCGTGTCGTCCGTGAGCGCCTCGACGCTGACGACGCTGCCGACGCCGAACTGCGGGTGGCGTACGCGCATTCCCGGCCGGAGCGCGAGGCCGGTTGACTGATCCTCGTCTTCGTACGCGTAGGCCGGCGCGTCCTCGCGCGCGCGGCCGCGGCCTTTGCCGTACGGATTGGCGCGAGACTCGTAGTGCGCAA
The DNA here is from genome assembly GCA_017883165.1 of Acidobacteriota bacterium. GTDB lineage: Bacteria > Acidobacteriota > Vicinamibacteria > Vicinamibacterales > CAVVIG01 > JADGOC01. The sequence goes on from JADGOC010000047.1 coordinate 8,549, forward strand.
AGTGGCCCTGCTGGCCGCCTGGGAAGGACGAGAAGCTCGGCGTGATCCGATCGACCAGCTCCGCCGGCACTTCGTCGATGAAGCGCGACGGCTCGCTCGACTGGTACTCGCCGAAGATGCGCCGGCGCGCGGCGCCCGTGAGCACGAGTTTGGCGCGCGCCCGCGTCATGCCGACGTAGCAGAGCCGGCGCTCTTCCTCGAGCTCTTCCTCGTCGTCCTTCGAGCGCGAATGCGGGAACAGACCTTCCTCGAGCCCCGCGAGAATCACGACCGGGAACTCGAGCCCTTTGGCGCTGTGGAGCGTCATCATCCAGACCCGCGCGTTCTGCGAGCCGGCCTCCTCATCGGCGTCCGAGAGCAGCGACAATCGGTCGACGAAGCCGTTGAGCGACGGCTCCGGCTCTCGGCTCTCGTATTCCCGCGCCGCGGACACGAGCTCGGCAAGATTCTCGATGCGGCCTTCGGCGTCCTCGCTCCGTTCGTCGCGCAGATCCTGCAGGTAGCCGCTCCGGTCGAGCATCTTGCCGATCGCGATCGAGACCGGCTCGCTCCGGGCCACGTCGGTGAGCGTCACGATCAGGTCGCGGAACACGGCGAGCGAGGCGGCCGCGCGGGGGGTGAACGCGCGCTCGTCCAGACCGCGCACGATGCGCGTCCAGAGCGAGTTCGCGGACACGGCGGGCTGCAGGCCCGCCATGAGCAGCGGCAGGTCGTTGTCTCCAGGGCCGCTGCCGGCGCCGCCGACCGCGCCGTCGATTGACACCTGCTCGACCGCGTCCATCACACCCTTGCCGACGCCGCGCGACGGGACATTGATGACTCTTCGCACGCTCACATCGTCGTGCGGGTTGATGACGAGGCGCATGTAGGCGAGCGCGTCCTTGACCTCTTTGCGCTCGTAGAAGCGGACGCCGCCGATGACCTTGTACGCGACGCCTTCGCGCATCATCGCGTCTTCAATCGCGCGCGACTGGGCGTTGGTGCGATAGAGGACCGCGACGGTCGCGTCCACGTCTTCGGCCAGCGCCGTGCGGGCCGTGCGCGTGATGAAGTCGGCCTCCTCGAGCTCGTCGCCGCCGCGGAAGTAGGTGATGCGATCGCCGCCCCGGCGATCGGTCCAGAGATGCTTGTCCTTGCGGTTGCGGTTCTGGCTGATGACGGCCGATGCGGCGTCGAGAATGATCTGCGTCGAGCGGTAGTTGCGTTCGAGCTTGACGATCGTCGCTTCGCCGAAGTCCTGCTCGAAGTCGAGAATATTGCGCAGATCCGCGCCACGCCACTTGTAGATCGACTGATCCGGATCGCCGACGACGCAGAGGTTGCGGTGGATTTCGGCGAGCCGACGAATCAGCAGGTACTGCGGCCGGTTGGTGTCCTGGTATTCGTCCACCATGACGAAGCGAAACTGCTGGGCGTACTTCGCGCGGACGCGCTCGGACTGCTCGACGAGGTCGACCGTTTTGAGCAGCAGATCGTCGAAGTCGAGCGCGTTGCTGTCCTTCAGGGTCTGCAGATAGTACGTATAGACTTTCGCGATTTGCTCATCGCGCCGGTTCCAGGCCGCCGCGTCCGCCATGGCGTCGGGGCCTTCCATCCGGTTCTTCGCGCTGCTGATGCGCGACAGCGCGGCGCGCGGCTGGATGAAGCTGTCGTCGATGTGCAGCTGCTTCAAGGCCTGCTTGACGACGGAGAGCTGGTCGGATGAGTCGTAGATGACGAAGTCCCGCGAGAGGCCGATCGCCGGCGCCTCGCGGCGCAGCAGACGCGCGCATAGCGCGTGGAACGTCGACACCCACATGCGGCTGCAGTCCGACCCGAGCAGCGCTTCGACGCGCGCCCGCATTTCTTCCGCCGCTTTGTTGGTAAAGGTGACCGCGAGCACTTCGGCGGGGCTCGCGTGGCCGTCGCCGACCAGATACGCGATGCGGCTCGTGATGACGCGCGTCTTGCCCGATCCGGCGCCCGCCAGGATGAGGAGCGGTCCGTTGATGTGGAGAACCGCTTCGCGCTGTTCAGGATTGAGGGAATCGAGGAATTGCACGCACCTTCATTCTACCGTGACTGACTTTGCGAGATTCCTCGGCTGATCGACGTCGCAGCCGCGCCGCACGGCGATGTCGTACGCGAGCAGCTGCAGCGGCACGACCATGACGATTGGCGTCAGCAGCTCCGGGGCCTCCGGCACCTCGAGCACGAAATCGCTCTTGGGGTCGAGAAGCGACGCGAGCTTCGTGTCGCCGCGCGTCGTCACCGCGACGACCGAGCCGCCGCGCGCCTTGACCTCCTGGATGTTGCCGATCATTTTCTCGAACACGGCGTCGTGCGGCGCGAGCGCGACCACCGGCAGGCGCTCGTCGATGAGCGCGATCGGCCCGTGCTTCATCTCGCCGGCCGGATAGCCTTCCGCGTGGATGTAGGAGATCTCCTTCAGCTTGAGCGCCCCTTCAAGCGCAATGGGATAGTTGATGCCGCGGCCGAGATACAGGAAATCAGTCCGCGTCTGCAACGCCGCCGCGATCTCGTCGACCTCAGGCGCAGTCTTCAGCGCCTGCTCGAGAAGCTGCGGGAGCTGCAGCAGCGCGTCGATGTGCGGCTTCGACGCCTCGTCGGAGAGCGCGCCGCGAACCTGGCCGAGACGCAGGCCCAGGAGGTACAGCGCGACGAGCTGCGAGGTGAACGCCTTGGTGGACGCCACGCCGATCTCCGGCCCCGCGTGCGTGTAGATCGTCCCGTCCGTCTCGCGCGTCGCCATGCTGCCGACGACGTTGCAGATCGAGATGCTGCGGGCGCCTTCGCGCTTCGCTTCGCGCAACGCGGCGAGGGTGTCCGCCGTTTCGCCAGACTGCGTGATGACGACGGCCAGCGTCTTCGACGAGACGATCGGGCTGCGATAGCGATACTCCGATCCGTAATCGACTTCAACGGGCAGCCGCGCGAGCTGCTCGAGCATGAACTTGCCGACGAGCGCCGCGTGCCACGACGTCCCGCACGCGAGAATGGTGACCTTCTCGATGCCGCGCAGCTGCGCGTCGGTGATCTTCATCTCCTCGAGAAACACCTTGCCGCTGTCCTGCGAGACGCGGCCGAGAATCGTCTCGCGCGCGGCCGTCGGCTGCTCGAAGATCTCCTTGAGCATGAAGTGCTTGTAGCCGGCCTTCTCCGCCATGATCGGATCCCAGAGGACGCGCTGCGTCGCTTTGGAAATCGGACGGCCGAGAAAATCGGTGAACGCCACGCCCGTGCGCGTGACGATCGCCATCTCCTCGTCGCCGAGAAACACCACGTCGCGCGTGTGGCTCAGAATCGCCGGGATATCGGAGGCGACGAAGAATTCGCCGTCGCCCAGACCGATGACAATCGGCGGCCCGTTACGGACGGCGACAATCTTCTCTCGGTCGTCGGCGGAGAGGAGCACGAGCGCGAAGAGGCCGCGCAGGAACGTCAGCGCCCGGCGGACCGCGTTCTCGAGGCCGTCGGTCTTCATTTCGCGCTCGACCAGATGCGCGACGATCTCCGTGTCCGTCTCGGTGACGAATGTGTGCCCCTGGCTCTGGAGCTCGTGCTTCAGATCGAGGTAGTTCTCGATGATGCCGTTGTGGACGACGACGATCCTGCCGGTGCAGTCGCGGTGCGGATGCGCATTTTCCTCGGTGGGGCGGCCGTGCGTCGCCCACCGCGTGTGCCCGACGCCGTAATCACCCGTAATCGGGTGCTGCCGGATGACGTCCTCGAGCCGCGAGAGCTTGCCCGCGCTCCGCCGCAGCTCGACGACGCCGTCGTGCACGACCGCCACGCCCGCCGAGTCGTACCCGCGGTACTCGAGCCGCCGCAGTCCGTCGATGAGGATCGGAACGACTTCCCTCGGTCCGATATATCCAATGATCCCGCACATGGGTGATCCTCGAAATTAGGAAGCTAGAATTAGGAACTATTCCGTTGTCTTGCTCTTCTTACCCTTCTTCTCCACCCAGCCCTCGATGTTCCGCTGCTTGCCCGCGCTGACCGCGAGCGAGCCGGCGGGCACGTCCACGCGGACCGTAGTGCCGCTGCCGACATACGCGCCCTTGCCTACCGTCACCGGCGCGATGAGCTGCGAATCGCTGCCAATGAACGCATCGTCTTCGATCACCGTGGCGTTCTTCTTCACGCCGTCGTAGTTGCACGTGATCGTGCCGGCGCCAATGTTCACGTTCGCGCCGATCGTGGCGTCGCCGAGATACGCCAGGTGCATCGACTTCGATCCGGGCCCGAGCACGGTCTTCTTCAGCTCGACGAAATTGCCGACGCGCGCCTTCTCGCGGACGTCCGCTTCGTTTCTGAGATGCGCGAACGGCCCGACGCTCGCGCCGTCCGCGATCGAGGCGTTGGTGACGACGCAGTGGTTGAGCACCGTCACGCGATCGCCGATCCGCGAGTCGACGATGCGGACGCCGCTGTGAATCTCGCAGCTCGCCCCGATGGTCGTCCGTCCCTCGAGCGACACCCCGGGGCGGATGATCGTGTCCGCGCCCACCTGGACGGCGGCGTCGATGTAGGTCGTCGCCGGATCTTCGATCGTCACGCCGGCCGCCATCAGTTCGTCGTTCTTTTGCTGTCTCACGATTCGGCTCACTTCCGCCAGTTCGTTCCGGCTGTTGATGCCGCGGATTTCGTCGGCGTTCGACACTGTCACGGTTTCGACGCCGAGACCCCGCTGGCGGTACACCGCGACCAGGTCGGTCAGGTAGTACTCCTGCTGCGCATTTTGCGGCGCGATGGTGCGCACCGCGTCGAAGAGCCCGTCGAGCGCGAAGGCATAGATGCCGGAATTGATCTCGCGGATGTCCCGTTCCGCCGAGCTGGCGTCGCGCTCCTCAACAATACGTGCAATCTGCTCGCCGGATCGGACGATACGGCCGTAGCCGCGCGGACGGTCGACCATCGCGGTCAGCACCGTGGCCGCGGCGCCCGTGGCCGTGTGGCGATCCAGCAGCCGCTTCAGCGTTTCCGGCGTCAGCATCGGCACGTCGCCGGAGAGGAGCACGAGCGTCCCGGTCTGGCCTCGAAGCGCCGGTTCGGCCACAAGCAGCGCGTGCGCGGTCCCCCGCTGTGGTTCCTGGACCACAAACGTGAGGCCTGGGTGGTCCGACAGCGCCGCTTTCAGCAGCTCCGCCTGGTAACCCACGACGACGGTCGTCGTCTTCGGCTGGAGCGCCGTCGCGGACGCCAGGACGTGGTCGATCATGGGGAGGCCGGCGACGCGGTGCAGCACTTTCGGCCGCGCCGATAGCATACGCGTCCCTTTGCCGGCGGCAAGGACGACGATGTGGACGTTCACCCGGTGATTATCGCGCGGTTCGCGGCCGGATCGGGCGGCGGCGGTCGGGACGGCCCGTCGAGGGTGTGTCGAGGGTTGCACGGAACGAGTCGTCCGCGCGGAGCGGTTCGAGATCGGGATCCTGCCGCGCGACGGCGCGGTTCTCGTGATTGAGCGCGATGGCGCGCTCGAGATGCGCGATCGCTTCCGTGTGTTCGCCGCGCTGCGCGTGCGCGACGGCGAGCATGTAGAGCGCGTGATCGTTGTCGGGATCCTCGTCGCGCACGAGACGCAAGTGGGTGATGGCTTCATCGTAGCGGCCGCCGTTGATCGAGAGCGTGGCGGCGTAGAGCCGCTCGTCGACGGTCTTGGGCGTCGCTTCGCGCGGCGCGGCCTGGCGCCGGCAGATGTTGAGATACGACCGCACGCGCTCGTGCAGCTCTTTCTCTTCGGCGTATTGCCGGAGCACCGACTCGAAGATGTCGGCGGCGCCGTTGTAATCGTGGCGTTGGAGCGCCGCGAGCCCGCGCTCGTACAGCGCGACCGCTTCGACGTAGGTGGAGCGGCGCTCTGCGGGCGCCGACGCCGGAGGCGAGGTGGCTTGCGCCCTGGTCCGTTTAGGCGGCGGCTGCCGCGGCTTCGCCATGAAACTCCTGCGCGCGCGAGGACGCGAGGCGACATTTCGCGCCGAAGGCGGCGGGTAAAGTAACAGAAGGGCGCTGGCTGGTCAAATGGTCATTCGACCAATTTCTTGGCCTTCTCGATTGCATCGTAGACCTCGTTGGGCGAGCGCTGATACTTCCTGGCGAGCGCGTTAATCGCTTTCCGCCGCGGCAACCTCAATTGTTCTGTCATTTCACCAAATTCAGACAGCATGTCCGAGCCCGCCGGAAGCGTAGCGGGTTCATTATCTGTCGTTTGACCAATTTCAATAACAACTGTGAACTCACCACGCGGCTTCTTGAGCTGGTTAAGCACTGAAGATATTGGTCCTCTGACCAATTCTTCGTGCGCCTTCGTAAGCTCACGACCCACAGCGACGCGGCAATCACCGATCGCCACCTTCAACTGTTCGAGCGTCTCTCGAATGCGGTGCGGGGCTTCGTAAAACACCACCGTCCGACCCGCTTCACGCAGCTCGGCGAACCACTTTTTTCTGGCTTTCAACCTAATTGGAGGGAATCCGAGAAACGTGAACGTCTCGCTGGAGAGCCCTGACGCCGCCAGCGCCGCGAGCGCGGCGTTTGCCCCCGGAATCGATTCCACACGAATGCCGGCGTCGATCGCGTCGCGAATCAGACCGTGTCCAGGATCGGAAATCGTCGGCGTCCCCGCGTCCGACACGAGCGCCACGCTCTCGCCGCCCTGAAGCCTCGCGATGAGCGACGCGGCTTTCTTTCCCTCGTTGTGTTCGTGGAAGCTCGTTGTCGGCGTCGAGATCGCGTACCTCGTCAGCAGATGCGCGGTGCGCCGCGTGTCTTCCGCCGCGATGACCGCCACCTCGCTGAGCACCCGCAGCGCCCGAGCCGTGATGTCCTCGAGGTTGCCGATGGGCGTGGCGACCACAAACAGCGTGCCGGGCATTGGATTGAGGATGTTTATTGTACCATTGGCGGATCGGTATGATTGCGTCCGAACCCCTTTCGCACTTCATCGACGACCTGCTCGGGTACCTCCACGAGGTCCACCCGACGCTGGCGACGTTCGACGGCGTTCACGCGCACGACGATCTGCTCGAAGACTTGACCCGGCCGGCGATCGACGCTGAATCGCACGCGCTCTCGGGTTACCTCCGCCGCCTCGACGACATCAGGGCCGACGGCCTCACCGACGTCGAGCGGCTCGAACAGCGAATGATGCGTGCGAACATCCGCGCCCGCATGTTCGAGCTCGAGGAGGTCCGCACATGGGAGCGAAACCCGCAGCACTACGCGGACATTCTGGCGTCCAGTATCGCCGGCCAGGCGCTCTTCACGCACGCGACGGCCGCCGAGCGCGCGCGCCGCGTCCTGTCGAAGCTCCGCCAGGCGCCGCGCCTCATTCAAGCCGCGCGGGACAACGTCGAGGATCCGCCCGGCATCTTCGTCAAGGTCGGCCTCGAAACGATGCGGGGCGCGCTGAAGTTCATTGAACACGATCTGCCGCGCGCCTTCGCGAGCGTGGACGATCTGCATCTGCTCGGCGATCTCGCCGACGCGCAGACCGAAGCCTCGCAAGCCATCGGGGCGTATCTTCAGTATCTCGAAACCGACGTCTCGCCGCGGGCGCGCGGGTCGTTCCGCCTGGGCCGCGAGAAGTTCGAACAGAAGCTGAAGCTCGAAGAGGGGCTCTCGGTGCCGCTCGATCGGCTGCTGGCCATCGCGACGCGCGAGCTCAAAACGACGCAGGACGCCTTCAGGAGCCTCGCCGGCCGGATGAACGGCGGCGATCCGCTCGAAAGCTGGGCGCGCACGAAGGCCGATCACCCCGCGCCAGGCGAGCTCATCGCCGTCGGCCGCGAGCAACTGCAGGAGCTCGCGACATTTCTCGAACGCCAGGCGCTCGTCACGCTGCCGGCCGGAGAGCCGATCACCGTCGCGCCGACGCCGGAATTTTACCGCTGGTCGTCCGCCAGCATGTGGACGCCGGGGCCTTTCGAAACCAAGCCGACCCGCGCGTATTACTACCTCACCGACGTCGATCCCTCATGGCCGCCCGACCGGCAGGAGGAACACCTCCGCGACTTCAACGTGCCGACGATGTGGTCGATTTCGATTCATGAGGTGTATCCGGGTCACTTCCTGCATTATCAGCACCTGCGCCGCGTGGAATCGAAGGCGCGCAAATCGATCATGTTCGCGCCGGCGTCGTTTGTCGAAGGGTGGGCGCACTACTGCGAGCACATGATGGTCGAAGCGGGGTTCCGGCGCGGCGATGATGGCGTCAAGCTGGGACAGCTCGCCGAAGCCCTCATCCGTCTCGCCCGCTTCATCGTTGGCATCAAGCTGCACACCGAGGACATGTCGGTCGAGCAGGGCGTGCGCTTCTTCCGCGACGAGGCATTTCTCGAGGAAGGCAACGCGCGGCGCGAAGCTGAGCGCGGCACGTTCGATCCGACCTACCTCGTGTATACGGCCGGCAAGCTGATGCTGCTGAAGCTGAGGCAGGACTATAAGCAGAAGCAGGGCAAAGCCTATTCGCTCCGCACGTTCCACGACACGCTGCTCGCCAACGGCACGGCGCCCTTCTGGCTCCATCGGCAGCTGATGCTGGGCGGCGACGGCCACGACACTGATGCCAGCGGTGATCTGCTCGAATAGACTCGGCTAGAATGGACTGATGCCTCTGTACGAATACGTGTGTGACGCCTGCGGTCACCGGTTCGAGTTGATTCGGAAGTTCTCGGACCCGCCCCTCGACAAGTGCCCGGTGTGCGGCGGCGCGGTGCACAAGCTGCAGTCGGCGCCGGCGATTCAATTCAAAGGCAGTGGCTTCTACATCACCGACTACGCGAAGAAAGAGCACGTGGCGGCGGCGAAAGCCGACCACGAATCGCCGGCCGCGAGCGAGACGAAAGACGCGAAGGACAGCGGCGGCAAGAGCGCCCAGGAAAAGAAGACCGAAACGAAGGCTGAAACGAAAACTGAGACCACAACCGGCACGAAGAGCGCCGCAAAGGCCGACAAGCCGTCCGCGACAGCCACCACCAAAAGTACGTAGTGCCGGGCGGGCGCTACTTGCGGGAGACCGGAGCCTGCAGGTTGAGGGATCTGAGGTAGGCCGAAAACTTCTCGGCCAGGTCGGGCCGCCGCAGCGCGAAGTAGACCACCGCTTTCAGGAATCCGAGCTTGTTCCCGGTGTCGTGGCGGACGCCTTTGATCTCGCACGCGTAGATCGGCCGCGACTTGAGCAGCTCGCGCAGGCCGTTGGTAAGTTGAATCTCGCCGGTCCGATCGCTCTTGGTGGCGGCGAGCGCCGGGAAGATATCCGGCGTCAGCACGTAGCGGCCGATGATGGCGAGGTCTGACGGCGCTTCCTCGCGCGACGGTTTTTCGACGAGATCCGAGACCTGAAACACTCCGGGCCCGAGCTTCGCGCTCTCGTCGATTTTGATCACGCCGTAGCTCGAGATGTCCTCGCGCGGCACGCGCTCGACCGCGAGCACGGGACCGTTGACGCGGTGAAAGACGTCGATCAGCTGCGTGATGGCCGGCGGGTCCGCGTCGATCACGTCGTCGCCGAGAATGACGGCGAACGGTTCGTTGCCGACCAACTCTCGCGCCACCAGCACGGCGTGGCCGAGGCCGAGCGGCTCGCGCTGGCGGACGTAGGTGAAGTTGATCATGTTCGAGATCTTGCGGACCTCGTCGAGCTGATCGCGTTTGCCGCGCGCCTCCAGGAACGCCTCGAGCTCCACCGACACGTCGAAGTGATCTTCGATGGCGTTCTTGCCGCGCCCGGTGACCAGGATGATGTTGTCGATGCCCGCGGCGACCGCCTCCTCGACGCCGTACTGGATGATCGGCTTGTCGACGAGCGGCAGCATCTCCTTTGGCTGCGCTTTGGTGGCGGGGAGGAAGCGGGTCCCCAGGCCGGCGACGGGAAACACCGCTTTGCGCACGGGCGTCACGAGGGCATCGTAGCAGGCGGCGGCGCGAATATACAATGGACGGGTCCCATGCTTGATCCCACTTACGTCCGCGACCACATCGAGGAGGTCCGCAACGGCTTGCGCAACCGAGGCCTCGACCCGGATCGCGCGCTGGAAGAGCTCGCCACGCTCGAAGCCGCGCGCCGGCGTCTCATCCCCGAGCTGGAAGGGCTGAAGCGGCAGCAGAACACGTCGGGCGACGAAATCGCGCGCGCCAAGCGCATGGGCAAGGACACCGCGCAGATCCAAGAGGCGAACCGCGCGCGCGCGCAGCAGACCAAGCAGCTCGGCATCCAGCTCGACTCGGTCGAGGGCCAGCGCAATCGCGCGCTGCTCGCGCTGCCCAATCTGCCGCACTCGAGCGTGCCGCCCGGCACGAGCCAGGCGGATAACGTTGAGGTGCGCCGGAATGGCGATCCGCGCGTGTTTGATTTCGAGCCGAAGGCGCACTGGGATCTCGGCCCCGCGCTCGGCATCATCGACTTCGAGCGCGGCACACGCATCGCCGGCGCGCGCTTCACGGTGCTCTCCGGGGCCGGCGCGCGTTTGTCGCGCGCGCTCATCAACTTCATGCTCGATCTGCATACGCGCGAGCACGGGTATCTCGAGATCGAGCCGCCGTTCATGGCCAACGCCGCGACGCTCACCGCGACGGGGCACCTGCCGAAATTCGAGGCGGATCTGTTCAAGATCGCGGGCGAGTGGGATCTCTACATGATCCCGACGGCGGAGGTGCCGCTCACGGGCCTCCACCGCGGGGAGATCCTGGACGGCCGTCTGCTGCCGCTGAAATACACCGCCTACACGCCGTGCTTCCGGAGCGAAGCGGGATCGTACGGCAAAGACGTGCGCGGCATCTTCCGTCAGCATCAGTTCGACAAGGTCGAGCTCGTGAAGCTCACCACCCCCGAGTCGTCTTACGACGAGCTCGAATCGCTCACCGCCAACGCCGAAACGGTCCTCCGCCGTCTCGGCTTGCCGTATCGGACGATCGTGTTGTGCACGGGCGATATGGGATTCGCGGCGGCAAAGTCGTACGACGTCGAGGTGTGGCTGCCGAGCCGCAACGGCTATGCGGAAATTTCGTCGTGCAGCAACACCGAAGCGTTTCAGGCGCGCCGCGCCAACATCAAGTTCAGGTCGGAAGGCACGGGGAAGGCGGAGTTCGTCCACACGCTGAACGGCTCGGGCCTCGCTGTCGGCCGCACGCTGATCGCGATTCTCGAGAACTACCAGCAGAAGGACGGGTCGGTGGCGATTCCAGAGGCGCTGCGCCCGTACATGGACAATCGGGAAGTGATCAGCGGGCGATGAGACAATTTCCCGCGTCCGCGGTTTTCTTGTTGGCCCTCGGAGGGTTCGCCGTCGCGGACAACGCCGCGGCGCAGGCCAACAGCGCACCTCAGCCTCCGCGCGTCGAATTGTGGGGTGCCGTCACCGGCGTCATGGCCGGACCGGCAGGGGCGCTGGTCACCTCCTACTCGCCGCCGCTCCTCTTTGACGGCGACTTCACGAGTCTGGGCGGGCAGACGCTCGCTGTTGACACCAAGTTCGCCGTCGGCATGACGGGAGGAATCAACGTCTTTCCGTCTGCGCATGTCGGCCTCCAGGTCCTGCTGGATCGGGCGTCATTCGACGTCGGGGGGGCCAACGGCGCGTACGCGACGGCCTTGCAGTATGTCAGTCGTCAACCGCCGAACGACGCGACACAGATCGTCAACACCGGTGGATCAATCGCGTGGCCCGACACGTCTGGCTCGCTGACCGAACTCGCGATCGGTCTGAACGCCGTCGTCCGGATGGGACGGCCGGAGCGTCTGAGCGTGACGGTCTCTGGTGGACCGAGTTACTACCGCATCAGTGGTTCGGTGCAACCGCTTGGCTATACGACGTTTCACCTCGGCGGACATTCGGTTTTGTTCGAAGATGCGTATCGGCTGGCCGTTTCGTTGACGCCGGCGCATGCTCTCGGATTCAACACCGGCATCGAATTCAATGAAGCGGTGGGTCGCCATGCTGCGATCGTGTTTGGCTACCGATACTTCGGTGGGCCGCAGGTCGATGTCGCGGTTCATCCGACAGCGATCCTGAACCCGGACGAGGTGAGCTTCCCGCAGTCGATTACCGACGTCGCCTCGCGACTCGGTCCGGCGCCGATGCGGATTTCGGTGTCCGGTTCACGCGTGCTCGTTGGCTTCAAGGTGGTGCGCTGAACGACAAGGCCAGCGTATTCGGGCCGGTGGCTCAGCCAGCTGCACCGCCGACCCAGGCCGAGCCTCCTGCGACAAGCCCAGCCATGTTCAGCTGACGCCGAACGTGCTCGGTCCCGACGATATGCCGCCTGCCGCCGTAGATCAGGTAGTCGCGTCGCTTGTCTGGTGGCGTGAAGTTCACGGTGATCACGTTGGCGCCGGCGCGAAGTCCCGCGCCCTGCCCGCCCGCACTCTGCTGTTCCAGCGCGCTCACGGTCGGGATCAGCCACGCGGGATTCACAATCCGCATCGTCGCGATCATGTTCAGCGTGCGTGAGACGGATCCCCGGGCGGCGCCGGCGATCGGCGTGTCGGCCGTCGGCACAAAAGGCGACGCGCTGCACATGTGCACGCCGAGCGAGTGAGCCAGCAGAATATCATCCGCGAGGCTCTCGAGCGCCTGACCGGGCAGGCCGACGATGCAGCCGGATCCGACGCGGTAGCCGAGCCGGAGCAGCGTGCGGATCGCGTTCAGCCGAACGTCGAGATCCTGTTTGCGGATGTCGCGGTGAAGAACGGCGTCCGCCGTTTCGTGTTTCACGATGTAGGTGTCAGCGCCGCGCTCCTTCAGCGCCCGGTATTCGGCCTCGCGCTTCACGCCGAGACCGAGCAGAATCTCGACGCGATCGTCGAACAGTTGACGCACCTTTGGCAGCACGTCCAGAAGGACGCGCGTGGTCTGCGGGATCTCCCCACCCTGAAACACGACGACGTTGACGCCGGCGTCCCGAATCGCTCGCGCCGCGGAGAGGATGGCGTCGCTCTCGAGGACGTACCGTGTGTTCTGCCGCGTGTTGTCGCGGCGCATGGGGCAGTAGTCGCAGTTGACCCGGCAGAAATTCGCGATCTCGATGACGCCGCGGACGACCACCGATCGCCGGAAGACGCGATCCCGGATCGCGGCGGCTTGCGCGTGGAGCTGCTGCTGCGCGCTCCCCTCGGCCGTGATCATCTCCAGTAGTTCGGCTCGTGAATACACGCTACGCGCTCGTGGCGCTCCGGTTGGGATGGAGAATTGGAGAAACGGCGCCGGACGGCTGCGGCGCCTTTTTCATCCCGACCGGGACGAGCCGTCCATCCCTGGGAATGGTGAGCGCGATCGGCTGCGCGAGTGGCGCGAGCGGCACGGGCGTGCGCGGATTCGCGTACACCGGATGCTTCCCGTGCTCCTTGTACCACTCCGCGACCGTCGCCGTCTGATGCATCTGCTCGACGATGTGACGCCAGCCGACGCCGGTGTTGTACGCGCAGAACGAGATCTCGCCCATCTGCGTCGCGTAGGGGATGATGCACATCTCCGTGCGGCGGAAATCGTAGGTCCACAGATCCTGAAACCACATCCCCGCGATGAACAGGACCAGCCACTCGTCGGACTTGCGGTTGCCGTCCGCCGGCATACCGACGCCGCCCAGTGCGCCGCCGCTCTGCTTGTCGAACTTCTTGATCAAATCGCCGAGCCTGAAGCCTTCCGGCGCGCGGTGCGCGCGGTAGTTGCGCAGCACGCTCAGCGCCGTCTGCACCTTCGTCAGCAGCGGGCCGCGCGCAGAGTCGCTGATCGTCCGCGCATCGTCGAAGAAGCGCTCGACATCGAAGACATCTGGCAGCGGCGCCCACTTCTTCGTTTTCTTGCTGATGAGGAGCGCCGTGCCCGTGCCGCAGTCCGGGTGGCAGCCGCACTTCATCGTGCCCCAGTCGGCGCCCGCGCCGGAGATCAGATCGGTGACGTCCGACACGGCGCCGGCCGCCGAGAGCGGGAACCAGTCGCGCAGCGGCTCGATCGCGCCGGTCTGTGTCTTGACGTCCTCGGCGAGGTGCGACAGCGTGTAGCGGCGCTCCGCGCGGGTGCGGTCGTCGATGTCTTCGTCGCGTCCGGTGAACGACACCGGCTGGAACGAGACGAAGCTGATCTTGTCGCAGTTCTCGACCGCGAACTTCACGATGCGGCCGACCTGATCGTCGTTGATGGTCCGCACGATCGTGACGACGAGCGCGATGTCGATGCCCGCACGATAGAGATGCTCGATCGCGCGCAGCTTGACGTCGAAGAGGTTCCCCACCTTGCGGTGCGCGTTGGCGTCCTCGCCGACGCCGTCGAACTGCAGGTAGGCGGTCCGGAGGCCCGCCTTCGCGGCCGCCATGGCGTACTCGGGATCCTGGGCGAAGCGGATGCCGTTGGTCGCCGCCTGCGCGGCGAAATAGCCGATCTGCCGCGCGTAGGCGACCGCGTCGAGGAAGATCGGCGAGATCGTCGGCTCGCCGCCGGAGAACTGTACCGTCAGCTGGCGCCGCGGCTTGATCGTCAGCGCGTCGTCCAGGAGCTTCTTGACGTCGTCGAACGTCAGCTCGTGGACGTATCCGACCTGATTGGCGTCCATGAAGCAGGGATCGCACATCATGTTGCAGCGGTTGGTCAGGTCGACGGTGAGGACCGATCCGCGCCCGTATTTGATCGATGACGTCCCGTGATTGTGCAGTCGATCGGTGACGGCGGCGTAGTCACGGCCCGGGAACAGGCCCTCGATCCGCTTCAGGAACGCCGGATTGATCGACAGCACGTCCGTGAACGTGCCGTGCTGCGGGCACGTCTTTTCGACGATCACCTTGCCGTCGCGTTCGAGGATGTGCGCCTTGATCTCGCCGACGTGCTCCGTGACCAGGATGCTCGGGTCGACGTCGCCCGCCAGGATGCGCTTGCGCGTCTGCTTGACGCAGGTGGGGCACAACGAATCGGTCGTGCGAGGCCAGCCGAGCGCCGGCGAGGTGCGCTGCGAGCTTTTTGGAAGCGGCGCCGGCGCCCAGGAGGGCGCGAACGACCCGCTGCGCACGAGTCCATTCACGGCCTGGAATCCGCGCCACGCGGCATCGGCCACCAACGACACAGCCGTCTCAAGCGGTCTCCCGAACAGCATGCGGTCAAGTTCCTTTCGGGTAGGCATTATAGCGCGGGTGTGGCGAACGGCGACGTGACGGAGCGCACGGTACGGAGCGGACGGCAGCCGTGGTGTCGAGGGCGGCGCAGCGCAGGCTCTCGAATCTGCTCCGGTCCGCCGGCAAGCGGACTCGCTGATCCCGTCCACTACGCGTCGTGTGGGCCCGCCGCGAGCGCTTCGAGCGCGCGACGGTCGATCTTGCCGCGTGCGTCGATCGGCAGCTGGTCGATGAAAATGATGCGGCGCGGGATCTTGTAAGGCGACAGCGTGCCAGCGCATCGCTGGCGAATGGCGATTGGCGTCAGCGCCGAGTGGGATCGCACGACGAACGCGACGAGCTCCTGCCCGCGCCGGGCGCACGATACGCCGAGCACCCGCGCATCGACGACGCCTGGCAGACCGGCCAGCACGCGTTCGACTTCCGCCGGATCGACCTTACGCCCCGCGATGTTGACCAGCGGCGACCCACGGCCGGTCAGCACAACGCGGTTCTCGCCGTCGAGATAGCCGATGTCGCCGGTGAGGAACCCGCCGTCGCGAAACGGCGAGGCGGGATCGCCCCGCCCGGCGGGTGCATAGCCGGATACGACCGCATTCCCCGCGACGAAAATGCGCCCGGCGCCGGTCTCGCCGCGAATCTCGACCCTCGTTTCGGGCATCGCGCGGCCGACGTGCAACGGGTCGGCGACATCGTCCGAGTCGTCGTAGGCGATTCCACCCGTTTCGCTGCTGCCATAGAAGGAATGGACTTTGCGATTGAGGCGATCGCGGAACCAGATGACGGTTGCGGGATCGATGCGCGCGCCGGCGGTGACGAGCAGTCGCAGGCGCGGCGGCAGCCGATCGATCTGCGACAGTTCGCGGATATGCGCGAACATGAACGGGACGCCGGGGAACACCGTGGCGCCACTCGCATCAACGTCGTGCACGAACTGCGACGGGCTGAACGATTGCCGAAGTGCGACCGCCGTTCCCTGCAGCAGCAGCGGCATCACGACGTTGCCGATGGCGTAGGAATGCGACAGCGGAAGGTAGGTCAGGTTCACGTCGGTTGAGCCGATCCCCATCGCGTCGATGATGTGGCGCCCGTCATTGATGAGATGCTGCTCGTTTGCCAGCGCGGCCCTGGGCAGATCGGTCGATCCGGACGTCAGCTTCAGGACGACCGATTCGCCGTAGGCCGGCGGAAGGGGCCGATCGGCGAGCCTCAACGCACGGACCCCGTCGGGCAGCGGCACGTTGCGAATCGAGGCG
>JADGOC010000163.1 GCA_017883165.1 Acidobacteriota bacterium
CGTCTTCCGTCGGGGCCACCGCTGCCTGCGCGAGACACACCGTCGGCGCTGGCGGGAGCTACTCGTGTTTGCCGAACGCGTCAGCACATAGCTTTTTGAGTGCTTCTTCGGTCCTGGGTTCGAGTTCGGTGAACGCGAGCGCGACCACATATTCCTGATGTTGCCACATGGCTTCAGGCAAGGAAACCGAGACCGCGTGTGAACGGATCACACGCACCCGCAGTTCCACGGGCTCCGGCTCCATCTCGATGCGCATC
The DNA here is from genome assembly GCA_017883165.1 of Acidobacteriota bacterium. Classification (GTDB taxonomy): domain Bacteria; phylum Acidobacteriota; class Vicinamibacteria; order Vicinamibacterales; family CAVVIG01; genus JADGOC01. The sequence goes on from JADGOC010000163.1 coordinate 258, forward strand.
GGCCATTCGCGGTCGGACGGCAGGCTGTGCGGCAGTTGCACGAGGGCACCGGTCGCGCTGATATTCACGAGCCGACCGACGGTTCCGCCGATACGGACGGAGAGTGCGGTGGCCGCCACGCGAAGGCTTCGCAGCCGCGCCAGGTCCGCGAGGATTTCACGCCCCAGGCGGTGCGCATGTCCGGAGAGCATCAACGAGACGGCTTCAACGAGCCCGTTCATGGTAACCGGCTTTTCGATGAACGCCTCGTTCGCCCCCAGCGTCGTCCTTTCGGCGAAGAGCTGGTCGCTATACCCGGTGAAATAGAGGACCTTCAGGTCCGGCTCGAGGCGCAGCAGCCGCCGGGCCAGTTCGTCTCCGTGCATGTCGGGCATGACCACGTCGGCCAGCAACAGATCGAAGGGATCCTGGGCTTCCGCGATCCTGAGTGCCTCGGGGCCATCGGCCGCCACCGCCGTCTCGTACCCGGCGCGGTGGAGTACACGCTCGACAAACGTGCGAACGGATTCTTCATCGTCCACGATGAGCACGCGAGGCGCAGGCTTCATCTCTTGTGACCATCCACCTTACACCCGGCGGCGGTCAGCCGCGCCACGAAGAATAGAGCCCATCGGCCAGTCAAGCCAGCTGGTTGGTCACGTCGCTCGCACTGTCGACGCACGAGGACCCTTACCATCGATCGGACAACATCCTTCGACGAGTGCAGCCCTGGTGTGTTTCTGGCGATCAGGACGCCGCGCTGGACGCATAGATGTCGAGGCGTTGCGCCGCATCTCGCAGGTCGCCACTGCTGACGATGTTGTATCTCTCAAAGACCGCGCGCGTCTTATGGCCGGTGAGCTGCATGGCCACGCGCTCGGGCACCCTGCCCCGCACGAGGTTACGAACGGCGGTTCGACGACCATCGCAGACGTCCTGCATGAACAGGAGCGACCGACCCTTCGCTGTTGGTGACGCTGCCAGGACTCCTGAACCGGCGCGCTCCGCGCCTGCTATCGGTGATCGATCTCTGCAATCGACCGCGCTGGGCGCGACACGGATGCGGAAGGCTTTTTATCGTCATCGCATTGCGGGCATCTCCTGCGTCAGCCAGGACGCTCAGGCGGCTCGACGCTGGTCCCGCACACCTGATCCAAAACCGCGTGCGCCTCTGTTGACGGATCGAGGCACGCGCACGAGCCGTGGTCTTAGCCTCGGGTCATGTTCCTGCGGGTCGTGCGCCGGCGACGGCGACCTGGCTCGACTCGGTCATCTCGACCCTGCCGCGAAGGTAACCGCCATCGGCAACGGCGAGCCGAGGCGACCTGATATCACCGGTCACAGAGCCTGTGGCCCGAATCTCGACCCTCTCCCGAGCCGTCACATTGCCGATGACTGCGCCCATGATGACCACGGCCTTCGCGGAGATTTCCGCCTTGATGTCGGCGTGGGGTCCGATGGTAAGTGTGTGATTGGGCAGTGTGACGCGACCGTCCATCTGACCGTAGAGGGTCAGATCCTCCGATGCACTCAGTTCGCCCTTGATGACCACGGACTTGCCGAGATCCATGACGATGTTCTCCACCGGCCGCGTCTCGGTTGGCGTGGCCTTCACGAGTGGAGGCGACGGCGCGTTTGATGGTTTGACAGACGTTTCATGCTTCCACATGCGGGCTTCCTCCCTGCTGCATGCGCACGGTCCCGCAGCCGCCCTCAGTCACTGATGTGACAGATCGCTTCCCGAGCGCACATCGCGTTCAGTCTGCAGCCGGTCCCTCTCCGCGTGATCGTGACACGCCTTGCAGTAGCCATCGGACTCCGTCGCGAGATTCTCGCAAATACGCCCGAGATGTTCAGCCTGTTTGAGACTCGTGCAGCGGCAGGTCGTCATGCGTGAAGCTTACTCTACCGACGCATTCCATTCGATCTTGCTCGCAGGGCCGTCGTTGTCCGCGTCTTCCGCCACGCCTTATTGAACCCGGATTCGGTAATACGCTTGCCAGTCTTCTTGCCCTTCGTGTAGCAAAAGACGTAGCGGGCGATCGTGCCGTTTTCTCGCTTCAGCCTCTCGGCAACAGCTTGCTGGTCTTCGAGGACGCGCCGCAGGTCGGTGGTGAAGGAAAACAGGTGCTCATCGGCCGCCGCGCCAGCGGCTTCGTTCAAGTCGTCAATGGTTGACTGATGGTAATCTGCGCTCAGGCATTCACCGCTTCAGCCAGCCGCGCGGTCCCGACCCACGTGGCCAGCTGCGCGGCGAAAATGGTTGCGCGCGCGCGCACCGATTCCCTCTGCTCGCCACCGTGCTGCAGCTCGATGGCGAGTACACCCATACACCCCACTGGCGTCATCAAAGGAACCACCAAGGCCCCACTGGCCGAATCGCTGCCATTGACCACGCACATTTGAACCGATCGAAACGCCGCAGCGGTGGCATTGTCTGTGTCGCGCCGTACTTTCGGTAACTGCGCGATCACCTTGTCTGAATATCCGTGTGCCAGCGTGCGCCTCAGTTCGGTGGCCTGCGGATCCCACACCCAGAGGATGAGGCCGACCGCATCGAATCGTGGCAGCCTCCTGGAGCAGCGGTCCTACCTCACGTGTCTCATCAACTCGGCCGAGTTCGGTACACAAATGCGCGGCAGCCAAAAGGTCGGGCTCGGACGGAGCCAGCGCTTTCACCGACGTGCAGTCGGCGGTCGTTAGATCCTCAAGGGCGGATCTGCGCCCCTGGACCATCCCAAGCCGAAGGCGGGAAAGAGAACCAATGGCTGAGGCGACAAGATACCGAAGCCGAGTCGGCGGTCCCGCGCTCACCACTACGTGGACGGCTTCGTGCCGGGGACGAGCGCATACGTTCGCTGCAGCTTCGCTTCGATCGCGGCGCGCGCGCCCGCCGGCGCCGCCGCCAGCTTCGCGCGCAGCTTGTTCCGTTTCTCTGTGCGGTGCCGACGTCGATGGATTTCGGTGGGGTGCAGACTTCCACTCATGATGACGATCCTCCGAGCTATTGTAACCGTGTCGTGTCCGAACACTCAGCCGAAACGTGGCGTCTGGCCTGCACGCCGATAGCCAGACGAGTCGTCACAATGGAACGACCGGCCCCGATTCGCAGCGCGTGGGTTACGTTGCGAGGTCGTACTGTCGCGCGACGGTCCGCGTGAGAGAGGAGGCGACGTCAGTCATGGGAGATTCGACACGGGTCGGCACTCCTCGGCACACTGCCGCGAACAGCCACCGACCCCACACGACCAAATACAGGGAACGATATGCGTGATCGTTTATCTCGGCTTCGTCGCAGCCGACAGTTTGTCAGGGTGTTCGGTCTTGTGAGCCGCCGACAGTCGTCGCTCCAGCACCTCTAACACCGTCTGCACGGCCCCATTCTCCTTGTTTCGGAGGTCGCGCTGTATGCCGGGCGTGAGATACCAGGCTTTCAACGCCTTGTGAATGTCGTGCTCTTGGGTCTGAAGTTGTGAGGTGTTTTTCTTGAGGAAAGCCATCCGCCAACGTTATCCCTTCGTCGCTGTGCACCCGCGCCGTCCAGCGTGAGACAGGTGCTCTACATCTGTGATGACTGAACGTCTCAGTACAGGCCGGCGCCCATGCCGCCGCCCGGCATCGCCGCGTGCGTGTTCTCTTCCGGAATCTGCGTGATGACCGCTTCGGTCGTGAGCAGCAACGACGCGATCGACGCCGCGTGTTGCCGTGCGGAACGGACCACCTTGGCCGGATCGATCACCCCCGCCTGCGCAAGGTTCTCGTACGTCTCGGTCTGCGCGTTGAAACCCTCTTCGTCTTTCATGTCTTGCACCTTCTGCACGACGATCGAGTCTTCGTGGCCGGCGTTGGTCGCGATCCAGCGCATCAGTTCCTCGCTGCCAACACCTCGGCCGGTTGCGCGATCCTGGGCGCATCAGGCGATCGCCGGCTTGAGAGGCGGGGTCAGGCGGATCCGATGCTCTTCGATCAGATAGGCCAGGGCCTCTTGCTGCTGACCATCCAGCCAGCCGACCAGAGCGGCGAAAAGAAACCGCAGGGAGGGAACGTCAATCCCGGCGGGAGTCTACATCAACGGCCGAGATGGTAGTGCTTCAGTTTAAATCCTTGCGCTCAGTGGTGTTCCATTGATTGCCTTCGCCAACCTTGCCGCACGTGGTGCAGACGTAGTTATTGGAGGGGTGACCAACCTCTACCTCTGCTTCAATCTCCGGGTGGGCGCACGGTTTGTCGCCCCATTTCTCGCGCAATTGCGCCGCGTCGCTATAATTCATATTCCCTCTACGCGGCTAATTGAGCTTGATCCGATCGGATGGACACCTTCTGAAAGACGAGCCGCCCGACCGGGCTGCTCCTACTTCTTGTCGCTGGCCTTCTGCTTCGCCCACCGCTTCTTCTGAGCGTCCGAGATCGCTTTGCGGGCCTTGGCGGACAGCTTCCGCTTATGCGGAGCTAATTCGGCCATCACCGCCTTCCCGCCCTTCGAGAGCGCAGCGGTACCCCGAGACACGATGCCACCCTTCCGTCCCGTGAGATGTGGAAAGTGCTTGACGAGTGCGGCGATTTCGGCGTTCAGCTCTGCGTATTTGTGTTCCGCGCCTTTTCGGGCCATGTCGAGGATGTGAGATGCATGCTTTGCCATAGCTCCCGATGATAGCGAACCAGACGGGTGAGCCGCAAACGTCGATCGCGGAGACGCTGAATGCTTGGCGGACGAGGCGGCGAGGTTCGCCCCTGTTCGTCGAAGCGCTCGCCGACGTCCTGACGAACGGCCGCGGCGTGCTCACGATGCCGGCGCGACGACCGCGGATTCCCCCCGATGGTCAGCGTCTTGGCGGATTGCTCAACTATTATTGCCGCGCGGCGTGACCGATCGCGGGTCGACGCCGCGCTCGGCCGAGCGGTGGAATATTACGGGACAGGAAGAAGATTCATCCGGAGGCAGAGGCGAAGCCACCTGCGGCGCGCTGAGCACGGCGCCCGCCATCCTGAGTCTCCTCTTTTACTTTTTCACTTCGCCACCGAGCCGGGCGCCCAGCCCTCCCAGCAGATCGATCGGCAGTGGGAACACGATCGTCGTGTTCTTCTCGGTGCCGATCTCGACCAGCGTCTGCAGATACCGCAGCGTGATCGCCGCCGGCTCACGGTTCAAGACGGCAGCCGCTTCGGCCAGTTTGGCGGCCGCTTGGAATTCACCTTCTGCCGCGATAATCTTGGCTCGTCGCTCGCGCTCCGCCTCCGCCTGGGCCGCAATCGCCCGCTGCATCTCCTGCGGCAGGTCGACTTGTTTGACCTGGACCTGCGTGACCTTGACGCCCCACGCCTCCGTTTGCTCGTCGAGAATCGTTTGGAGTCGTACATTCAGCTTCTCCCGTTGCGCCAGGAGATCATCCAACTCCACTTCACCCAGCACCGAGCGCAGTCCGGTCTGTGCCGCTTGCTCGACGGCGTACCGAAAGTTCTCGACCTCAATGATCGCTTTGGTGGCGCTGATGACCCGGAAATAGACCACGGCGTTCACTTTCAGCGAGACGTTGTCGCGAGTGATGACGTCCTGAGACGGGACATCCCACGTGACGACACGCAGCGAGACCTTGACGATCTTATCGATCGGCCAGAGGATGAGGACGAGGCCCGGGCCCTTTTCCTTCTTGAGGACCCGGCCCAAGCGGAACACCACCGCCCGCTCGTACTCCCGCATGATGTTCAGGCAGTTGAAGAGCCAGACCAAGACGATGAAGATCGGGATCGCAATCGGCAGCAGCACGTCGCTCGTCATGGTGGGTGTCTCCGCAAGACTTCAGTAGCGCCTACCCGAACAATACATCATTCAACGCATGCAGATCTCAAGAGCGTCCTATCCGACAATTCAGCCGAACCATGCACGAACCAGCGGGAGTGGCCACGGAGGTCCAACTCCGCACGCGCCAGGCTCTGGAGAGAGATGGGCGGCGGCGGTCACACGCGCGCTTCATACTTTCCGGACCGTCAGCGTCAGGCCGTCCATACTCGTGACGCAGACCGAACTGCCATCGGCGATGGGTTCCGTCGCGATCGCCGTCCAGATCTCGCCGTGCGTCGCCACGCGTCCGGTCCCTCCGCGCTCGATGGCCGTGAGCGCGAGTCCGACCTCGCCGATCATCCGCGCGACGCCCGTGACGGGGCGCTGCCGCTGGGAGGCGACCGCAAGCCGTGCGAGAAAGACAGCAATGCCAGCCACCCCGAGCACGATCGGGAGCACGAGCCGGAGGCTCACCTGCAGCTCCGGTAGGGACGAATCCGTCAGAATCATCGATCCGAAGAGGAGGCTCGTGAGCCCGCCGGCGGTCAGCAGGCCGTAGCTCGCGATCTTGACTTCGAGCATCAGCAGCGACAACCCGAAGAGGATCAACAACAGGCCCGCATAGTTCACTGGGAGAATCTGCAGGGCGAAGAACGCCAGCAAGAGACAGAGTCCGCCCGCGACGCCTGGCAGCACCGCGCCGGGACTCCACAGTTCGATGGTGAGTCCGAGCGTCCCGAGGCTCAAGAGCATGAAGGCGACATTGGGATGCGCGACGGCGCTCAGCAGACGCTGCCGCCAGTTCATCTCGATTGGCACGACACGAGCGCCTGCGGTCCTCAAGACGACTGCCGTGCCGTCGAAGCGCGTCACGGGTCGGCCGTCCAGCTTGCGCAGCAGCTCAGGGACATCCACGGCGACGAGATCGATCAGCGGCGGCGAGGCCGTGAGCGCTTCCTCCTCGGTGAACGCCCGGCTGTCCGTCACCGCTTGCTCCGCGAGCTTCACGTTTCGATGTCGCCGATTCGCCAGCGTCCGGGCGAAGGCCGCAACATCCTCCGCCACTTTCTTCGCCAGCGTCTGGTCCATCGGCTCGCCGTTCCCCGCCACCGGATGCGCCGCGCCGATGTGCGTGCCGGGCGCCATCGCGGCCACATCCGCGGCGATCGTGAGCAGGAACCCGGCCGACGCGGCCCGTGCGCCGGAAGGCCCGATGAAGATCGCGATCGGCGTCTTGGCGGCGAGCATGTGTGTGACGATGTCGCGGGTGGAATCGACTAAGCCACCCGGCGTGCGCAGCGTGAAGACGACCAATGTGACGCCGGCACGATCGGCGCGGTCCATCGTCTCGATCATGTATGCCGCGGACACGGCATGGATGATGCTGTCGACGTCCGCCGCATAGACGACCGGAGGAGAGGTCGTGTCGCGGGACGACGCAGTCGCCAGCCCCAAGGCCGCGACCGCCACGATAACAGCGAGCCTCCGAACCGGCCGAGCAGTCATATGCCGAAAAGATGTCTGAGTGGCTGTGAGTATGGGGGGAAAGCGCGAATTTCGCAACGGGCGCTTCGACCCGCGTCCGTCGGTCTTTTCTGTAGACTCTTCACGAAGGGACCGTCACGGTTCGTCAGGCAAGAAGAGCGCGCGGCACGGCCGGAGGGCGAGTGTCCACGGTGCACATCAGCCCGTCACGACGAGCCGGTGGCTTCCGTGCGACCGGAAACGAAGCTGTCGAGCCATCGTGCCGCATCTCGAAGGTCGCCGCTGCTCACAATGTTGTACCACTCGAAGACGGCGCGGGTCTTGTGGCCCGTCAGCTGCATGGCCACCCGCTCCGGCACGCCAGCCCGCACGAGGTTGCGCACGGCGGTCCGCCGAAAATCGTGGGGGATCCGACCGGGGCAGCCGGCCTCGACCCGCGCCTTCCGCCACGCTTTGTTGAACCCGCTTTCGGTAATCCGCTTCCAGCCTCACGACGGACGCCTCACTCGTCCTGGTCGCAAGGCCCGTGCGTGCTCAGAGATTCAGCTCGGCCTTCATCATCTGCTCGGCTTCATCGTGGTGCACGGTGAAGCCGACCTTCTCGGCAACCTGCTGCATCTCGCGATTCTCCATCGCG
>JADGOC010000048.1 GCA_017883165.1 Acidobacteriota bacterium
ATCATCGGCCTCGGCGCGTTCCTGGCCGGGTTCCCGCACTTCAACCCGGCGCATTGGCGGATTCCGGGCGTGCTCGTGCGGATCGGCGTCTGCTACCTCGTCGCGGCGTTCGTGTTTCGATGGAGCGCGCATCGCCGGCAAGTCGTGGTGCTGTCGGCCGTGATCGTCGCGATCCTGGTCGGCTACTGGTATGTGCTGACGCACTTCGGCGACCTGACGCCGGCGGGCAACATCGGCGCGCGCATCGATCGTGCGCTGTTCGGCGGCCACCTCTGGCGGCGCGACTGGGATCCCGAGGGCCTTCTCAGCTCCGCGCCCGCGGTGGCGACGACGCTCTTGGGAGCACTGGCGGGGCTGTGGATGCAGTCGCCCGCCGCGCCAGTGAAGAGAGTCCTCGGACTAGCCGCGGCCGGCGTGGTGCTGTTTGGCGCCGGCATGCTGTGGGGCGTCAGCTTTCCGATCAACAAGAATCTCTGGACCAGCTCGTACGTGCTGCTGACCGGCGGCGCCGCCGCGATATGCCTCGCCGCCTGCATCTACTTCATCGACATCCGCCGCTTCACGATGTGGAGCCGGCCGTTTGTCGTCCTCGGCTCCAACGCGATCGTGCTGTTCGTCCTGTCGGGCTTCCTCGCCAAGCTGGGCATCATTATCAAGGTGGCCGGCGCCGACGGCGCGCGCGTCTCGCTGCAATCGGTGATCTACGAGCGCGGTTTCGAGTGGATGGGCTCGCCGAAGAACGCGTCGCTGATCTTTTCGCTGGTGTTCCTCTGCGTCATGTACGCCGTCTGCCACGAGCTGTACCGCCGGCACATCTTCTTGAAAGCGTAGCGTCCACCTCTGACTATACGAAGCAGCATTCCGCGTCCGGTCTGGCTTCTCGGGTGGATCAGCCTCGCCACCGATGCGGCTGGCGAAGCGATCTACTCGCTGCTCCCGTTTTTCCTGACACACGTGCTCGGCGCGAGCGCGCTGTCGCTCGGCATCATCGAAGGCGCCGCGGAAGCGGCCAACAGCCTGCTGAAGATCATCTCGGGCTGGATCGCGGACCGCTCGCGCGGCAAGCGGTGGCTCGTGCTGTTCGGCTACGCCGTGTCGTCCACCGCGCGCCCCTTCATCGCGATCGCGACGACCTGGATGCAGGTGTTCAGCGTGCGCGTGCTCGACCGCGTCGGCAAGGGCGTGCGCGGCGCGCCGCGCGATGCGATGCTCGCCGGGTGGGCCACGCCGGGGACGCGCGGAAAGATCTACGGCTTCCACCAGGGGATGGACAATCTCGGCGCGGTGGTCGGCCCGGTGCTGGCGACGGTGTTTCTGATCTTCTATCCGGGCCAGTATCGAACCTTGTTCGCGCTGACGATCGTGCCCGGCGCGATCGCCGTGGCGTTGATCTTCTTTTTGCCCGACGACGCAGCACGCGTCGCACCCGGCACAGCACCCAGCACGCCGCACCTTGCATCAGCACCCGGCACCGGGCACGCTGCACCCAGCACGACACCCTCGGAGAGGCTCCCTCGCCGTTTTCACCTCTTCATGGCCGTGCTCGCGTTGTTCATGCTCGGCAATTCGACGGACGCCTTTCTGCTGCTGAGGCTCACCGACGCGGCCGGCGGCGTGCGGTTCATCCCGCTCATGTGGGCGGCGCTGCACGTCGTCAAGACGACCGTGTCGCTCGCCGGCGGCAGCTGGTCGGATCGGATCGGACGCCGCGCCGTGATCGCGACCGGGTGGATGGTGTATGCGGTGGTGTACGCGGGCTTCGCGTTCAGCCGGACGCTGCCGGCGCTCCTCGCCTGGTTTCTCGTCTACGGTTTCTATTACGGCTTCGCCGAAGGCACCGAGAAGGCGCTCGTGGCGGATTTCGCGCCGGCCTCGCGGCGGGGGACCGCCTTCGGCGTGTACAACGCCGTCAGCGGACTGGGCGCGCTGACGGCGAGCGTCGTGTTCGGCGCGATCTGGAAAATCTACGGCGCGCCGGCCGCGTTCGGCGTCGGATCGGCGCTCGCGTTGGCCGCGACCGCGCTGCTGTTCGTCGTCGTGCCCAGACACGCCGCCGAGGCGAGGGTCGCGTGACGCCTGCGCGCGTGGCGGCGGCGCTGGCGTTGCTCATTGGGTTCGCGCGGTTGCCGGCCGACACGTTCGCGCCGGGCCCCCCGTCCGGCCGCCGCGTCGATCCGGCTCCGGGGCTGACGCTGCCGTTTCCCTCGCAGCCGGTGCAGGGATTTTCCGCGCTCGTGCCCGATCGGCAACGTCCCGGCTGGTGGCTGGCGCTGCCCGACAACGGCTACGGCACCAAAGCGAACTCGGACGATTTCCTGCTGCGCATTTACCGTGTGCGCCCGCACTGGGACTCCGGGCAGGTGGAGGTGGACCCGCGGTTCGTTCAGCTCGCGGATCCCGATCGCCGCGCGGGATTCACGATTGTGAACGACCAGGCGCAGGGCCGCGCGCTCACCGGCGCCGACTTCGATCCCGAATCGCTCGTGGTCGATCGCGACGGCACGTTCTGGATTGGCGAAGAGTTCGGCCCCTTCGTCCTGCACCTCGCGCCCGATGGCCATCTTCTCGATGCGCCCGTCGAAGCCCCGGGGTTGCGCTCGCCCGACCATCCAGCGCTCGTTGGCGAAGCGACCGTTCGCCGCAGCCGCGGCTTCGAAGGGCTCGCGGCGCGCCGCGATGGCCGGCACCTGCTCGCGCTGCTCGAAGCGGGCCCCGTGGGCGATCCGCCGGACACGACGAGAATCCTCGAATTCGATCGACACGCGCGGCGGTTCACCGGCCGGGCGTGGCGCTACCGGTTCGACGGACCCGATCATTCCGCCACCGAAATCTCGACGGCGATTCCGCCGACCGGCTGCGGCGGCGCGTGCGAGCTGTTCCTCGTCATCGAGCGCGACAACGCGCACGGACCGGCGGCACGATTCAAGAAGATCTTCCGCGTCGAGGTCGGCGCCCCCGACACGTTCGTCAGGAAAACGCTCGTCGTCGATCTGCTTGCGATCGAGAACCCGAAGCACCTCGGCGGGTTTCCGACGCGTTTCACGTTTCCGTTCATCACGCCTGAGTCGGTGTGGCAGACCGACGCGCAGACGATTGTGGTCGTGAACGACAACAACTATCCCGAGACCGGCGGGCGCGTGGCCGGCGTGCGGGACGACACCGAGTTCATCCGCCTGCGCATCCGCTATAATCAGTCTCTTCATGCCGCACATTCTGATCACCAACGATGATGGCTATCGCTCGGACGGACTCAAGGCGCTGGCCGATGCGGTCAGTGCGCTCGGCGAGGTGACGATTGTCGCGCCGGTGCAGGAGGCGAGCGCGATCGGCCACGCCTTGACGCTGCGCCATCCGCTGCGCCTCGAGACCATCGGCGATCGCATCTTCGCCGTCGACGGGACGCCGACCGACTGCGTGAACATCGCGGTGACGCAGGTGCTCAAGAGGCTGCCCGACCTCGTCCTCTCCGGCATCAATAAAGGGTGGAATCTGGGCGACGATGTGACGTATTCGGGGACGGTGGCGGGGGCCTTGGAAGCGTCGCTGCTCGGCGCGCCGGCGATGGCGGTATCGCTCAAGGCGACGCGCGGCGAGTACGACTTCGGCCCGGCGGCGCGCGCGGCCGCGGCGATCGCCGCGGCGCTGCTCCGAACTCCCTTGCCGCCGCGGACGTTCCTCAACGTCAACGTGCCGCACGGGCAGCCGAAGGGCTACCGCGTCACCGCGCAGGCGGCGCGCAATCACGTGACGTCGGTGGTGGAGCGGCACGATCCGAAGGGGCGCGCGTATTACTGGATCGAAGAAGGGCAGAACGCGTGGCAGCCGCACGATCGGTCGGATTACGAGGCGGTGCGCAACGGCTACGTGTCGGTGACGCCGCTGCACCCGGATCTGACGGCGCATCATGCGCTGGCGGCGGTCGAGGCGCTCACGATCGAGGATCTGGTAATCGGGTAATTGGGTGATTTGGTAATCGGGTAGTTGGCTGATACAATCTGGAATCGCCTGTCGGGGCGTGGCTCAGCCTGGTAGAGCACTCGGTTCGGGACCGAGGGGTCGGAGGTTCAAATCCTCTCGCCCCGACCACTTTTCGCTCTCGCGCTCGTAACTTTCTCGTAAGAAATTCGAAGGGCACCCGCCGATGGGTGCCCTTTTCGTTTGTACTCGACCGCCAGGAGGCACTGCTATACTAGGGGTGAGGTTGTGGCCGACTCACAAGTCGTACGCAACCCTCGTCGGTGTTCGCCGACGAGAGCCGGGTCGCTTCACAAAGCGCACCCAAGGAGCGCCATCGTGTCCGAAGGTCCATCGACTTCCGAACGTCTCTCCTCCGCCTACAAACGTCTCGCCGCTTCCGCCGAAGTCCTCAACGCTGCTTCCGACGAATTCTCGAAGCCAATCCTGGAATTAGAGACCGCTCTCCAAGAACTCAACGTTGGGCTAGCCACTTGGAAGAAGATCGTCGGCGGCGACGACCACGAGTACCAAACCTATTGGCAGCGAGATGTCGGATACGCGACGGTCGGAGACAAATGGGGGCTTGCGATCCGGACCGTTGAGGGCTGCGAGTATTGGGACAGAGACACCATTAAGGAGTGGCTCTTTAAAGACGCCCCCCGCTCGTATCGCATCGAAGCCTTCGACAAACTCCCCGACCTGCTCGAGGAGTTAATCAAGAACTCCGACAAGACCGCGAAGAAGCTCAAGGAAAAGGCGGTCGAAGCACGAGAGCTTGCGGCTGCGCTCAAGCAGGCGGCCGACGAGGTCAAGCAGCAGAAGGAAGCAGCCAAGCAACAAAAAAAGGAGCGCCCGTAATGGAGACGCTCATTTACGCCGCTGCTCTCCTCGTCGCCGTGCTCTACGCGATTCATCGCGGGCACGGAATCAGCCTCGGCATCCACGTCAAGCCGAAGAATCGGCCTAAGCCGTAGGGTCCGCCGAGCCGCCCGGTTTCCGACCCGGACCTCCGCCCGGCCCCGTCCGGCGGGTCGGGAACCCGGTCGACCGGGGGAAGCCCGGCCCGCCCGCCGATCGCCCTGCTTACGGCCGCCTACGCGGTCGGGGCCGGAGCGCGCGAGCCCCCGGGTCGCCTCCGATCTTCTCGGCTCCTCCGGTCGGCCGGATCTCGGATAGGCTTGCGCGATGAATCTCGGCGGCTTCTCCTGGCGGCGCGCGATCGGCCTCTCGACTGCCAAGGCGAGGCTGTCGGCATCGACCAGGCATCCCTCGCGCGCCCGATGCAGGCGGCGTGGATATCGGCCGCGAGCTTTGCGTCTTTTGCCGTGGTGCCCGATTGTCGGGCTTCTCGTCGCACCCGCGGCTGCACGCATCCGTGCGATCGCGGCGCTGTCTCTCGTGAGTCTCACGGCGCTCGGTGCGTTCGGCGGTCATCTCGGCGGCGCACCGCTGGGCCGCGCCGCGCTGCGCGTAACCATCGGAGGAGCCTTGGCGATGGCAGTGACTGCGGCGATCGGGCGGATCGTCGGCGTCGCGGTGGGGTGAAGCATGTCACGGCGCGCATGAATCAACGATCGGAGGATCACCTTATGCCCATGCGCGAAGAAAGCATGGCCGGACGATGAATCCGCTCCAACGCGCGGATCACCATCCGCCCGGGAACGGCACACCTGCGTCCCAGCAACTACTAGATAAGGCACGGGCTGATACCGGGACTGTCCTCCAACAGCTGGCCTCGCAATCAAGCGGACTGACCGCGGCGGTCGCCGAGTCCCGCCTGAAGCAGTACGGGTTCAATGAGATTGCCCGAGAGAAGCACCAATCAGCCCTGATCCGCCTCCTGAGTAACGTGAAGAATCCGTTGGTTATCCTGTTGACGGCGCTGGGCGTGGTGTCGTTCGTGACAGGGGACCAGCGGGCTACGGTGGTTATTTTCGTGATGGTGCTGCTGGGCGTGGCGCTGCGCTTCGTGCAGGAGATGCGTGCCGATCACGCGGCCGAGCAGCTCAAAGCGATGGTCAGTAACACGGCGACGGTCGTGCGCGACGGCCAGGAATCAGAACTGTCGCTCAAGATGCTCGTCCCAGGGGACATCGTCCGACTGGCCGCCGGTGATATGGTGCCCGCCGACGTCCGAGTACTGTCCGCGAAGGACCTGTTTGTAAACCAGGCAGCCCTCACCGGCGAAGCGCTGCCGGTGGAGAAGAGAGCCGAACCGGCGCCCGCAGACGTTCAGAATCCCTTAGAGCTGCCGAATATCTGTTTCCTGGGCTCCAACATCGAGAGTGGATCGGCGACGGCCGTGGCCCTCTGCACCGGAGATGCGACCTACTTCGGGTCGCTGGCGGCGAGCATAGTCGGGCAACGCCAGCTCACCAGCTTCGACCAGGGCATCAACGCCTTCACGTGGTTGATGATTCGTTTCATCGCCGTGATGGTGCCAGCGGTCTTCCTGATCAACGGATTCAGCAAGCATAACTGGCTGGAGGCTTTGCTCTTTGCGATGGCCGTGGCGGTCGGGCTGACTCCCGAGATGCTGCCGATGATCGTGACCGTCAACCTGTCCAAGGGCGCCCTTGCGATGGCTCGCAAAAAGGTGATCGTCAAGCGCCTGAACGCCATCCAGAATTTCGGGGCGATGGACGTGCTGTGCACGGACAAGACGGGGACGCTCACGCAGGGCAAGATCGTCCTCGAGAAGCATCTGGACGCGCACGGCGACTCCAGCGAGAAGGTGCTGCAGTATGGGTACTTGAACAGCTACTTCCATACGGGGCTGAAGAACCTGCTCGACGAGGCGGTCCTCAAACATGAGGAACTCGAATCCCATCTGCAGGTGAAGGAGGCGTACAAGAAGATCGACGAGGTCCCGTTCGATTTCGTGCGGCGGCGCATGTCGGTCGTGGTGGAGGATGGCGCCGGCCTGAACACACTGATCTGTAAGGGCGCCGTGGATGAAGTCTTGAAGCTGTGCACCCGCGTGGAAATCAAGGGCGAGATCGTCGAGGTGCAGCCCGAGCACGATGCCAAACGCCGGCAGTTGGCGGGCGACCTGAACGCTCAGGGGTTCCGCGTGATCGCTTTGGCGTACAAACAGATGCCTGGTGCTTCAGACCAACCGGTCTACTCGGTGAAGGATGAGTCAGACCTGATCCTGCTCGGGTTCCTCGCCTTCCTCGATCCCCCGAAGGACACGGCCACGCAGGCTTTGGAGCAGCTGCACCATCTGAGCGTGGACGTGAAGATCCTGACAGGCGACAACGAAATCGTGACGGCCTTTATCTGCAAGGAAGTCGGGATCCCGGCGGAGCACATCCTGCTCGGCTCCCAAATCGAGACGATGAGCGAAGGAGACCTGGCCGAGACCGCGCGCACCACGACGGTTTTTGCTCGGCTGGTGCCTGCGCACAAGGAGCGCATTATCCGAGCGCTGCAGAGCACCGGTCACGTGACGGGCTTCATGGGCGACGGCATCAACGACGCCCCGGCCTTGAAGGCAGCCGACGTCGGCATTTCGGTGGACAGCGCCGTGGACATCGCGAAGGAATCGTCGGACATCATCCTGCTGGAGAACAGCCTGCTCATCCTCGAGCAGGGCGTGCTGGAAGGCCGGCGGGTGTTTGGCAACATCATCAAGTACATCAAGATGGCCGCCAGTTCCAACTTCGGCAACATGTTCAGTGTGCTCGGGGCGAGCATCTTCCTGCCGTTTCTGCCGATGCTCCCGATCCAAGTGCTGACCAACAACCTGCTCTACGACTTTTCGCAAACCACCATCCCGACCGACGCGGTGGACGCCGAATGGCTGACCAAGCCGCGCAAATGGACGATTGGGGAGATTCAGCGTTTTATTCTGTTCATCGGTCCCATCAGCTCCATCTTCGACTACCTGACGTTCTTCGTCATGTTGTACGTATTCAGCGCCTGGACCAATCCGAAGCTCTTTCAAACTGGCTGGTTCGTGGAGTCGTTGCTCACACAGACTTTGATCATTCATGTCATTCGCACGAACAAGATCCCGTTCATCGAGAGTCGGGCGAGTTGGCCGCTGATCGCGACCTCCTTGATCATCGTGGTAGTAGGCTGCTGGCTGACGGTTTCGCCGCTGGCCAACACGCTCGGATTCGTCCCGCTTCCGCCGCTGTACTGGTTCCTGCTGGCGATGATGCTGCTCGGCTATGTGGCCTTAACTCAAGTCGTTAAGGTCTGGTTTGTTCGCAAGTTCGGGAACTGATCGTGTGGTGGGAGGCTCCACGGGCTCAACCGCACCGCTGAATCTTGGACGCCGCGCGATTGCGCTCTTATTTGGCAATGGCAAAAAGGCCCACCACGCCCAGCGAATACACCAGCAACACGATGAATGAATCCACCCCCATTTGAAGAATCTGTTTCCGCGGACGAAATATGAGTCCGCAGATGTAAATGACCGTCAACAAGATTGCCAGACCAGTAAGATAGATATCCGTTCGTTGTGCTTGAGGAAGAACAGACCTGCCTGACAGAGTAGTGGCCACCAAGAACAGCACCGGCAAGAAAGCATTGCCGCCGAAAATATCACCCATGGCCATCTGGTAATCCTGCAATTTCATGGCAGCCAGCCCGGTAGATATTTCAGGCAACGCCGTCGCTGCGGCCAAAAAGGTGGCACCAAACAGGACGCCCGTCATTCCTGTTTGTCGCGCGATGCCTTCACCGCTTACCTCCAGTCCCACCCCGGCGACGAGCGTAACGACGGAGCAAGAGACAAAGACCGCAAGGAGTCTTGTGGTTCGGAGGCCTTTTTTCGTCGCCGCTTCGAACTTCTTTTTGACGCTGTGCCCCCGTGGTTCTCTCTGGCTTCCGGGAGCAGTACCTTGTTCATGCCATGGCAAGGTCGTTCGTGCTTTGCCGATCAGGTAAATGCCAACGAGCCACACCAGCGCAATGGTGGCATCCACGGGCGATACACCAAAATAAATCACTGAAGCATTCAATTGATTGCCGATCACGACCAATGTCAAGACGGCGATCACCATTAATCCTTCGAGCACCAGAACGAGTGATGCTGCGCGGTACGTGAGGGGATCACTGCTCCCCAAGCCGAATTCATCCAATACCACCAGCACGACGGTTTGTATGGCAATGCCGCCGAGGATGTTGCCTATGGCAAGTTCAAGGTCGTGGTGTAATGCCGCGCTGACGGTAATGGCGATTTCCGGTAGGTTGGTGACCAGCGCCAGGACGATCAGTCCACCGAATGCTTCCCCGAATCCGAAGCGCGTCGCGAGAATATCGGTGATGTCGGACAATCTGATTCCGGCAAACCATATTGCCGCAGCACAGCCGGCGAAGATGAGGAACAAGAAGGGCAGTGAAAGGGATTCAATCATCACGTACGAATGCCGTTAGATCTTCTCATGACGGTTCCCAACCATTGTTGGCTCATGTGATGGCAGGATCTCAGGCGTCCAGCTCTGTGCATCGCCTGCCAAACGACGCCATGGTACCGAAGCGCAGCCGCCTCTCCAAATGTAGCGTTCCCTCGTCGACAAAATGCCGGCGAATCAGCTGGAACTATTGCGACCCACCTGTGCTGTTCGAACAGTACCGGGAAGGCACGTCTGACTCCTGAGAGAGTGCGGCTTCACCGAGCCCGCTGATGAGGGGCGTAACTGTCTCCTGTCTTCCCCCGAGGGCCGAGCCTACAGCCATTGAAGACGGAGCGGCGTTCGAGGGGTAGTCGCCCGCCACCTCTATGCTGGTCTTATGCTGAACGGAGACTCGGCACTTTTCTGGAGCAATTCTGAGAAGTGCGCCTCGGTTCGGGACCGAGGGGTCGGAGGTTCAAATCCTCTCGCCCCGACCAAATTTCTCCCGATCGGTTGCAGCGAGATTGCAACGAAAGTCACGGAAAGGGCCGCCCTCAGCAGGGCGGCCTTTTTTGTCTTCAGCCCCAGTTGGCCGTCAAGACGCCTTCCACGACCTCTCTACGAATAATCTTTAGCAGCCGACGCTTCTGATACCAGCTGATCGTCACGCCTGCCATGTCGATGTTCGGGTGCCACACTTCTGGCGCTGGCCGGTGGAAAAAGAAAGTTGATCCGCTGAGGCCGGTGGGATCCGCTCCGGGGCAGTCCTCCGCCGTGTTGTAGTCGGCCAGAAAGTGCGTGCTCGGCGCTGATACCTGCGAGCAGTACCACGACCACCAACGCCAACAGCGTCCAGACAATCTTTCGTATCAATAGCCCCCTGCATAAACGATAAACGATAAACGATCCAAATCCAGATTACAATGCAGCCGGTCCCCGTCTCCGCTTTTCGGATCAGCACAAGCAGGAAGGAGCATCCTTAATGGGTTCGCAGGAAGCCAAAACTATTGCCGAGTTTCTCATCACAGATTTCCAAAATGAGATGCAGACGACTCTGCGCGTCATGGCGGCGGTTCCCACCGGCCACCTCGACTACCGGCCGGACGCGAAGGCAAAGACCGGTCTCGGGCTCGCCCGGCACATCACTCTAGAAGACGAGTGGTTGCTGAACTGCATCGCGAACGGCGCATTCACGCCTCCGCCCGACGACTCTGACGCCTGCGGCATCATGAGCCCGGCCGACGCTGTCGCCCGTTACAAAGAAAAAGTTCCAGCCGCCCTTGATCGCGTGCGCGGCATGTCAGGCGAGAAGCTTACCAGCGTCATCGACTTGTTCGGCACGGTCCAGGCGCCTGGAGTCAATTTTCTCGCGATGGCGATTAAACATTCCGTCCATCACCGCGGCCAGCTCAGCACCTACCTGCGTGCGATGGGCGGGAAGGTCCCCGGGATCTACGGGCCTAGCGCCGACACTCAGTAATCGATGCGGTGAACGGGCTAACCTCAGCTTGCAGCCGTCGGCAGTGCGTGAGAACCTGAGCCGCCGCGGCTGAAGCTGCACGTTGAGCGCAGTTGACCGCTCGGTGTCAGTGCCCGGTTTCCGCCGCCAGCTTCGCCGCGTGCGCCGTCTGCTTGTCCTTGCGTGCCGCGTTCCGCGTCTGCCACGACTTGTTCTCGGTCTTCGGCTTCGGCTTCAGCTTCTTGTGCGACTCACGACTCTGTGGTGTTGTGGTGGTTGCCATATATCCTTCCTTAAGACTACTACGGTCGGGTTGTTCGGCTTCGGCTTGTCGCGTCCAGTACGAGTGAGACCGACACGATCACCAAACCTGTCCAGAGGGACGTATCGCGCATGGACTGTGCCTCCAAGGATGAGCCTCACAGGCTCAGCCGGATGGTAGTTGATTCTGGCCATAGCGCGCGAGAGAGCATGCCGAAGCACATAATGGAAGCCGCATCGAGGGTTCGCGCAATGCGTGAGGGAGGGCGGAGATGGCGACGCAGGCATTCAGGCTCCGGCCGATCATGAAGCAGGGGACGGCCGCGGGCCTTCCAGAAACGTGGACGCACTATCGGTCCGTCGAGGACGCACGAGCGGGTGCAAAGCTGATGTACAGCAACGATCGCGTCCTGCGCGTGATGATCGTGGTCGACAGCGTTGGATCGTTCGTGGAATGGATCGAGCGATGATCGCTGCGCGAACCGTTGCTGGCGAGGTTCTGCTGGCCGGTAGCGTCGTCGAGGTCGTGTCTGCGCGGGCGAGGCGGCGGGGCTTTTGATGGTCGGCGGGTTGCTCCTGGCGCTGCAAACCGTCCTCTCGCCGCCTGCTTCAGTCGATCTCTTCGCGTTCTTCCGGCCGTCGGTTGTGATGACCGACGACGACCGGCGTCAGCTCGATCGCGGGGCGTCGATCGCGCGCATTCTCCCGGGCCAGGACCAGGAGGTCGCCGTCTTTGCGGCCGTCGCCGTCGACATCGACGGCGATCGCCTGGTCCAGTGGATGCGGCGCATCGAGGAACTGAAGAAGAGCTCGTACGTGCTGGCGATCGGTCGCTTCTCGGATCCGCCGCGCATTGAGGATCTCGCCGGGCTCGCGCTCGACGACGAGGAGTTGTCGGCGGCCAGACAATGCCGTCCCGGTGATTGCGCGCTCAAGCTGAGTGAAGCGGAAATGCGCGAGCTGGGCCGCGCGGCGGACGAGGCGCGAGCCGGCTGGAAACCGGCGCTGCAACAGGCCTTTCGCCAGATGATCCTGCGGCGCGTCCGAACCTACCTGGCGCAAGGCCAATCCGCGCTGGGGCCGTACGAGAATGGGGAGCGCCCCGTGTTTCCTGGAGCGCGGCTGACGGCGCTTGTCGGGCACGCGACATTCCTGGACCATCTGCCAGGCTTCGCAGCGTACCTCGACGATTATCCGCGTCTCCACATGCCGTCCGTGGAATCCTTCCTGTACTGGTCGAAGGAACGGCTCGCGAGCAGAGCGACGATCGGCGTCACGCATGTCAGCATCGTCCGCAGCACTGCCCCGGGCGCTCCAGACGTCCTTGTCGCAGGCAAGCAGATCTTCACGACGCGCTATGTGAACGCGTCACTGGGCGTCACCGCGCTGATCCGCGGCGAGCCTGGTCATCACGCCTATCTGGCGTATCTGAATCGATCCGACGTCGACGTGCTCGGCGGCACGTTTGGCGGAATCGTGCGGTGGTTCGTTCAGCGTCGGGTGAAGGCCGAAGCCGCCGACGTCCTGGTCGGACTGAAACACCGGCTGGAAAGCGGCCAGCCAGATCCCAGACAGAGCAGGGATGGGTCCGGGAGCCGACCATGATGAAAGATCTCCCGCTGTCGAAAGTCTACCGGTTGCTCGAACCGGGTCCGGTGGTCCTGTTGACAACCGCCCGCGCAGGCCGCGCCAACGTCATGACGATGTCCTGGCACATGATGGTCGAGTTTGAACCGCCGCTGGTGGCCTGTGTCGTCAGCGAGGCCGACTATAGTTTTGCCGCGCTGCGGGCGACGAAGGAGTGCGTGATCGCGATTCCGGCGCTGGAGCTGGCGCCCAAGGTCGTGAAGGTCGGCAACTGCTCGGGCCGCGACGTGGAGAAGTTCGAGCGGTTCCATCTGACGCCGGTGCCAGCCACGCGCGTCGCGCCGCCGCTCGTCGCCGAGTGTTTCGCGAATCTGGAATGCCGGGTGGTCGATACCCGTTTCGTGAACAAGTACAACCTCTTCGTCCTTGAAGTGCTCAAGGCTTGGACGGATCCTGCGCAAAAGGAACCCAGGACGATCCATCACCACGGATACGGCACGTTCGTGGTGGATGGCAAGACGATCAAGTTGAAGTCGAGAATGCGATAGAGCGGCGTCCTCGCGGATTACGCGACCATCGCGAGCGCGTGCGGCTCCAACGCGAGCGCGAGCACTTCGTCCACCGACGTCACCGAATGGAATTGCATGCGGTCGCGCACATCCGACGGCACCTCGTCCAAGTCGGGCTCGTTGCGCTCGGGGAGGATCACCTCCGTCAAGCCGGCGGCGTGCGCGGCCAGCACCTTCTGCTTCAGGCCGCCGATCGGCAGCACGCGCCCCTGCAGCGTCACCTCGCCGGTCATGCCCACGGTGCTCTTGACCGGCCGATGGGTCAGCAGCGACGCGAGCGCGGCGACCATCGTCACGCCCGCACTGGGCCCATCCTTGGGGATCGCGCCGGCGGGCACGTGCACGTGAAACTCCCGGCCGTCGAACATCCGTTCGTCGATCCCGAGCTGCGACGCGTGACTCTGTATGTAGGTGAGCGCAATCCGGGCGGACTCCTTCATGACGTCGCCCAGTTGCCCGGTGAGCACCAGCCCACCTTTGCCGGCCATCGACGCCGCTTCGACAAACAGGACGTCGCCGCCGACGCCGGTGACGGCCAGTCCGGTGGCCACACCGGGGACCGCGGTGCGCGCCGCTGCCTCGTGATAGAACTTCGGCCGCCCCAGCGCCTCCAGCACGACCGCGGAATCAATGACCACCGGCTTCGGCTGATGGCCTGTGGCGATCCGTGTGGCCGTTTTCCGAAGCACCCTGCCGAGCTCGCGTTCCAACTGTCGGACGCCCGCCTCGCGCGTGTAGTCGCTCACCACCAGCCGCAACACGTCGTCGTCGGTCGTCACGTCGTCCAGGCTCAAGCCATTCCGTTCCACCTGGCGCGGCCACAGGTAACCGCGCCCGATGGCCACCTTCTCGTCGGTCGTGTAGCCGTCGAACCGAATCACTTCCATCCGGTCGAGCAGCGGCCCGGGAATCGTATCCGCCACGTTGGCGGTCGCGATGAACAGCACGTGTGACAAATCGAGCTCGACATCGAGGTAGTGATCCTGGAACGAATGGTTCTGCGCGGGGTCCAGCACCTCGAGCAGCGCCGCCGACGGATCGCCGCGCCAGTCGGCCCCCAGCTTATCGACCTCGTCGAGCAGGATCACCGGGTTCATCGTTCCGGCATCCCGCAAGGCGCGCACGAGCCGGCCAGGCAACGCGCCGATGTAGGTGCGGCGATGTCCGCGGATTTCGGCCTCGTCGCGCACGCCGCCGAGAGACATCCGGACGAACTTCCGGCCTGTGGCTCGGGCGATCGACTCGCCAATCGAGGTCTTGCCGGTTCCCGGCGGGCCGATCAGCGTCAGAATGGCGCCCGACCGGCGATCGTCGGCGAGGCCACGCTCCGCGCGCAGCTTGCGCACCGCCAGATATTCGGTGATGCGCTGCTTGACGTCGTCGAGACCGGCGTGGTCGGCGTCGAGCACCTCTCGCGCGTGCTGCGGGTCGAGACGCTCCTCCGATCGTGTCGACCATGGGACGGCGAGCAGCCAGTCGAGATAGGTGCGGATCATGGACGCTTCGGCGTTCGAGTCGCCCATGCGCTCAAAGCGCGCGAGCTCACGTTCCGCTTGCCGCTGAACCGGCTCGGGCATCCCGGCGGCCGTGATCTTCGTCCGGTATTCCTCGGCGATCGACCCCTCGTTTTCGCCGAGCTCCTTCCGAATCGCGTCCATCTGCCGGCGCAGAAAATACTCGCGCTGTTGCTTCTGCGTGCCCGACTCCACATCGTCGCGAATGCGCTTCCGGACCCGCAGCTCCGCCAGCCGCTCCTGCTGGAACCGCAGCGCGAGCGTCAGCCGCTCGACGACGTCGAGCGTCTCCAGCAGCTCCAGCTTCTGAGCGACATTCAGGTCCGGCGAGTAGCCAGCCGTGTCGGCCAGGGCGCCCGGATGCGTGATGGAGCGAACAAACGCGCTGATGCGGCCGTCGTCGCCACGGATCTCGAGAATTTCTTCCACCAGCGCTCGATACTCGCGCTCGAGATCGCGCGTCAGGCTCTCCGGCGGCACGACGTCCGGACGCTCGTCCACCTCCACGCGGAGGACGCCGTCTTCGTCGGTATGTGCGGCGCCGGGCACGCCGCGGTGGAGCGCGTGGAGCGAGGCCACGCCAAGTCCTCCGCGCTGGGCGCGCTCGGACACTTCCGCGACCACGCCGACTTTGGCATAGCCGCCGTCCCGCCGCGGAATGAGCAACACACGCGTCTCGCGGCCAACATCCGCCGGCAGCGTCACCGGCATGCCGGGGAACACGACCGCATCGTCCAGACAAACAAGCTTCAGGGCTGCCATGGCATCGAGATTACGCCTGATAGTTGATGATGTCAACTATTGACAGAATGAACTATACTGCCGGCGATGAAGTACGCGAGCTCCCACGCCTGCGACGCCTGGCGGCTCCTGGTGCGGTTCTCCTTCGCCCAGCGCGCGCACCTGCCGCTGCTCGCCGCGGAGCTCCAGCTCTCACCGGCGCAGTGCCACGTGTTGCGCCTGATCGAGCCGGGCCGGCCGATCCCGATGGGGCGGGTCGCGGAGACGCTCGCCTGTGACGCATCGAATGTGACGGGACTGGTGGACCGGCTCGAATCGCGAGGCCTCGTGCGCCGCCGCCCATCGGGCGCCGACCGCCGGGTGAAGGTGTTGGCTCTCACGCCGACCGGTTCCCGGCTCCGCGCCCTTCTGCTCGATCGCATGACGACGCCGCCCGCCACGCTCGGCCGACTGTCGGTCCGCGAGCAACAGGCCCTGGTGCGAATCCTCACGCGTCTGCTCGGGTAGCGGGACCCGTCGGTTGCCGATCCGCGCCCGATCCGGTACGCTAGATGTATGGGACCCAATACATCTAGCCGGCCCGCGCATCCGCCCGGCCCGCGCACGCGCGAGGTGCTCGACGCGATTCGGCGCATCGTGCAGGCGCTGCGCGAGTCCTCCCGCCTGGCGGAATCGCGCGTGGGGCTGAGCGGCGCGCAATTGTTCGTGCTGCGCACGGTCGCCGAAGTGCCCGGCCTCTCGCTGAATGAACTGGCGGAGCGCACGCGCACGCATCAGAGCTCGGTGTCGGCCGTGGTGACCCGGTTGGCCCGGGAAGGCCTGGTGCAGAAGCGCACGGCCGACGCGGATGCGCGGCGCGTCGAAATCCGGCTGTCGCCGGGCGGACGCCGGCGCCTCGACCGCGCGCCCCAGGCGGCGCAGGAGCAGCTGGTCGCGTCGGTGGACGCCTTGCCCGGCGCCGAACGCGCCCGCCTCGCGGCCACGCTCGAAGGGCTCGTGCGCGGGATGGCGCTGCCGCGGAAGCGGCCGGCGATGTTCTTCGAAGAACCGGCACGGCGCATGCGCGTCAGGCGGCGCGCCCGTGCGTGAGCCCGTGCGGGAGCGCACGACCTCGCCCGCGGCCGCCGCGGAGGATCTGGGCGACTTCACAACGACCCCGCGGGTCCTGGCGATCTCCGCGCTCGCCCTGGTCATCGGCGTCGTCGCCGCGTTCGTCGCCGCCGCGTTGCTGAGGCTGATCGGCCTCTTTACGAATCTCTTCTTCTTCCAGCGCTTCGGGACGACGCTCGTCTCGCCGGCCGGCAATCATCTCGGACCGTTCGTCATCCTGGTACCGGTCGTCGGCGCGCTGATCATCGGGGTGATGGCGCGTTACGGCTCCGAGCGCATCCGCGGCCACGGTATTCCCGAAGCGATCGAAGCGATCCTGATCAACGGCAGCCGGGTGGAACCGAAGTTGGCCGTGCTCAAGCCGCTCTCCTCGGCGATCTCGATCGGCTCGGGAGGCCCGTTTGGCGCCGAGGGGCCGATCATCATGACCGGCGGGGCGTTGGGCTCGCTCGTCGCGCAGTTGTTCCATCTCACGAGCGCCGAGCGCAAGACGCTGCTCGTCGCGGGCGCCGCGGCCGGCATGTCCGCGACGTTCGCGGCGCCGGTCGCCTCGGTCCTGCTGGGCGTCGAGCTCCTCCTCTTCGAATGGAAGCCGCGCAGCCTCATCCCGGTCGCGCTCGCCAGCGTCGCGGCCGCGGCCGTTCGGCGCCACATCCTCGGCCTCGGACCACTCTTTCCGGTGCCCCCGCATCCTGCGTTCATCGGCACGCCGGGGCTGTTGGGCTGCGTCGTGGTGGGCGTGCTGGCGGGCGTCGTCTCGGCGCTGCTGACCGGCGCGGTATACGCGTCCGAGGACGCGTTCGCCAAGCTGCCGATTCACTGGATGTGGTGGCCGACGATCGGCGGTCTCGTCATCGGTCTCGGCGGGTTCTTCTTCCCGCAGGCGCTTGGTGTCGGCTACGACGTCATCGCCAACCTGCTGCAGGGGGACACGCCGATGCGCATCATCGTCGGCGTGCTGGTCGTGAAGTCGATCATCTGGTCCGTGTCGCTCGGATCGGGGACCTCTGGCGGCGTGCTCGCGCCGTTGCTGATGATCGGCGGCGCGCTGGGCGGCCTCGAAGCCCATTTCCTTCCGTTTGAAGGCGCCGGCTTCTGGCCTCTGGTGAGCATGGGCGCCGTTCTGGGGGGGACGATGCGGTCGCCGCTGACGGCGGTGATCTTCGCGCTCGAGCTGACTCACGACGTCAACGTCATGTTGCCGCTGCTGCTGGCGGTGACGGTCGCGCACGGATTCACCGTGCTCACGCTACGCCGGTCGATTCTCACGGAGAAGGTCAGCCGCCGCGGCTTCCATCTGAGCCGCGAATACGCGGTCGATCCGCTCGAGATCATCTTCGCGCGCGAGGTGGCGCGCACGGGCATCGTGGCGCTGCCCTCGGAGGCGAAGTGGCCGGAGGTCGCGACGGCGCTCGAGAGCCGTCGGCCAGTGGACCGTCCGGACCGGCCGGGGCCGCTGCACGGCCGGCACGACCAGCGGCTGTTCCCGATCGTCGACGCGGATCGGCGGCTGGTCGGCGTCGTCACGCGCAGTCGCGTGCGCGAATGGATCGAGCACGCGAAGGTGCACCCGGACGGGCAGTTGGCCGACGTCGCGCACGAAGAACCAGTGGTCGCGCACGGCGACGAGCCGCTGCGCGTCCTGGCATTCCGGATGGCCGAGACCGGCGTCACGCGCCTGCCGGTGGTCGAGCGGCGCGATGGGACGCTCATCGGGATGGTCGGGTTGAGCGATCTGCTCACCGCGCGCGCCCGCATCCTCGAAGCGGAGCACCGGCGCGAACGTGTGCTCGGGTCCGGGCTCAGGCTGCGTGTGTTTGGACGTCAGAAACCGCTGGCCTAGCGTTCTCAGCACATTCCTAATTGAGGAGGTTGACATGGCTGATTCACCACAACAAGAGTCCGACCGCAGGCGACCGCATACGCCGCCGATGGCCAGTCCGTTTCTGGAGTTCGATCTCACGACAGAGGTGAGTCAGCTGCACGGTGAGACGACTTGGAAAACGGGACAGAATGCCAGAACGCTGGTGAAGTACGACGACTTCCGCGTCGTCCTGACGGCACTGCAGGCGGAGGCGCGCATACCCAAACACCAAACCGAAGGACGGATCTCGGTCCACATGCTGTCGGGCCATATCCGGCTGAATGCGTCTGGGCGCGCCTTCGATCTCCGACCAGGCAGTCTGCTTGCGCTGGACCAGGGCGTGTCTCATGACATCGAGGCACTTGAAGAGAGCGCCTTTTTGCTCACGATCGCGTGGCCCGGCAGGGCTGTGCCCGTGAAATGACACCGCGCGTCAACTGACCGTCATGGTCGGTTGAGGGCCATGCGTGTTGGTGGCTCGTGTGGGACAATGCGGCGTTGCCGCTCCGGACATACCTCGTCAGCGTGAGCCTCAGTGCCGGCCTGACGCTGCTGTGCGCTTTGCCGCTCGTGCTGGCCGCTCTCTGGCACTCCCGCACACGGCGGTGGGGGCTGCTTGTGTTTGTCGGATCCCTGGTCATCTTTCAAAATGCGGTCGCAGATCTGCCCCGGGTGAACGGGTTCCAGCACCTGCATTGGCAATGGCAGGCGACGCTCCTGACGACGGCCTGGCCATTGTTCGTCGTGTGGCTGACTCCTGGAATCTCCTTCGCATCAATCGGTGTGACGTCGAGCTTGAAACCGGGCTGGTTCAAGCCGGCCATTGTTGCCCTCGCGATTGCTGCAGCGGTTCCTGCTGTCTTCTTCATCCTTGGCTCTCGCCTCAAACTGACGGGTGAGGGGTGGGCGTTCCTGCTGGTGATGCCAGGTCTTGCTGAAGAACTTCTGTTCCGGGGGCTGTATCAGTCGTTGTTGAACCGCGCCTTCGGCCGATGCTGGCAATTCGGCGGGGCCCAGTTCGGGTGGGGTCTGCTGATCACGTCGGTTCTGTTCGCGGGAGACAATGGCCTCATTGCCTTCGATCATCAGCTGCATGCGCGCATTGTTCTCGGGGCGGCCATCGCTCCGTTCATGCTCAGTGTCGTTTCAGGATGGGTACGCGAGCGCACGAACAGCGTCTGGCCGTCGGTATTTGGTCACAACCTAAGCAATATCGTAATTCCCGTCGCGACGCTTGTCTCACGGTCGCTCCACTAATTCGCCAACAAGCCTGTCGTCTGCGCCACTCCGAATCTCCGCAGCGCTGTCCGCGACTAGTGCGATAATGTGAGCGTCCAACGTTCATGAAGGCCAAGCAGACGCCTGCGTTCGACGTCGACGCGTTTCTCCGTTCCGCAGGGACGGGGAAGACCATCGCGATCTATCAACCCGCCGATGTCATCTTCTCCCAAGGCGATGCGTCCGACAGCGTCCTGTACATTCAGGAGGGCGCCGTCAAGCTTTCGGTACTTTCGCACCGCGGCAAAGAGGCGATCGTGGGGTTGCTCGGGCCTGGTGACTTTTTCGGTGAGCGGGCGCTGACGGGTCATCCCGTTCGTCTGGAGGCCGCGACCGCCGTGGCCGCGACGACCGTGCTGGTCATCCCGAAACAGCAGATGGTTCGCTTGCTCCACGATCAGCATGCCCTCTCGGACCGCTTCATCGCGCACATGCTGGCTCGGAACATTCGCATCGAGGAAGATCTGGTCGATCAGCTGTTCAACTCCAGTGAGAAACGGCTGGCGCGCACGCTGCTGCTGCTGGCGCGTTACGGCAAGCTCGAGCAGACCTCTCGCGTGCTGCCACGCATCTCTCAGGAGACGCTCGCGGAAATGATCGGCACGACGCGCTCGCGCGTGAACTTCTTCATGAACAAGTTCAAGAAGCTCGGGTTCATCGAATACAACGGCAGCCTCAAGGTCAATCAGTCCCTCCTGACCGTCATCCTGCACGACTGACGCGTGCGGCGTACGCCGCCAATGTGCGCGTGTGCTGAAACGCACAGACACGTCTCGGCGATTGCTGCACGATGGGCTGCAGAGGACGGATCGCCATGCTGTACACCATTGCCGTCGTTCTACTGATCGCCTGGCTGCTGGGCATCGTCGGGACGTACGCGATCGGGGCGTTCGTCCATGTGCTGTTGGTCGTCGCCATCGTGTTGTTCGTCGTCGGGCTGCTGAGCGGCCGCCGCTCGGTGGCATAACGTGTCTCGCTCGCACCTGTGGCTGCTCGGTTTCGTCGGCGCGCTCGCGTATTGCGTGCGGAGCGCCAGAAACCCTGGAGGGAACGACGATCGCGAATGGCGATCTGATCCAACTCGCTGTTGGGAATCGCGTGACCACGCGGCTCGTGTTCCACTTCAAGGACGGCTCACTGCACGATGAGACCGCGGTGTACTCGCAGCGCCGGGAATTCCGGCTGCTGAGCGATCACCTCATACAAAAGGGTCCGAGCTTTCCGCAACCGCTCGACATGACCGTCGATGACCGCGGCAACGTGACCGTCCGCTACGCCACCGATCGCGGAGAACAAAAGGTCGAGACCGAACATCTCGCTCTGCCACCCGACGTGGCCAATGGCGTGATCCTCACGCTGCTGAAGAATGTCCGGCCGGAGGCGCCGCCGAAAACGCTGTCGTTCGTGGCCACCACGCCGAAGCCGCGCCTCGTGAAACTGGCGGTGACCGCCGTCGGAGAGGATCGCTTCTCGACCGGCGGCACCAGCCGCACCGCGACGCACTATGTGCTGAAGGTCGAAATCGGCGGTGTGTCAGGCCTCCTCGCGCCGCTGCTTGGGAAGCAGCCGCCGGATTCGCACGTGTGGATCCTCGGCGGAGAGGCGCCGGCGTTTGTGAAGTCGGAGCAGTCGCTGTATTTCGGCGGCCCGGTGTGGCGCATCGAGCTTGTCAGTCCGACGTGGCCGCGAGACGCCGCACCGATTAGGTGAGTCGCTCGGCCGCTTCGGTGGCCGCCAGCGCCGATCCATAACCGCACGTACCGCTCGCTCTTTGGGCGCTCACCTGCACGATCCCGCACACACTGAACGCACCGCCGGCGCAAATAGCCAGCAAAAGACGCCAAAGGACTCTATGGCAGTCGTCTTGCTCAAGCAGGCAAGAACATGACTGTCGAATTACGCAAAGAGCGCGTCGGCATCGCAGGTTTTCCGGCCCTCCTGATCGACGCGTCCTTGATCAACCGCAGCGATCTCTCGCTGGCGGAGCAGCACGCCAGTCGCGAAGAGATGTCCCTCGCCGACGCCGTCGTGGCGCTCGGGCTGGTCCGGGAGGAGGACAGTTACGCCAAGCTCGCGGAGGCCGGCGCCTTCGAGGTCGTGGACCTTGAACGCGCCGTCTCGAGCGAGCTCGCCGTCCGTCTGGTGCCTGAGCGGATTGCGCGGCGCTATTTCGTGGTGCCGCTCCAGGTCGACAACCGCACACTGACGTACGCGACGTCGCAGCCGTTCAACGCCGAGGCTGAACGCGACGTCGCGTTCGCGTGCGGCAGACGGACGCGAATCGTCGCGGCGACGCGGTCGGCCGTGCTCGACGCCCTTGACCGCTGTTACCCCAAGCTGCGCGAACTCGATGTCCTCGCCAACCGGCTGCGCTCGGAGCAGGCGGTCGTCGAAAACCTCGACCAGGGCGACGGCACCAAGTCGGACTCCGTGGTCATCGACCTGTGCAATCACCTGATCGGCCGCGCGGTTGAAGTCGGCGCCAGCGACGTCCACGTCGAGTGCGGCAGCACGGGCACGCTCGTCCGCTACCGGATCTGCGGAGTGCTCGAACCGGTGCTCACGCTGCCGGCCGACGTCTCGCAGCCGATTCGCAACCGGTTCAAGATCATGGCGCGCGCCGACATCGCGGTCCGCCACAAGCCGCAGGACGGCGCGTTCCGCCTCAAGGTGAACGGCCGGCCGATCGACGTCCGGCTCTCGAGCCTGCCGACGGTGGACGGCGAGAAGCTGGTGATGCGGGTGATCGACAGCCACAGCCCGCTGCAGACGCTCGATCGCCTGGGATACGACCCGGAGACACTCGCGCGGCTCGAGCGCGCGCTTTCGCGGCCCGACGGCCTGGTGCTCGTCACCGGCCCGACGGGCTCGGGAAAGACGACCGCGCTCTACGCGGCGCTCGGGCACCTCCGCACCGGCCGCACCAACATCGTCAGCGTCGAGGATCCGGTGGAGCGGACCGTCCCCGGCGTCACGCAGATTCCCGTGAACGCGCGCGCCGGCAACACGTTTCCGGCGGTGCTTCGCTCGCTGCTCCGGCAGGACCCGAACGTCATCATGGTCGGCGAGGTCCGCGACGCGGAGGTCGCGCAGATCGTCGGCCAGGCGGCGTACACCGGGCATCTCGTGCTGACGTCGATGCACACGGTCGACACCGCAACCGCCATCACGCGCCTCACCAACCTCGGGCTCGAGCCGTTCAAGATCGCCGAATGCCTGTCGGCGGTGCTCGCGCAGCGGCTGCTGCGCTCCCTCTGTCCGTACTGCAAGAAAGTCAACAACGAGTTCGAGGCGCACCGTCTGGGTGCCGAGCATCATCTGGCCGCGGTGCCGGCGTCGGCGGGACCGGGCTGCGAACATTGCAAGCACACCGGCTACGGCGGCCGCGTGCCCATCGCGGAGCTGCTCACGCCCTCCGACGAGCTGCGCGACGCGATTGTGCGCGGCGCGACCGCGCACGAAATCCGCGCGGCCATGCGCGCCTCCGGCACGCCCAACATGCGCGATCACGCGATGCGGCTCGTCGCCGACGGCGTCACGTCCATCGACGAAGTCAACCGCGTCCTCGCCGAGGACGTCGACGGCGCGCAGGCGACCAACCGCACCCGGTCGCGCGTGCTCATCACCGACGACGAACCGATCACGCGAATGCTCATCAAGCTGCTGCTCGAGCGCGAGAACTTCGAGGTGCTCGAGGCGGCGAACGGCAAGCAGGCGGTCGACATCGCCACCCGCGAGCGGCCGGACCTGATGATCATCGACCTCAACATGCCGGAAATGGACGGCTACGAAGCGATCGCGCGGCTGCGCCGCGACATCACCATGGCCACGCTGCCGATCATGGTGTTGACGTCGGAGGAAGGGCCCGGCGTCGAGAACCGGGTGCTCGAGCTCGGCGCCGACGACTACATCATCAAACCGTTCGACCCGGCGGTGTTGTTGTCGCGCGTCCATGGCGTCTTCCGACGCCTGAAAGTCATGGCGGCGTGAAGGACCGATGAAGCGCATCACCCGATTCCTGCTCGCGGCGCTGCTCCCGGCGATCGCGTCACCGGCGAGCGGAGTCGCGCCGGCTGAGCGCTCAGGGCTGCACCTCAACTGCTCGGGCTCGCCAAGGTCATGAGGGACGGTCATGCTCAATAGCCTCGGCACCTGGTTCCGCCGCCAGTCGGTGGCGCGCAAACTCACGACGACCGCCTTGACCACCAGCGGGGTGACGCTGATCGCGGCGTGCACGGTCTTCGCGATCTACGAGTACGTCAACAGCCGGTCCCGCCTGGTCCAAAACGTCACGCTGCTCGCCGACATCGTCGGTACCAACAGCACCGCGGCGCTGACATTCAAGGATGCCACGGCGGCGGGCGACACGCTGCGCGCCACGGCGCTCAACGAGCACATCCTCGACGCGCGACTGTTCACACGTGACGGCACACTGCTCGCGGAATATAGGCGCCCGGATGTCTCGTGGGGTTCCGCCGTGCCGGAAGACGCCGTACCGCCGGCCGTCGAAGCGGTCGCCGTGTTCGAGGGCAGCCACCTGCGCGTCGTGCGGCCGATTTCGCTCAACCACGAGATCATCGGCAGCATCGCGATGGAGTCCGACACGACCGCAGTCTGGAGCCGGCTCGTGCGCTTCGCGGCCATCGTCGCGGGCACGCTATTCGGGGCCTTCTGGATTGCGCTCGGCTTGTCGCGTACGACCGCGCGGCTGATCTTCGCCCCCATCGCGCGGCTCATCGAGGTGACGCGTCTCGTGCGCGATGGCGGCCGCTACGACGTCCGCGCCGACGCGGGCGGCGCCGACGAGATCGGCGAGCTGATCGATCAGTTCAACGCGATGCTGTGCGACATCCAGAAGCGCGATCAGCTGCTCCTGCTGCAGCAGGACGACCTCGAACAGACGGTGGACGCGCGCACCGCCGAGCTCCAGACCAGCAACCAGGACCTGGTGATCGCCCGCGACCGCGCGATGGAGGCCAGCCGCGCGAAGAGCGAGTTTCTCGCGAACATGAGCCACGAGATCCGCACGCCGATGAACGGCATCATCGGCATGACGGACCTCGTGCTCGACAGCGAGCTCAC
>JADGOC010000164.1 GCA_017883165.1 Acidobacteriota bacterium
GGTCCAAGTACGGCACTCTCTGAAGCTATGGCTACCGCGACCGCGCAGGGCACGACCTACCACAACTTCATAGACGGCTCCTGGATACCTTCGGTTTCAGGGGACGTCTTCGAAAACCGTAATCCCGCCAATACGGACGATCTGATCGGCGTCTTCCAAAAATCGACGCGCCAAGATGTGCAGCACGCGATCGATGCCGCGCGCCGCGCGTACGAGCACTGGCGGCTCGTCCCGGCGCCGCGCCGCGCGGAGATCCTCTTCCGCGCCGCGCAGATCATGGCCGACCGCAAAGTTGCGCTCGCGCGCGACATGACCCGCGAGATGGGCAAAATCCTCGACGAGACCGGCGGCGACGTCCAGGAAGCGATCGACATGACGTTCTTCATGGCCGGCGAAGGACGCCGCCAGTACGGGCAGACGGTGCCCTCCGAGCTGCGCGACAAGTTCGCCATGTCGGTGCGCCAGCCGCTCGGCGTCTGCGCCATCATCACGCCGTGGAATTTCCCGATGGCGATCCCGTCGTGGAAGATCATCCCCGCGCTGGTCTGCGGCAACACGGTCGTCTTCAAGCCGGCCACGCTGACGCCGCTTTCGGCGCTCAACTTCGTCAAGATTCTCGAAGAAGCCGGGGTCCCTCCGGGGGTCGTCAATCTGGTGACCGGCGGCGGCGGGGAAGTCGGGAACGCGATGCTCGTCAGCGACGAGGTCAAGGTCGTGTCGTTCACAGGGTCGACCGACGTCGGCCGAACCGTATCGGAGCAGGCGGCGCCGTCATTCAAGAAAGTCCATCTCGAGATGGGCGGCAAGAACGTCATCATGGTGATGGACGACGCCAACGTCGAGCTCGCGGTGGATGGATGCCTCTGGGGCGGCTTTGGCACCACCGGCCAGCGTTGCACCGCTGCCAGCCGCGTCGTCGTCCACGAGAAGGTGTATGCGGCGTTCGTGAATCAGTTCGTCGCGCGCGCCAAGGCGCTCCGCGTCGGCGACGGGCTCGATCCGAAGAGCCAGATGGGGCCGTCGGTCAGCCAGGGGCAGCTCGACACGGTGACGAAGTACGTCGCCATCGGCAAGAAAGAGGGCGCGAAGCTCGCGTGCGGCGGCGAGCCGCTGCGCGAGGGCGCGTATGCGAAGGGCTTCTTCCACCAGCCGACCATCTTCACCGACGTGGCGCCGACGATGCGCGTGGCGCAGGAAGAGATTTTCGGTCCGGTCGTGTCGGTGATGCCGTGCCGCTCGTTCGACGAAGCGATCGCCATCGGCAACAACGTGCCGTACGGCTTGTCGGCGTCGATCTACACGCAGGACATCAACAAGGCGTTCGCGGCGATGCGCGATCTCTACACGGGGATCTTCTACGTGAACGCGCCGACGATCGGAGCCGAGGTGCACCTCCCGTTTGGCGGCACCAAGGCGACCGGCAACGGGCACCGCGAAGCCGGTACGGCGGCGCTCGACGTCTTCTCGGAGTGGAAGTCGATCTACATCGACTTCAGCGGCCGGCTGCAGCGCGCGCAGATCGACACGGCCGACCTCTAGAAACTACAATTGGCTGTTATGCTCGGCCGTGAGATCGTCATCCTGAGCGCTGCTCGTACGCCGATCGGCAAGTACGGCGGATCGTTTCGGGACGTGCATCCCGCCGAGCTCGGCGCGGTGGCGTCGCGCGCGGCGATGGAGCGCGCCGGCGTCCGGCCCGAGGAGATCGACGAAGTCCTGATGGGCCACGGGCGGCAGGCGGGGTCGGGGCCGAATCCGGCGAGGCAAGTCGGGCATCGCGCGGGCATTCCATCGGCCGCGCCCGCGCAGACGATCAACAAGGCCTGTGCGTCCGGCATGCAGGCGATCGCGTCGGGCGCCCAGGCGATCATGCTGGGCGAATCGACGATGGTCCTGGCGGGTGGGATCGAGTCGATGAGTCGCATGCCGTACCTCATCGACGCCGCCGACGCGCGCTGGGGCCACAAAATGGGCAACTTCGCGCTCGTCGATGCGATGTATCGCGACGGGTTTCAGTGCCCGCTGTCGAATCTCATCATGGGGGAGACGGCGGAGATTCTGGCGAAACAGTACGCCATCACGCGCGAGGCGTCCGATCTGTTCGCGCTCGAGAGCCAGCGGAAGGCGAAGACAGCGGCCGACGGCGGGCATTTCGCACGCGAGATCGCGCCCGTCACCGTCACGGTGAAGGGGCAGAGGGTCGTCGTCGATCGCGACGAGCACCCGCGGCCGGATGCGACGATCGACAGCCTGCGAAAACTGCCGACCGCGTTCGGCGACGGCATCATCACGGCGGGCTCCTCGTCGGGGATCACGGACGGCGGCGCGGCGGTCGTGTTGACGTCGGCCGAACACGCCAGCGCGCGCGGCCTGACGCCGCGGGCGCGCCTGCTCGGGTGGGCGAGCGCGGGGGTGGATCCGCGGCTCATGGGCATCGGCCCGGTGCCGGCCATCAAGAAGCTCACCGAGCGCACCGGGCTCGCGGTCGGCGATTTCGATCTCGTCGAAATGAACGAAGCGTTCGCGGCGCAGGTGCTCGCCGTGCTCCAGGACGTGCCGATTGCGGCCGATCGGCTGAACGTCAACGGCGGCGCGATCGCACTCGGCCATCCCATCGGCTGCACCGGCGCGCGGATCGTCGTCACGCTCCTGCATGAGCTCGAGCGGCGCGGCGCGCGCCGCGGGCTCGCGACGTTGTGCGTCAGCGGCGGCATGGGCATGGCCATGGCGATAGAAAGAATCTGACAATGCAAATCACCATCACCACATCACCAAATCACCAGATCACCAAATGCGTATAGCTGTCATTCCCGGGGACGGGATCGGCGTGGACGTGACGGCCGAGGCCGTCAAGGTGCTCCGGGCGGCGGGCCAGGTGTTCGGGACGCCCCTCGATCTCGAGATGCTGCCCTACGGCGCCGACTATTACCTGCAGACCGGCATCAGCCTGCCGCCCAACGGCTACGCGATGCTGCGCGACGACTTCGATGCGATCTACATCGGCGCGCTTGGCGATCCGCGCATTCCCGACATGCGTCACGCGCGGGACATCTTGCTCGGCACACGCTTCGAGCTCGACCTCTACGTCAATCACCGGCCGGTGAAGCTGCTGGACGCGCGGCTCTGCCCGCTCAAGAATCGCGGGCCCAAGGACGTGAACTTCGTCGTGTTCCGTGAGAACACGGAAGGCTTGTACGTCAACATCGGCGGCCGCTTCAAAGCCGGCACCGAGGACGAAATCGCCATCCAGGAAGAGATCAACACGTTCAAAGGCGTCCACCGTATCGTCAAGCACGCGTTCGAGCACGCGAAGACGCACGGTCTGACCAAGGTCTGCATGGCGGACAAGAGCAACGCGATGACGCAGGGGCACGCCCTCTGGCAGCGCGTCTTCTGGGATCTCGCGACGCAGTACGCGGGGATCGAGGCGACGCACCTCTACGTCGACGCGCTGACGATGCAGATGGTGAAGAACCCCGGGCAGTTCCAGGTGATCGTCACCAACAACATGTTCGGCGACATCGTCACCGATCTGGGCGCGCAGCTGCAGGGCGGCCTCGGCCTCGCGGCGTCGGGCAATCTCCACCCGGGGCGCACCTCGATGTTCGAGCCGGTGCACGGGTCCGCGCCGAAGTACGCCGGCAAGAACGTCGCGAATCCTGTCGGTGCGATTTTGTCGGCGGCGCTGATGCTCGAATATTTGGGGCTGTCGAACGAAGCGGCGGCGATTGAAGCCGCGGTGAAGGACGCCGTCGTCGGCGGCCAGGGCACCGCCGAAATCGGCGGCACGCTGGGTACGCGCGAGACCGGCGATTACATTGCAAACGCGATCACATCCAAGAGACGGTGACAGCAGGCGGTGAAGTGAGGCTATGACGAAACCTGACGTGTTCATCGTTGGCGGCGCGCGCACGCCGATGACCGACTATGTGGGCGCGCTCAAGGACGTGTCGGCACTGGAACTGGGCGCCATCGCCTCGCGCGGCGCGTTTGCGAAAACGGGCGTCAAGCCGGAGTGGATCGAGCACGCGGTCTTCGGCAACGTGCTGCAGACCAGCGCCGACGCGATCTACGGCGCGCGTCACGTGGCGCTCAAAGCCGGCGTGCCGATCGACGTGCCGGCGCTGACGGTCAACCGTCTCTGCGGATCGGGCATTCAGGCCGCCGTCAGCGGCGCGCAGATGATTCAGCTCGGCGAGGCGGGGCTCGTGCTGACCGGCGGCATGGAGAACATGAGCCAGGCGCCGCACCTCATCCGCGGCTTGCGCAGCGGCCTGAAACTCGGCCAAGGCAAGCTCGAAGATTATCTGTGGGAAGCGCTGCTCGATCCGTACTGCGGCTGCACGATGGCGATCACCGCCGAGAACTGCGCGGCCAAGTACGGCATCACGCGGGACGAGCAGGACACCTTCTCGCTCCGCAGCCAGCAGCTCGCCGACACAGCGTCGAAGGCAGGCCGCTTCGCCGACGAGATCGTGCCGGTCGAGATCAAGACGCGCAAGGGCGTCGAGCTCGTGGAACGAGACGATCACATGCGGCCGGAGACGACGCTCGAGATTCTGGCGAAACTGCCGCCCGCGTTCAAGAAAGATGGCACCGTCACCGCCGGCAACGCCAGCGGCATCGTTGACGGCGGCGCCGCGCTCATTCTGGCCTCGCGCGAAGCCGTCGATCGTCATGGCCTGAAGCCTATCGGCCGGCTGACCGCCTGGGCCGCGGTCGGCGTCGAGCCGACGCTCATGGGAATGGGGCCCGCGCCGGCGACGCGGAAGGTGCTGGCGCAGAGCGGTCTGTCGCTGGACGATCTCGATCTCATCGAGGTGAATGAAGCGTTCGCGGGGCAGTATCTGTCGGTGGAGAAGGAGCTCGGCCTCGACCGCGCGCGCGTGAATGTGAACGGCGGCGCGATTGCGCTCGGCCACCCGCTGGGCATGAGCGGAACGCGCCTGCTGCTGACGCTCGTCCTCGAGCTTCGCCGGCGAGGCAAGACGCGCGGCCTGGCGACAGCGTGCATCGGCGGAGGCCAGGGCATCGCCGCTATCGTGGAAGCGATCTAGAAAATCAGCGCCAGAGGAGAACGATGACGATCAAAACCGTCGGTGTCGTGGGTTGCGGGTTGATGGGTTCGGGCATTGCACAGGTGTGCGCGGCCTCCGGCTACAAGACGATCGTCCGCGAGGTCGGCGACGTCGTGCTCCAGAAGGGGCTCGGCCGCGTCAAGAAGTTCCTCGACGACGGCGTGGCGAAGGGGAAGGTGGCGCCCGAGGCGCGCGACACGACGCTGGCGAACCTCTCGGGGACGACGACCTTCGAGGCGCTGAAGGACTGCGACCTGATCATCGAGGCGATTGTCGAGAATCTCGACGAGAAACGGCAGATCTACGCCGGCCTGGAAACGGTCGTCGGCGCGCATACGATCTTTCTGTCGAACACCTCGTCGCTGTGCATCACCGAGCTCGCGGCCTCGACCAAGCGCCCCGACAAGTTCGGCGGGCTGCATTTCTTCAACCCGGTGCCGATCATGAAGCTCGTCGAGGTGATCCGCGCGCTGACGACGAGCGACGAGACCTACCAGACCGTGTTTGCGTTCGCGCAGTCGCTCGGCAAGGAGCCGATTACGGCGCCGGATCGTCCCGGCTTCATCGTCAACCGGCTGCTCGTGCCGTACCTGCTCGACGCGATTCGCGCGTACGAAAACGGCCTCGGCACGCTGGAGGACATCGACAAAGGGATGAAGCTCGGCTGCGGCTATCCGATGGGGCCGTTCACGCTGCTCGACTTCGTCGGCCTCGACACGACCTACTACATCGCGAACATCATGTTCGAGGAGTTCAGGGAGCCGGCGTATGCGCCGCCGCCGCTGCTCAAGCGGATGGTGCTCGCCGGGCGGATGGGCCGCAAGTCAGGGCGCGGGTTTTACTCGTACGAGAAGTGAGCGCGCTTTCGCTTTGAAATCCTGATCCTCAGGTCCCCAAAACGGATCCAGCGGCGCGTCGAGGACCGCCTGCAGCTCGGCGCGCGACTCCGCCTTCCGTCCTTCATCGAGCAGCAGCTCGGCGAGATAGTAATGCGACGCCGTGCTGTTCGGGTTGATCTTCAGCGCCGCACGCAGGTTTTGCTCGGACAGTTTGTTGCTGCCGCCGAAGAGTCCCGGCACTTTGTAATACCAGCGGCCGAGCGCACGGTAGCCTGAGCCTTGCTGAAACAGCGGGTTGAGCCGGATGACCGTTTCGAGCTCCTCTTTGATCGATCCGCGGTACTTGAGCCCGGCGCGCAGCCCGAAGGATTCCGCCAGCGCGCCCATGTTGGCGCCGATCCAGAAGTGCCCTTCAGGCTTGTTCGGTTCGAGCGCCACCGCCTTGCGGCCGGCCGCGATGCCGTTCTCGAGAACAGGCCGCCGCTCGGGTTCCGGCGCGTGGCCGCCGAGCCAGTAGTCGGCCCGCGCCAGCTTCCAGGCGGCGTCGAACGCGCGCGGATTCGAGGCGAGCTCCGCGGTCCAGAGATCCGCCGCGCGGCGGGCGCTGGCCAGGTTGGCGCGGTCCGCGTACAGCGCGTCGGCGGTTTGCGCGGCTGCGGTGCCCCCGAAGGCGGAGATATAGAATAGGACGATGCAGGAGCTAATCAGACGGCTGCTGGCGGAGCTCGGCGAAGACCCTGGACGCGAGGGGCTGCGCGATACACCGAAGCGCGTCGAGAAGGCTCTACAGTTTCTGACCAGCGGGTATGACGCCGACATCGACACCGTCCTCAATGATGCGCTGTTCACAGTCGATTATAGCGAGATGGTCATCGTCAAGGATATCGACTTTTACAGCCTCTGCGAGCACCACCTGCTGCCGTTTTTCGGCAAGTGCCACGTCGCCTACATTCCGAGCACCAAGGTCATCGGCCTCAGCAAGATTCCGCGTATCGTCGACGTCTTCAGCCGGCGTCTGCAAGTCCAGGAGCGGCTGACCAACCAGATCGCCGACACGATTCGCGACAAGATCACGCCGCTCGGCGTCGCCGTGGTGATGGAGGCGACGCACCTGTGCATGTCGATGCGCGGCGTCGAGAAGCAGAATTCCTTCGCGGTGACGAGTGCGATGGCCGGCGCGTTCCGCGACAACGCGCGCACCCGCATGGAATTCCTGGAGCTGATCAAGCTGCACAGCGCGATTCCAGGGTTCCCCAGCACCTCGGCCGCCGGACTCGCCTGCGTCGGCGAGGACTGAGGCGACGACGACCGCGCTCATCTTCCTCGCCACCTACGCCGTCCTCGCCCTTGGCCGCGTCCCCGTGTTCCGGGTCGATCGCACCGGCGCGGCGATCATCGGCGCCATCCTGATGGTGGTCACCGGAGCGATCGGCTTCGACGAGGCCGTGCGCGCGGTCGACTACCGGACGCTCGTGCTGCTCTTCGGCATGATGATCCTCGTGGCGCACCTGCGGCTGGCAGGCGCGTTCGCGGCGCTCGCCGGCGTTGTCAGCCGGCGCGCGACCCACCCGGCGGCCCTGCTCGTCGCGATCGTCGTCACGGTCGGCGTGTTGTCGGCGCTGTTCGTCAACGACACCATCTGCCTCGTCTTCACGCCGGTCGTGCTCGACGTCGCCGCCGCGCGGCGTCATCGGCCGCTGCCGTACTTGCTGGCGCTCGCGACGGCGTCGAACATCGGCAGCGTGGCGACGATGGCCGGCAACCCGCAGAACATGCTCGTCGGCACGATCTCCGGCCTCTCATTCCGCGCATTCGCGGCGGCATTGGCGCCGGTGGCGCTCGCCGGCCTGGCGATCGACGCGGCCGTCATCTGGTTCGTGTTTCGTGGGGAGCTGCGCGCCACCTCCGCCGACGACGTGCCGCTTCCGCGGATCCGGTGCGATCGGCCGCTGCTCGTCAAGTCGCTGATCGTCGTCTCCGGCGTGCTGGTGGGGTTTCTGGCTGGCTACGACACGGCGATGGTGGCGGCGGCCGGCGCGGCCGTGCTGCTCGTCACGCGTCGGGTCGCTCCGCGCAAGATCTACGCGGCGATCGACTGGGATCTGCTGATGCTCTTTGTGGGGCTCTTCGTGGTCGTCGGCGCCGTCGA
>JADGOC010000165.1 GCA_017883165.1 Acidobacteriota bacterium
GTGTACGCGCCAATGCGGCACTACGACTTCGTCGATTTCGACGACCCCCTGTACGTGAGCCAGAACCCGCACCTCACCGGCGGCCTGACCGCGGCGAACGTCGCGTGGGCCTTCACTGCGGGATACGCGACAAACTGGCATCCGCTGACGTGGATGTCGCACATGCTCGACGTCCAGCTGTTTGGCCTCAACGCGGGGGCGCAGCACCTCACGAGCCTGGCGCTGCACATCGCAAACGTGCTGCTGTTGTTCTGGCTGCTTCGCCGGATGACCGGTGCGACCTGGCAAAGCGCGTTCATCGCGGCGCTCTTCGCCGTCCACCCTCTGCACGTCGAGTCGGTGGCGTGGATTGCCGAGCGCAAAGATGTGCTGAGCACGCTCTTCTGGCTGCTCACCATGTGGGCCTACGTCTCGTACGCGCAGCAGCCGCGATGGACGCGCTACCTCGCCGTGCTGGTGTTGTTCGCGCTCGGCCTCATGGCGAAGCCGATGCTCGTGACGCTGCCCTTCGTCCTGCTGCTCGTCGACCTCTGGCCGCTCGCTCGCCTCCGGCTTGGCTGGCGGCGATTGATTCTTGAAAAACTGCCCCTCCTGGCCCTAGCTGGAAGTTCGATCGTCGTCACCTATCTGGTCCAGCTCCAGGGCGGAGCGGTCGCAGGGCTCGCGGTGATTGCATTGCGGCGGCGCATCGCGAACGCCCTGGTCTCTTACATTGTCTACATCGTGAAGATGGCGTGGCCTCGCGGGCTGATCGTGTTCTATCCGTATCCGGCGGTGATTCCCGCCTGGCAGCCAATCACAGCGTGCCTATTACTGATCGGCATCTCGATCGCCGCCGTACGAGCCTGGCGCCGGCGCCCGTACATCCCTGTCGGTTGGTTCTGGTACGTCGGCACGCTGGTGCCGGTCATCGGGCTCGTGCAGGTAGGACGTCAGGCGCTGGCGGATCGCTACACCTACGTGCCCCTCATCGGGCTCTTCATCGTCATAGCTTGGGGCGTCCCCGACTTGCTCACCCGCCGACGGCAACGGTCAGTGCCGATCGCGGCCGCCGCCGTCATCGCAGTCGCCGCCTACGCGATCGCGGCGCAGCGGCAGCTC
Source organism: Acidobacteriota bacterium (assembly GCA_017883165.1). GTDB lineage: Bacteria > Acidobacteriota > Vicinamibacteria > Vicinamibacterales > CAVVIG01 > JADGOC01. The sequence goes on from JADGOC010000165.1 coordinate 1,102, forward strand.
ACCTATTGGGAGAACGCGTCGATCCTCTGGACGCACGAGCTGGACGTGACGCCCGACAGCGAACGCGCGCACAACGTCGTGGGCCTCCTGCTTGCCGATCAGGGAAAGACGGCCGACGCCATCAGTCATTTTTTCGAGGCGGTGCGCATCGATCCGTCTTACGCCGACGCTCAAAAAAACCTCGGCGCGATACTGGCCAAGCAGGGCCGGATCGATGAGGCCATCGCTCACTACGCAGAGGGCCTGCGCCTCACACCGGAAGACGCTCTGGCGCACACCGCGATCGGGGTACTGCTCGCCAGCCGAGGCGATACGGCCGCGGCGCTCCGTCATTTCGACGAAGCCCTCCGCCTCGATCCCTTGTCTTCACAGGCTCGAGATTACCTGGCGCTGACGCTCCATCGACTCGGCCTTGCACGAGCCGCTGAGGGAGAAGTGGATGACGCGATCCACGACTTCACGGACGCCCTGCGCGTCAGGCCGGATGTGGCCGAGGTACACAACGACCTCGGATTCGCATTGGCGAGCAAAGGCAAGCCGCTGGACGCCATCGAGCAATATTCGCAGGCACTCATCCTCAAACCGAATTTCGTCCAGGCCCGGGTCAACCGCGGCCTTGCGCTGGCAGATCAAGGCGATGTCAGGGAGGCGATCGCCGACTTCTCGGAAGCGGTGCGACTCGATCCGCAGAACGTCGGCGCGCGTCGCGTTCTCGACGCGCTTTCGAAGCGAGCCAAGAGCCCGTCGCCTGGCGGTGGCCGGTGATCGCCGGCAAGCGCGTCGTCGTCGTCATGCCGGCCTACAACGCCGAGCGCACCATCGAGAAAACGGCGCGCGAGGTGCTCGAGCAGGACGTCGTCGATCTCGTCATCGTCGTGGACGATGCGAGTGAGGATGGGACGGTGGCGCTGGCGAAAAGCGCGGAAAGCGCGTTAGTCAATGCCAGGCTGGTCGTGGAGCGGCATCCGTACAATCGCGGCTACGGGGCGAATCAGAAGACGTGTTACCGGCTGGCGCTCGAGCACGATGCGGACATCGTCGTCATGATCCACGCCGATTATCAGTACACGCCGAAGCTCCTGCCGGCGATGGCGGGGTTGGTGGCGAGCGGCCTGTATGCCTGCGTGCTCGGATCGCGCATCCTCGGCGGCCAGGCATTGAAGGGCGGCATGCCGATCTGGCGATACGTGTCGAACCGCGCGCTGACGCTGGCGGGCAACGTCCTGCTCGGCACCAAGGTGTCGGAGTTTCATACCGGCTACCGCGCCTTTTCTCGAGAGCTCATCGAGCGGCTGCCGATCGCCGCCAACTCGGACGACTTCGTGTTCGACAACGAGGTGCTCGCCGAAACGGCGTGGCTCGGATATGCCATTGGCGAGGTATCGTGTCCGACACGGTACGCCGCCGACGCCTCGTCCATCAGCTTCTGGCGCAGCGTGCGATACGGCTTCGGATGCCTGTCAACCGGGCTCGCCTTTCGGCTTGCCGCTTGGGGAATAATGCGTTCCGCGCGTTTCGTGCCGAAGGCACGGAGAATTTAGCCACAGAGACACAGAGACACACATGAATTACATGACGAGAACTCTCATTACCGTTGGAACGTTGTTGTGCGTCGCGGCGCCATCGTGGGCGCAGACGCCGCCCAAGCCGGCGATGTATCCGGCGCTGCCGAGCGAAACGCCGGCGTCGCTGACGCCGTCGACCGACGGCTTCGACTACGTCCGGCAGGACGTCATGATTCCCATGCGCGACGGCGTGAAGCTGCACGCCGTCATCCTGGTGCCGAAGGGCGCGAAAGGTGCGCCCATCCTCCTGACGCGAACGCCCTACAACGCCACCGAGCTGACGAGCCACGCGCAAAGCGCGCACCTCGGCCCGATCCTGACCGGCTACGACAACGCCACCGAGGTCATCGTCGAGGGCGGCTACATCCGCGTGGTCGAGGACGTGCGCGGCAAATACGGATCAGAAGGCGACTACGTGATGAACCGCCCGCTGCACGGGCCGCAGAACCCGACGCCGGTCGATCACGCGACCGACACCTACGACACGATCGACTGGCTGGTGAAGAACATCCCGGCGAGCAACGGCAAAGTGGGCATCCTCGGGATTTCCTACGACGGCTTTCTGCCGCTGATGGCGCTCGTCAATCCGCACCCGGCGCTCAAAGTGGCCGTGCCGATGAACCCGATGGTCGACGGCTGGATGGGCGACGACTGGTTCCACAACGGCGCGTTCCGCCAGCAGAACATGGCGTACGTCTGGGAGCAGGAGGCGACGCGGGCCTCGGACGCCAAGTGGTGGACGAGCCACTTCGACGACTACGACATGTTCATGGCTGCCGGATCGGCCGGTGAGCTCGGGCGGCGCCGCGGCCTCGAACAGGTCGGCTTCTGGCGGAAAATCCTCCAGCATCCAAGCTACGACGCGTTCTGGCGCGATCAGGCGATGGACAAAGTGCTCGCGTCCCAGCCGCTGACGGTGCCGGTGATGCTGGTGCACAGCCTCTGGGATCAGGAAGACATCTACGGCGCGATCGCCGTCTACAAAGCGATCAAGCCGCACGACACGAACGACGACAAGGTGTTTCTGGTGATGGGCCCGTGGCATCACGGCCAGGAGATAGACGAAGGCAGCACGCTCGGCGCGTTGAAATTCAACAGCGACACGGCGCTGTACTTCCGTAAAGAGATTCTCGGCCCGTTCCTCGCCAAGTATCTGAAAGACGATGGGCCGAAAACTGACGTGGCGCCGGTCTCAGCGTTTGAAACCGGGACGAACGCCTGGCGGCGCCTGCCCGCGTGGCCGGCCGGCTGCGCGAGCGGCTGCACGATCGCGCCGACGCCGCTGTATCTGAACGCCGGTTTGAAACTCGGGTTCGACGCGCCGAAAACCGGCGATGCGGCGTTCGACGAGTACGTCTCGGACCCGGCCAAGCCGGTGCCGTTCCGCGCGCGGCCCATCCAACCGATCGGCTACGACCATGGCTTGACGTGGCCGGAGTGGCTCGTCGACGACCAGCGCGAGGCGTCCGGCCGCCCGGACGTCGCGGTGTTTGTCTCCGACGTCCTGAACGCGCCGATCAAGATCAGCGGCCAGCCGATCGCTAATCTCGTCGCCTCCACGAGCGGGACCGATGCCGATTGGGTGGTGAAGGTGATCGACGTCTATCCCGACGAAGTGGCGGGCCAGCCGGCGCTCGGCGGCTATCAGCTGATGGTATCGGCCGACATCTTCCGCGGCCGCTATCGCGAGAGTCTGGAGACGGCCGCCGCGATCGCCCCCGACAAGGCGTTGCCCTATCGCTTCGCGTTGCCGACCGCGAACCACGTGTTCCTGCCGGGCCACCGGATCATGGTGCAGGTGCAATCGAGCTGGTTCCCGCTCTACGACCGCAATCCGCAGACCTTCGTGCCCAGCATTTTCTGGGCGAAGCCGGGCGACTACCGCAAGGCGACGCAGCGGATCTACCACGCGCCCGGCCAGGCGAGCTTCATCGAGTTGCCGATCGTGAAGTGACGAGGGTTGACGCGGCCGATCAGGGCCATTAGGGTTGTCGCCATGAGACTTCTGCCGATCCGCCTCGCCCTGGCTTCGATCCTCGCGCTGATGCTGCCGGCGCTCGTCGGCGCGCAGCCCGCTCCGAGCCAGGAGCCGATCCGTTACACGCTCCGCTTCCCGGCGCCGCACACGCACTACGTCGAGGTCGAAGCCTCCTTCCCCACGGCCGGACAACCGCAGATCGACGTGATGATGGCGGTGTGGACGCCGGGGTCGTACCTCGTCCGCGAGTACGAAAAGAACGTGGAAGACATTTCCGCGAGGGCGCGCGACGGGGGCGCGCTCGCGATCGAGAAGACGCTGAAGAACCGCTGGCGCATCCGCACGAACGGGGCGCCGGCGGTCACGGTCGCGTACCGCGTCTATTGCCGCGAGATGGGCGTACGCTCGAACTGGGTCGAGGACGGCTTCGCCATGCTGAACGGCGCAGCGACGTTCATCACGCTCGCCGACCAGCGGCCGCACGTCCACGAGGTGAACGTCGAGCTGCCGCAGGCCTGGCACCGCGTCATGACGGCCATGCCCGACGCACCGGACAGCGGCGGCGTGCGTTTTCGCGCGCCCGACTTCGACACGCTCGTCGATTCGCCGATGGTCCTCGGCAATCCGGCGGTCTACGAGTTCACGGTCGACGGCAAGAAGCATTTTCTCGTCAACACCGGCGAAGGCGGCGTGTGGGACGGGGCCGCCATCGCGCGCGACCTCGAGAAGATCGTCCAACAGGCGCGCACGCTCTGGGGCTCGCTGCCCTATGACAAATATCTGTTCCTGAACATGATCACCGAGTCGGGCGGCGGCATCGAGCACAAGGGATCGACGATGCTCATGTCGTCGCGGTGGGCGACGCGGACGCACCGGGGATACCTGGGGTTCCTTCGACTCGCCAGCCACGAGTACTTCCACGCGTGGAACGTGAAGCGCCTGCGCCCACTCGAGCTCGGGCCGTTCGATTACGAGCACGAGGTGTATCCGAAGGGCTTGTGGGTGTCGGAAGGATTCACCGATTACTACGGCGCGCTCCAGCTGTGGCGAGCCGGGCTGCAGACGCGCGACGAGTTCTTCGAGGAGCTGAGCGGCTTCATCCAGCAGCTGCAGAACAGCCCGGGCCGTCTCACGCAGTCGGTCGAGATGTCGTCGTTCGACGCCTGGATCAAGCAGTACCGCCCCGACGAGAACTCGATCAACTCGTCCATCAGCTACTACACGAAAGGCTCGGTGATTGCCTTCGTCCTGGACGCGAAGCTGAGAACGGCGACGCACGGCGCCAAGACGCTCGACGATCTCATGCGTACGCTTTACCAGCGGTATTCGGGCGCGCGCGGCTTCACCGAGAACCAGTTCCGAGCCGCGGCGCAGGAAATCGCCGGCACGAATCTGCACGCCTGGTTCACGAAGACGCTGCAGACGACCGAGGAGCTCGATTACACCGAGGCGCTCGAGTGGTTCGGGCTGCGCTTCCGCGCGCACGACGAGCTGACCGGCAAGGCATGGCTCGGCGCCACCACCCGCAGCGACGCGGGTCGCGAGGTCATCCTGCAAATCAAACGCGGCACGCCGGCCTACACCGCGGGGCTCGATGCTGAGGACGAGATTCTCGCGATTGGTGATTTTCGCTTACGCGCGGGGCAGCTGCCGGCCCGTCTCGAGCAGTACAAGCCGGGCGACACGGTCAGCGTGCTCGTGGCGCGCCGCGACGAGCTCAAGCGGATTGACGTCGTCCTCGGCAACGAGCCGGTGGCGACCTGGCGCCTCGAAGTACAGCCGGACGCCACGAGCGATCAGAAAGCGCATTTCACCGGCTGGGGCGGCTAGAACCGCAGTGGTTTTTGCGTTGAGCGTTTAGAGGCTGGCGTCCTTGGTTTCGCGCGTCGCGGCCAGCCCGGCGAGCGACAGCACCGCCGAGGCGGAGAGGTAGTAGCCCACGTACTGCAGCCCGAAGGTTGTCGCGAGATACGTCGCGGCGTACGGCGCAAGCGACGCGCCGAAGATGCCCGCCAGGTTGAACGTCAGCGAGCTACCCGAGTACCGAACCGGCGTCGGAAAGAGCTCGGACAGCACGGTGCCGAGCGGTCCGTACACCAGCCCCATCACCGTCATGCCGAGCACCATCATCAGTACCGCGCCTGTCGTGCCGGCGGCGAACAGCGGCGCCATCACCAGGCCGAAGAAGAAGATCGCAATGTTCACCGACAGCAGCATACGACGCCGGCCGCGCTCCGCGAGGACCGCGGAGATCGGAATGAACAGGGCGAAGAACAGGATGGCGAACAGCTGCATGACGAGGAACTTCTCGCGCGTGTAGCCGAGCGCGCTGGTGCCCCAGGAGAGCGCAAACACCGTCATCAGGTAAAAGCTCACGAACGCCGTGAGCGACACGAGGACGCCGAGGAAGAGCGTGCGCCGGTGGTCGCGGAATACGACCAGCATCGGCACCTTCGCGCGCGCGCTCCGATTGAGCGCTTCGAGAAAGACGGGCGTCTCTGAAATCGTGAGCCGCACGTAGAGGCCAACGAGCACCAGAGCCGCACTCGCGAGAAACGGCAGGCGCCAGCCGAACGCGAAGAATTGCTGGTCGGTGAGGCACGCGGAGAGCAGCAGAAAAATGCCGCCGGAAAAGAGGAACCCGATCGGCGCGCCGAGCTGCGGGAACATGCCGTACCACGCGCGCTTCCCTGACGGCGCGTTCTCGACCGCCAGCAGCACCGCGCCGCCCCACTCCCCGCCGAGACCGAGGCCCTGGCCGAACCGGCAGAGCGCGAGGAGCAGCGGCGCCGCGATGCCGATCGTGCGGTAGGTCGGCAGCGCGCCAATGGCGACGGTGGACACCCCCATCGTCAGCAGCGCGGCCACCAGCGTCGTCTTGCGCCCGACACGGTCGCCGAAGTGGCCGAAGAGCGCCGAGCCGATCGGCCTGGCGAGAAAGGCGATCGCAAACGTCGCCAGCGAGGCGAGCGTGGCGGAAGCTGGATCGGACGCCGGAAAGAACAGCTTGGGGAAGACGAGCACCGCGGCGGTCGCGTAAATGTAGAAGTCGAAGAACTCGATGGTGGTGCCGATCAGGCTGGCAAACAGCACCTGGCGCGGACTGTTGATCGGCTTGGCTGTGGAGAGGCCGCCGTCGCTCATCGCGATAGGATCGACGGGCGAGCCGAGGCGTCGTTGGTGGAGCGAGACTCCTGCGTCTGGATCCTGTTGCACGCGCCGACGCAGAACGCGCCCAGCACGCCAGCGAGTGCGAGGATTGGTCGTGACACGGGTCTGCGATTATAGGCTGCGGACCGGCCAGCCGGTCACTTTGGCTTCGAGAACAAGGAGATGGCATCGAGCGCGAACGAGACCGCTACGTATTTTCCTCCGTCAAAATGATCCGTCGTCTTGATGTCGTCCTTGCTCGAGACG
>JADGOC010000166.1 GCA_017883165.1 Acidobacteriota bacterium
CGGCCGCCGCCGCGCGTGGCGATGTAGAGGAAGACGAAGCAGTAGCCGGCGGCGAGCTCGCCGCCGTTTTGAATCGGCAGGCCGCCGCGGGGGAAGTGGGTGGTGAAGAAGGCGACGGCCAATTCGCCGCTGGCGATGAAGGCGGCCCACGAGGTGGCGAGACCGAGGCCGATCAGCGGGCCGAGGACGAGTTCGATGATCCCCGCGACGCCAAGCCTGGACGCCAAGGGCATCTGGTGGCCGCCAAAGGCGCCGAAGACCTTCTGCATGCCGTGCGACCAGTAGAGAAACGCGACGACCACGCGCATGGCCACATATGCGATGTCGCTGTACCGTCTGAGCAGGCGCATCATTACCACCCTCCCAACGAACGACCCTCCCAACGACCACATCCGCGAGGATTCTACGGCAAAAGCGCCTGTCGCGCGATCCGGTGCTGCAGATCACGGACGATCAACGCAGAGACCGCAGAGCACGCAGAAACGCTCAATGGGCACCGCGCCTCCGGCGGACGTCGTGTCGACACGGCGTGCGGCCGGAAGCGTGCTGCGGCAGCGAACCTTGCGAGCGGCGCGACGCAGGCGGCAGATGGGAAACCGCCCGCGCAGGGCCGAGTCCAGGCCAGGTCACGGACCTGGCCGGCGCTGTGCCCACCTCCCGGAGCGGCGGTTTCCCGCGCCGTCGAGCGGTTCGCCGAGCAGCATGCTTTCGGCCGGCACACCGGTGTGCCGTTACTGAAGTCCCAGCAATTCCTGGCGCGCGATCCCGCGCCTCAACCCCCGCACATCGTCTCCCCGAAGCTCCCGCAGCGCGTAGGTGACGAAATCGCGCGTGACCCGCTTGCGCCAGACCAGCCCGAAGTCGGTGTTGTCCATCGGGCGCGACGGCTTCGCGGCAAGCTCCGAGGCGGCGGCGATAGCGGCGTCGGTCAGCGGCTGGCCGACGAGCGACCGGTTTGCTTCCGGCGCCTCCATCGGGCGCGACGCCACCGCGCCGAGCACGATGCGCGCCTCTTCGACCGTGGCGTCGCGCGCGAGCTTCACCGCCGCGGCGATCGACAGGACAGGGAAGTCGAACGCGCCGCGCCGGCGCAGTTTCCAGTACGTGCTGCGCCAGCCCTCGAGCGGCGGCACCTGAATCGACGCGACGATTTCCGTGGGGCGGCGGGTGAGGTAGTGAATGCCGTCGTTGCGATAGAGATCGGCCACCGGCAGCGTGCGGGTGCCCTCGGCGCTGACGAGCGTCACGCTCGCGCCGAGCGCGATGAGCGCCGGGGCGGTATCGGTCGAGGACACGGCCAGACACTTCGGACTCGACGTCGCGACCCAGCACGTCTGGCCGTCCTTCTTCATGCAGAAGTCGATCGCCTTGCGCCACTCGTAATTCTGATCGTAGTAGTTGCAGCGCGTGTCGAGGCAGATGTTGCCGCCGATCGTGCCCATGTTACGCAGATGCGGCGTCGCCACTTGCGCGGCCGCCTGCCAGAGGCCGGCGTAGGAGCGGCGCACGCGCGGATCATTTAGCAAGGCGACGAGGTCGGCGAGCGTCGCGCAGGCGCCGATCGTGAGGCCATGTCCGTTCGCGATCGTTTTCAGCTCGGCGATCTGCCGCAAGCCGACGAGCGTCGCCGGCGTTTGCTGCCGGCGCTTCATGTTCGGCAGGAGATCGGTGCCGCCAGCAACGAGCATCGTCGTGTCGGGCGCCGCGGCAAGGAAATCCGCCGCCTCGCGAACTGTGCGAGGAGCCCGGTAGATGAAATTCGGCAACCGCATCATTTCTTTATCCTCGCGGGGCCCCACCCCCGCTCGCCCCGGACGGCTGCGCTGTCCCTCGGCCTCGAGCGTAGACTCTCGGCCTCGGGCGTCGCCTTACCGTCTCCTCCCTCCCAGGGGGGTGGCACATTCAGCGTCTCCGGCCACGGGACATCGGGAAAATGTGTCGGCCCGAAGCGCGGCGTCTTGCCGGCCGCCTGCGCCTGCAGCGCTTTGACGATCTTCTCCGGCGTGATCGGCACTTCGTCGATGCGCACGCCGATCGCGTCGTAGACGGCGTTGGCGACCGCCGGCATGATCGGCAGGAGCGGCCCCTGGCCGACTTCCTTCGCGCCGAACGGGCCGCGCGGATCGGGATTCTCCACGAGCTCGGTGAACACCTCCGGCATGTCGAGCGTCGTCGGGCTCTTGTATTCGAGCATCGACGGGAACTTGTGCACGAGCGCGCGCGACAGGCGCGGCGGCAGCCGGCGGAATTCCTGTTCCTCCATCAGCGCCTCGCCGAGCCCCATGTAGACGCCGCCTTCGACCTGCCCGCGCACGAGCGTCGGGTTGAGCGCGCGGCCGATGTCGTGCGCGATCCAGACGCGCGGCACCTGAATCCATCCGGTCGAGGGATCGACCTCCACCTCCACGATCGCGGCGGAGTAGGAATACGTCGGCGACGGCCCGACGCCGCCGCCTTTGTAGCGCGCCGCCGAGCGCGGCGGAGTGTACGAGCCGACGGTGCCGAGCGTCCCGAACATCGCTTCCGCGAGACACACCGCGTCCTTGAACGCGACGCCCTTGGCGGGATCCTCGGCGTCGAACACACGCCGTTCGGCGAAGACGAGACGGTCCTTCGAGATCTCGAGCTTGCGCGAGACCGCTTCGGAGAGGAGATCGCGTGCGCGCTCCGCCGCCTGAATCGCGGCGTTGCCCATCATCAACGTGACGCGGCTCGAGTAGGACCCGAGATCGACTGGCGTGAGATCGGTGTCGCCCGTCACCGGACGGATGTCGTGCGGGTCGATGCCCAACACCTCCGCCACGCACGCCACCAGCACATCGTCTGATCCCTGGCCGATTTCCGTGGCGCCGCAGAATGCCGTGACGCCACCGCTGCGATCGAGCTTGAGCTGGACGCCCGAGTGCGGCATGTCGTTGTAGTAAATCGGGAGGCCCGCGCCGGACAAATAAGAAGAACAGGCGAGCCCGACGCCGCGCCCGCGCGGCAGCTTGCGGAACTTGTTCGTCCAGTCCGACGTGCGGACGATCCGGCGAATGCATTCGGAGAGTCCGATCGTGCCGACGTGCAGGTAGTTGGCCGTGAGCGTCTCGGGCTGTTCGACGATGCGGAGGCGGTATTGGGCGGGATCGAGCTGGAGCTTCTCGGCAATTTTGTCGAGTTGAATCTCCTGGCCGAACCGGCTCTGCGGAGTGCCGTGGCCGCGCTTGGGGCCGCACGGAGGTTTGTTGGTGAAGACGCGGCATCCCTGAAAGTGATACGTGGGGATGTGGTACGTCACCGTCTGCAGCGCGCCGGTGTAGAACGTGCTGGCCACGCCGTACGAACCGTAGGCGCCGCCGTCGAGCACCGTTTTGAGATGAACACCGGTGATCGTGCCGTCGCGCTTCACGCCCGTCTTGAAGCGCATCAGCACCGGATGGCGTCCGCGGTGGCAGTAGAAGACTTCCTCGCGCGTCAGGCAGATCTTCACCGGCCGGTCGAGCAGCCACGCCGCCTTGCAGACGACCAGCTCATGGTTGAAGGGATCGCTCTTGCCGCCGAATCCGCCGCCGTTGGGCGTGGCGATCACGCGAATGTGCGCGGCGGGGAGGTCGAGCGTCTTGGCGAGCGCGCGATGCACGTAGTGCGGCGTCTGCGTGCTGGACCACAGGACCAGCTTGCCGTCCGGATCCTTCGCCGCGACGGCCGCGTGCTGCTCGATCGGGAGGTGCGTGTTGCCCTGGTAGAAGAACGTGTCCTCGAAGACGAGATCGGCGTCGGCGAACGCCTGCTCGACGTCGCCGAAACCGAGCGAGACGGCTTTGTGGATGTTGCCGCCGTCGCCGTAGTCGTGAATTCGCGGCTCGTCGTGCGCGAGGCTGTCGTCGGGGTTGCTGAAGGTGCGCAGCGGCTCGTATTCGACGTCGATGAGATCCAGCGCCTCGACGGCCGTCGCCTCGTCGCGGGCGATGACGGCGGCGACCGGATCGCCGACGAAGCGGACGCGATCGACCGCGAGCGCGTGCTCGTCCTGGCTCACGGGCAGGATGCCGTACGGCACGGGAAAGTCCTTGCCGGTGAGCACCAGATGGACACCGCGGTGCGCCAGCGCGCGCGCCGTGTCGACGCGCACGAGCCGTGCGTGCGGCACCGACGAGCGCAGCAGCTTGCAGTGCAGCATCCGCGGCAACATGATGTCGTCGGCGAAGCGGGTTTGGCCGGTGACCTTCGCGCGGGCATCCACTCGGCGCCGGGGTGTGCCGATGATTTTCATTCTTTAATTTCTCGCGGGGCCCCACCCCCGCTCGCCCCCGCGGCTTCGCTCTCCCTCGGCCTCGAGCGTAGACTCTCGGCCTCGGATGTCGCTGTCGGGATCGCTGCTTCGACGGCTTCGAAAATCTGTTGATAGCCCGTGCAGCGGCAGAGCACGCCTGAGAGTGCTTCGCGGATCTGGTCTCTCGTCGGGTTCGGGTGTTCGTCGAGGAGCGCTTTCGCCGTCACGAGAAAGGCCGGCGTGCAGTAGCCGCACTGCGCGGCGCCCAGATCGGCGAACGTTTCCTGCAGCGGATGCAGCCGGCCATCGGCCGCCAGCCCTTCCACCGTGGTCACGTGTCTGTCCGCGCATTCGACGCCGAGCACCAGACACGACAGCACCGGCTGGCCGTCGAGCAGCACGGCGCAGGCGCCGCATTCGCCCAGCTCGCAGCCGTGCTTGGTGCCGCACAGATTCAGGTCCTCGCGCAGCACCTCGAGCAGCGTCTTGTACGAATCAAAGGCGACCTCGATGGCTTCGCCGTTGACGGTGAGTGCGATGTGGGCCTGTTTCATGCGGTGCGCCTCTCATTCTCGCCACGCTCGGCAGGCTCGCCAGGTGCGAGCCCGCGGACGGCGTAATCGGCGACGATCCGGGCGACGCGGTCGGCCGGATGCGGCCCGTCGGGACGGAACCAGTGGGCGGTCCAGTTGAGCGCGCCTAGGAACGCGCGCGTGGCGACGGTCGGGTCGGTCGGGCCGAGATCGCCGCGGCGGATGCCGGCGGCGACCAGCGCGCGCACGCCGCGCTCGTACCGATCGCGTTTGGCGACGATGGGCGCGCGCAGGCGGGCGGGGAGCGCATCGACCTCGAGGTGCGCCGCAGATCCATCGACGTCGTCGACCAGGCAGAGGACGTGGGCGACGGCGAGGCCGTGGAGGCGCGCGGCCAGCGGGCCGCGCGCGGTTCGTGCGCGGGCGAGCGCGGCGAGCAGCCGATCGAGCGCCCGGTCCTGACAAAAGAAGAGAATCTCGTCCTTGCCCCGGAAGTAGGTGTACAGGTTGCCGGGCGACAGATCCGCGGCGACGGCGATGTCGCGCATGCCGGCGGCGGCGAAGCCGCGGGCGCGGAAGATGCCGGCGGCGGCGCGCAGGATCGCGAGGCGGCGCGCGTCGGCGCGGCGGCGGGCGCGCGCGGCGCCGCCAGCGGGACGTGTTGAACGGCGGTTCGAAGACTGAACCACCGTTCAATTCTGTCCGCGCCGAGCGGCGGCGTCAAGTCCGCGCCTATAATGGCGGGTACCGTGCGTTTCTCCGTTGCGCGCCGCACATGGTTTCCTTACGCCGCCGCGGTCGCGATCGTCATGCTGTCGGTGGAGGGGCTCCGGCACGTCCCCCTCATCAATGGGTTCGCCGTGGCGCCCGTCTTCCTGCTCTTCGTCCTGATCATCGCGCGGGCATGGGGAACCGGCCCGGCGCTCTTCGCCTCGGCGACCGCCTCGCTGTCCTACTCGTACTACTTTCTGCCCCCGGCCGGATTCGGCATCGAGAACCCGAACGACTGGGTCGCCTTCGTCAGCTTCACCGGCACGGCCATCATCGTCGGCGAGCTGTCGGCGCGGGCCGAGCGGCGGCATCTGGAGGCGCAGGAAGGACGCCGGGAGATCGAGCGGCTGTATCAGGAGCTGCAGGTGGCGTTCGACCGCGCGAGCGAGGCCGAGGCGGCGCGCCGCAACGAACAGCTCAAGGCGGCGCTGCTCGACGCGCTGACGCACAACCTGCGGACGCCGCTGACCGCCATCAAGGCCGCCGTCACGGCGCTGATGGGGTCGTCGGGTGGCCTGGGGCAGTCGGCGCTGTCGCGCGAGAACGAGCAGGAGCTGCTCGAGGTCATCGACGAGGAATCGGATCGCCTGAACCGCTTCATCGAAGGGTTGTCGTCGGCCGGATCCGGCGACCTCTCGCAGCCGCTCAATTTTCCGCCGGTCCGCCTCGAGGAGATCGTCCGCGCCGGGCTCGCGCGCGCCGAGGCGCTCACGCGCGACCATCGCGTCGTCTCGACCATAGAAGATGGTATGCCGCCCGTTGCCGTCGACGCCGCGGCGGTCACCGAGGTGCTCTATATCCTGCTCGACAATGCGAGCAAGTACTCCGCGCCGCGGACGACGATTCGCGTGAGCGCCGAGCGCGAGGACGCGCGCCACGTGCGCGCCGCGGTCACCGACGAAGGCCCCGGCATCGCGCCGGAGTATCGAGAACGCGTGTTCGAGAACTTTTTTCGGATTCCGGGACGGGAGTCGCGCGATCCGCGGCGGGTCGGCGTCGGCCTCGGCCTGCCGATCGCCAGGCGGCTGATCGAGGCGCAGGCCGGCCGGATGTGGATCGACACCCCGCCGTCCGGGCGGGGCACGATGTTCGCGTTTACGCTGCCGATGTCGGTCGAGGCGGCTGTACCTGAGGAAGGCGTGGAGGTAGGAGCACATCATGGCAACGACAGCAATTGACACTGCCCGAGTACTGGTCGTCGACGACGAGCCGCAGATTACGCGCGTGCTGCGAACGGTGCTGACGAGCCAGGGATACGAGGTGCAGACGGCGGGCGAGGGAGAGGCGGCGCTCGCGATCTTCACCGAGTGGCATCCGGAGCTGGTGATCACGGACCTCTTCATGCCGCGCATGGACGGCCTCGAGCTGTGCAAACGGATCCGCGCGGTGTCGAACGTGCCGATCATCGTGCTGTCGGTCAAGGGCGAGGAGCGCACGAAGGTGGAGGCGCTCGACCTGGGCGTCGACGACTACGTCACCAAGCCGTTCGGGACCGACGAGCTGCTGGCGCGCGTCCGCGCGGCGCTCCGACGCGCGACCGGCACGGCGGCGGACGTGCCGTCGTTCGAGGTCGGCGACTTCCGCGTCGATCTCGAGGGCCGGCGCGTCCACGCGCGCGGCGCCGAGGTGCGCCTGACGCCGAAGGAGTTCGACCTGTTCGTGTATTTCGCGCGCCACCCGAACAAAGTGATCACGCACCGGACGCTGCTCCAGGCGGTGTGGGGGGAAGCGTCGCAGGAGCAGCCCGAGTACTTGCGCGTGTTCATGGGTCAGCTCCGCAAGAAGCTCGAGCCGGATCCGTCGAATCCCAAGTACCTCGTCACCGAGCCGTGGGTCGGCTATCGGCTGAACCCCGTAGGGTAGCATTCAGGCGAGGGCTACTCGCGTTTGTCGAAGGCGTCCGCGCAGAGCTTCTTGAGGGCATCTTCGGTCCTGGGTTCGAGTTCGATGAACGCGAGCGCGACGGCATATTCCTGGTGGTTCCAGGTGGCAAAAGGCAGGGCAACCGATGCCGCGTGTGAACGGACCACACGCACCCGCAGGTGCACGGGCTCCGGCTGCACCTCGATGCGCATCGTCCATTCGCGGTCGGACGGCAGGGCGTCGGGCAGTTGCACGAGCGCACCGGTCGCGCTGATGTTGACGAGCCGACCGACGATTCCGCCGATAGAGACGGGAAGGGCGGTGGTCGCCACGCGGAGACTCCGCAGCCGCGCCAGGTCCGCAAGGATTTCAGGCTCTAGGCGGTGCGTATGTCCGGAGAGCATCAACGCGACGGCTTCAACGAGCCCCTGCCTGGTGACCGGCTTATCGATGAACGCCTCGTTCGCCCCCAGCGTCGTCGTTTCAGCGAAGAGCTGGTCGTGATACCCGGTGAAATAGAGGACCTTCAGGTCCGGCTCGATGCTCAGAAGCCGCCGGGC
>JADGOC010000049.1 GCA_017883165.1 Acidobacteriota bacterium
TTGTGCAGCGTCGCCATGGAGATCGTGGATCCGGCGAGGACGACCGGCTCGAGGACCGCGTACGGCGTGACCGCGCCGGTCCGG
This sequence comes from Acidobacteriota bacterium, assembly GCA_017883165.1. GTDB lineage: Bacteria > Acidobacteriota > Vicinamibacteria > Vicinamibacterales > CAVVIG01 > JADGOC01. The sequence continues at coordinate 85 of JADGOC010000049.1, forward strand.
CCGACGTTGACCTCGATCGTCAACAGCTTGGTGTGCGCCTGCTGCGCCGGGAACTTGAAGGCGGTCGCCCAGCGCGGGCATTTCGCGGTCGTCCCGAGCCGCTCGCGCAGCGCGAGATCGTCCACCTTGATCACGACGCCGTCGGTGTCGAAGTTGAGCGCCCGCCGCCTATCGGCCCATTCCTCACAGAAGGCGGCTACCGCGTCGATGCCTTCGCAGCGCCGCCAGTGGGCTTCGACCGGCAGCCCCCAGGCGCGCATCGCGGCCAGGGCCTCGCCGTGCGTGGTTATAGGGGCGGAGCGTGCTCCGCCCTCCGTTGCCCAAACGATCTGATACACGTAGGCGGACAGCCCTCGCTTCGCGACGAGCGTGGGATCGAGATTGCGCATCGTCCCCGCCGCGGCGTTGCGTGGATTGGCGAAGAGCGGCTCGCCGGCGTCCTCGCGCTCGCGGTTCATGCGGGCAAACGCCGCGCGCGGTAAATAGACCTCGCCACGCACTTCGAGGCGACCGGCCGGCCCGACCCTCAGCGAGAGCGGGATGGCGCGGATGGTGCGGACGTTGGACGTGACCTCTTCGCCCCGCGTGCCGTCGCCGCGCGTCGCGCCGCGGACCAGACGGCCGTTGTCGTAGGTGAGCGCGATGCTCAGGCCGTCGATCTTCACCTCGGCCACGTACGCAACCGCCGCGTCGCCCAGGCCGGCGCCCTTGCGCACGCGCTCGTCGAAGGCGCGCAGCTCCTCGTCGCTGTAGACGTTGTCGAGGCTGAGCAGCGGCGCGAGGTGCTCGACCGTCTCGAAGCCTTCGGCGGGACGGCCCGCCACGCGCTGCGTCGGCGAATCGGCGGTGACGAGATCGGGATGGTCCGCTTCGAGCTGCTCGAGCTCGTGCAGCAGACGGTCGAAGGCTTCGTCGGCGATCTCGGGGCTGTTGTGGATGTAGTACTGCTCTTCGTGATGGCGGATCGCATCACGAAGCTCACGGATGCGGTGTTCGGGCGGCTGCTTCGCGGGCACCGATCAGCGGTCGCGCGACAAAATATAGTCGGGCAGCGCGAGCAGGGCATCGCGCTCCGCGCTCGGCGGAAACGCGTAGAGCGCCTTCTTCGCACGCTCGGCGAAATCGGACGCGCGCCGGGCCGCGTAATCGATTGACCGGTGTTCCTTGAGAATCCGCAGGAGCTCGTCCCACTGGCCCGGCTCGACGGTGCGGCTGGCGATGATGTCGCGGATGATCTGCGCCCCCACGCCCTCGCCCTGCTGACGCAGATGGATGAGCGGCAACGTCATCTTTCCCTCGCGCAGATCGCCGCCGACCGGTTTGCCGAGCGCAGCCGCATCGCCCGTGAAGTCGAGCAGATCGTCGACGAGCTGGAACGCGATGCCGAGGTTGAAGCCGTACTCCCGTAGCGCGTCCTCCTGCTCGCTCTTCACCTTGCCGAGCATACCGCCAATCTGCGCGCAGCCGCCGAACAGATACGCCGTCTTGCGGCGGATGATCTCGAAATGCTCGTCTTCGGTGATGTCCGCGTCGCCGTTCTTAGTGAGCTGATACAGCTCGCCTTCGATCATCCGCAGCGTCACGTCGCACAGCAGGCGGATGATCTCGAGCGCGTCGTGCGTGAGCGCCAGCGCCATCGACTTGATGTACAGGTAGTCGCCGAGGAGCACGGTGATGTCGTTGCCCCACCGCGAGTGGACGGCGAGGCGGCCGCGGCGCAGATCGGAGTCGTCGATGATGTCGTCGTGGACGAGCGTCGCGGTGTGAATGAACTCGACCACCGCGGCGTACAGAATGGACCGATCGCCCTGGTATCCGCACAGGCGCGCCGCCATGAGAAGCACGGCCGGCCGGATCCGTTTGCCGCCGCTCGTCTGAATGTACTGACCGATCTTCGGAATCAGATCGACCTGCGACTGCACGTGACGCGCGAATTCGCGGTCGACCCGCTCCAGGTCGTCGCGGATCGGCTCAAAAATCTGCGTGAGGGCGAGAGATGATTTCTCCACAGCGGCTCAGTTACAACTTTATCACGGCCCGAACAGCGTGTGGAAGTTCGCCGTCGTGCGCGCCGCCAGATCGGCCGGGTCGAGCCCGTGGAGCGCCGCCAGCGCCGCCGCGACCAGCCCCACGTGCGCCGGCTCGTTGCGCGTGCCGCGGTGCGGAACGGGGGCGAGAAAGGGGCTGTCGGTTTCGGTCAGGAGCCGATCGACCGGCACGCCGCGCACCGTCTCACGCAACTCAGTCGCTTTGGGAAACGTGATGATGCCCGCCAGCGAGATGTAGAACCCCAGGTCGAGGGCGGCCCGCGCCAGCGCCGGCGTCCCCGTGAAACAGTGCAGCACGCCGCGGACGACCCCTCCGCCCTCTTCACGAACAATCGCGACGGTGTCCTCGTCGGCCTCGCGCGTGTGAATGATCACGGGCCGGTCGAGCGTTCGGGCCAGCCGAACCTGAGCGCGGAACACCTGCTGCTGCACGTCGGCGGGCGAGAAATCGTAGTGATAATCGAGGCCGATCTCGCCGATCGCGCGCGAGCCCGGCGTGGCCGCCAGCTGCGCCCGCACGACGTCGGCGGCCCGCTGCGCCTGGCCGGCGAAGGCGTGCGCCTGATGCGGGTGGACGCCGACCGCAAACCGCACGCCGGACCAGAGCTGCTCGACGCGTGTCGCCTGGGCGGCTTCCTTTTCATCGCCCGCCGCGAGGATCACGAGCGCGCGCTCGAGCCCCGCCGCGCGCGCGCGCGAGACGACGCCTTCGAGATCGGCGGCGAAGACGTCGTCGGCGAGATGGCAATGTGAGTCGATCACCGATCAGCGCACTCGCGTTCCGGGCGCGGGAGGTTCCTCGAAGGTCACCACGATCGCCTTGCCGCCGTCAGGGCTCGCGGCCAGCACCATCCCGTTCGACTCGATCCCCATCAGCTTCGCCGGCTTCAGATTGAAGACGATGACCACCGATTTTCCGACGAGCGCCTCGGGCTCGTAGGATTCGGCGATGCCGGCGACAAGCGTGCGCTGCTCGGTGCCGACGTCGACGTGCAGCTTGAGCAACCGCGTTGACTTCGGCACGCGCTCGGCGGCGAGGACCTTGGCGACGCGGAGCTCGACCTTCATGAAATCGTCGATGGCGATGCGGTCCCCCCCTGGAGCAGATACAGCCGATGTCGCAGATGGCGCAGCGGGCGCTGCCGGGGGCGGCGGAGTGGGATTCTCGGTCACGGATATTTTCTCCTTGGGTGTCTCGAATCGGGGCCAGAGCGGGCCGCCTTGCGCGATCAGCCGCTCCCCATCGCCACGCCAGCGGGCGTCGCGATCCAAACGCAGCGGGTCGCTCGACGCGCCCACGCGCCTCAGAATTTCGGCGCTCGACGCCGGCATCATCGGCGTGAGCAGCACGGCCGCCAGCCGAATCGCCTCCGCCGCGTCGAACAGGACCTGCGTCAGGCGATCGGCCGACGCGGGATCCTTCGCGAGCTTCCACGGCGCCGTCTCCGCGATGTACTCGTTGGTCGTGTCGATGATGCGGAACGCCGCGGCGGCGCCGTCGTGCAGGGCGAGCGCATCCATCGACCGCCGATACGAGGCGGCGGCTTCTTCCCCGACGCGCGCCAGCCGGTTCGACGAGGCGCCCACGGGGATCAGGCGGCCCTGACGATACTGATGCGCCATCGCCGCGACGCGGCTCACCAGGTTGCCGAGATTGTTGGCGAGGTCGACGTTGTAGCGCTCGTCGTACCGCTCCCAGGAAAAATCGCCGTCGCCGCCGAAGGCGATCTCCTTGACTAGATACAAACGCAGCGGATCGGCGCCGTGCCGATCGGCCGCCTTGATGGGATCGACGATCGTGCCGAGCGACTTGCTCATGCGCTGGCCGTTCATCGTCATGAACCCGTGGCCGAAGACCTGGCGCGGCAGCGGCAGCCTGGCGCTCATGAGCATCGCCGGCCAGATGACGGCGTGGAAGCGCGTGATGTCCTTGCCGATGACGTGCAGATCGGCCGGCCACCACGCATCGAACATTGACTGGTCGCGGCCGAGGCCGACGGCCGACGCGTAGTTGATCAGCGCATCGAACCAGACATAGACGACGCTGTTGGGATCGAATGGCAGCGGGATGCCCCACGACTGCCCCGCGCGGCTGACCGAGATGTCCTCGAGGCCGCCTTCGATCAGCCGGAGGATCTCGTTGCGCCGGACGTCCGGTTGCAGAAACTCGGGATGAGTCTTGAAGTGCTCGAGCAGCGGCTGCTGGTACTTGGACAGCCGGAAGAAGTAGTTCTTCTCGCTGATCCACTGCGGCGTGATGGCCGGGTGCAGCGGACAATGGCCGCCGACGAGATCCTTCTCCTGTTTGAACGCCTCGCAGCCCTCGCAGTACCACCCCTCGTACGTGCCTTCGAAGATGTCGCCAGCGTCGTGAATCCGCCTGGCGAGCTCGACCACGCCGGCTGTGTGGCGCGGTTCGGTCGTGCGGATGAAATCGTCGAACGAAATATCGAGGCGCCGCCAGGTATCGCGGAATTCCTGCTCCATCTGGTCGCAGTACGCCAGCGGATCGAGCTTCTGCTCGACCGCGCGCTTGTACACGTTCTGGGAATGCTCGTCGTTCCCCATCAGGAACCGCGTGTCGAACCCCGACAGCCGCTTGTACCGGGCGATGATGTCCGCGGCGATTTTTTCGTACGCGGTGCCGAGATGCGGCCGGCTGTTGACGTAGTCGATCGCGGTCGTGAGATAGAAACGGCTCACGGGTGGTACGCCTTTACGGCGAGCGCCTGCACGTCCTTCACCGAGAGATTGTGGGCGGTTGCCAGGCGGACGCAATCGTCGAACTCGGGCACCGCATTGATGATCCGTCCGTCTCGCCAGGCCACCTTGAACCGCACGGCGCCGATCGGCGTCTCGACGTTGACGATTTCGCGCCGCAGGCATTCGCGATCGACGTCGTAATGCCGCAACCCAATCGTCGTCGTCTCGCGAAAAATCACGTCGGCGAGCGCGGCACGCCGTTCGGGCGGCGCGACGACGGTCAGCAGCGTGCCAGGCCGGTTCTTCTTCATCTGGACGGAGACGTAAAAGACTTCGAGCGCGCCCGCGGCATACAGACGATCCATCGCGACGCCGAAGATCTGCGGGTTCATGTCGTCAATCTCGCACTCGATGACGCTGACGCGCTCGGCCTGGGCGTGCCCCGCTCCCTCGGCGCGCCCCACCACCACGCGCAGCACGTTCGGCGTCGACGGGATGTCGTGGCCGCCGGCGCCGTACCCGACGTGCTCGACGGTCATCCGGGGAATCGGGCCAAACGACGACGCGTACGAGGAGACGATGAGCGCGCCGGTCGGCGTCACGAGCTCTTGCTGGACGGAGCCTCCGTAGATCGGCGCGTCGCCGAGCAGCTTCACCGTGGCCGGCGCCGGAACGGGAAAGTGCCCGTGGGCGGTGTCCACCATCCCGCCGCCGACGTTCAACGCCGATGCGACGATCCGATCGGCGCCGAACCATTCGAGCCCGAACACCGCGCCGACGATATCGATGATGGAGTCGATGGCGCCGACCTCGTGGAGGTGCACCTGGTCGATCGGCATCTGGTGGATCGAGGCCTCCGCTTCGGCGAGGCGCTGAAAGAGCTGCTTCGCGCGATCGCGGCCCGCCGGCGACAGCGCGGATCCGTCGATCACCGTGAAGATCTCCGGCAGGCTCCGATGGGGATGGTCGTGGCGGTGATCATGATGATCATGATCGTGCTGGTGCTCGTGCACGATGAACTGCGTCGCCGACACGCCGGCGCGGAGCACGCGCTTCGTGCTGATGTCGACGCCGGACACCGCGAGGCTGCCGAGCGCGCGGTTCAACTCGCCGAGCGGCAGACCGGCGTCGATGAGCGCGCCGAGCGTCATGTCGCCGGAGATGCCCGAAAAGCAGTCGAAGTACAGCAGTCTGGACATTCTCTAGTTTCCCAGCGCTACAGGCGCCCCATCTCCCTGAAACTGCAGTACCCGACGTCGCCGAGGATCACGTGATCGACCACGTCAATCCCCATCAGCGTGCCCGCCGCCACCAGCCGCCGCGTCAGCTCCACATCGTCGGGACTCGGGCTGGGATCGCCGGAGGGATGATTATGGAAGACAATGACCGCGGCCGCCGCGCCGAGTGCCGCTTCGCGAAAGATGTCGCGCGGAACGACCGCCGTGGCGTTCAACGTGCCGACCGCGACCAGCGTGGTGCGCAGCACGCGATGCCTGGAATCAAGCAGCACGACGCCGAAATGCTCGGCCGAACGCGCCCCGAACGCCGGCAGTAGATACGCGGCGGCCTCGGCCGGCGTGCGCAGCTGCATGCGCGCCGCAGGCGCGCGCGTCAGCGTCCGGCGTCCTAGCTCCAGCGCGGCGAGAATCTGCGCGGCCTTTACCGGACCGATGCCGCCGATGCGCGACAGGTCGTCGCTCGTCGAGCGTACGAGCCCGTGCAGGCCGCCGCGCGCGTCGAGCAGCGCGTTGGCCACCGCCAGCGCCCCGGTCCGCCGCGAACCGCTGCACAGGACAAGCGCCACGAGCTCGTTGTCGCCGAGCGCCGCAGCCCCGTGGCGCAGCAGTTTCTCTCGCGGTCGATCGCCCGGTGCCAGATCCTTCACTTACTATAGCCCATCGCGGAACGCTCAATTAGCGCGAGCAGGCCGTGCAAGAACCGCGCGCAGCGACGTGGCGGCGAGCGCTGAGGACGGTCGTTGCCGCCGCCCGTTTTGAGGGAAGAATCTGACGGCCGACCGGCGCGCGCGTACGAAGAATCTGCCGGTACCGGTCGAGCGAGCCTTCAGTGCGGCGGCGTGCCGAGCCAGTCGCCGTCGCAGACGATTTCGGCCCATCCCGTGAGATACACGCTGTCGTCGCGCCATTCGACCCGCTGCGGGCCGCCGGGCGCCACGACATCGGCCGATCGCGGCGCGCCGCCGAAGGCTGCCGCCGCCACGAGCGCGGCGCAGGACCCCGTGCCCGACGACTGCGTCGGCCCGACGCCCCGTTCCCAAATCAGGATGCGTATCTGGCCACCGGGCTCGACCTCGGCGAATTCGACGTTGGTCCCCTCGCTGAACATCTCGTGGTGCTCGAGCGCGGCGCCGAGACGACTGAAGCGCTCCTGCGCCGGGAGCGCGCCAAGGAGGACGCACTGCGGGTTTCCGAAATCCATCACGACGAGCGAGAGCGACTCGCCGCCGGCCGTCACCGGCATCTGACGTAGGTCGCGTGGCAGCCCCATCGCGGCACGAAAGGTCTGGTGCGACGCCGACCGGCCGGTCCGAGTCAACCGTTTGGGGCCCGCATCCGTCTGAATCGTGAGCTCCACGCCGCTCCGGACGTCGTCGCGCAGCAGCAGCGCGGCGAGGCCGCGGACGCCGTTGCCGGACACTTCGGCGCGGCTGCCGTCGGCGTTGAACAGGCTCATCGACGCGCCTTCGTCTGTTCGCGCGTAGAGGATCAAGCCGTCGGCGCCGATGCCGGTGTGGCGATCGCAGAGCTCGCGGGCGAGCGGCCCGGGGAGAACGCCCGGAACGGCGCTTCTCTCCACGTACAGAAAGTCGTTGCCGTAAGCGTGGGCTTTGACGAAACGCATCGCGCTACTTCGTGCAGAACGCCAGCAAATGCCATCCAAACCGGCGGACCAGCGCGCGCGGCAGCAGGTTGAACGCGCCGACGAACACTCCGTTGAACAGCGCACCCTTCCACCCGCCGTGGAGCCTCGATTTCACTGGGAACCGCTCGGGCACGATCGTGACCTCGCGAAAGCCGCTCAGGAGCCGGCGGAACTCGCCGATGCTGAACTTGAGCAGAACGGGCGCGCCTTCGTGCTCCAGGCCGACCTTCATGAGCTTCGACAGCGCGTTCAGCCAGGAGATGCGGTTGTACACCTGAAAGATCGCCGTACCGCCCGGCTTCAGCACGCGCCGGCATTCGTCAACCAGCCGCTGCGGATTGGCGGTGTATTGCACCACGCCGTGCGCGTACACCAGGTCGAACCTGGCGTCGGGAAACGGCAACGCCTCGCCGTTGGCCACCTGGAGATCGGCGTCGAGTCCCTGCTGCGCGAAGTTGGCGCGCGCCAGCTCGATCGCCGCAGGCGCCAGATCGACGCCGGTGACCTTCGCCCGGCCCTGCGCGAAGCGCACGAGGTCGACACCGGCGCCGCAGCCCACCTCGAGAACGCGCAGGCCGCGGTACCCGTCAAAGTTCACGAGCCGCAGCAGGTGGTGCAGCTTTTCGAAATGATATTGGTCGAGATCGTCGAAGAAGCCGCGCGAGCCGACCGGATGCCGCGTGATCTCGAGGTCGTGAATGTGATCGTTCCAGTACGCCCGGACGTCGTCTATGGTCGCCACGCGGGACACTATACTATCGCCGATGCATCGTGACGTTGACCTCCTCACCGAACGCACGTTCGACGTGCTCGTCGTGGGCGGCGGGGTGTATGGGCTGACTATCGCCTACGACGCCGCGCAGCGGGGGCTCGCCGTGGCGCTCATCGAGTCGGAGGATTTCGGCAGCGGAGCGTCTTTTAACCACTTGCGGACGATTCACGGCGGCCTTCGGTACCTGCAGGCCTTCGACATCAGCCGCGCGCGCGAATCGGTGCACGAGCGCCGCACGCTCGCCCGGATTGCGCCCCACGCCGTCCAGCCGCTCATCTTCGCGCTGCCGCTGACGCGATCGCTCACCAAGGGCAAGCTGGCGATGCGCGCCGGCTTTCTGCTCGATCGCATCGTCTCGGCCGGTCGCAACCGGGGCGTGCCGGCGGCGCACCGCCTCCCCGCCGGACGCGTCGTGTCGCGCGGCACCGCGATTCAGCGCTTTCCCGGCCTGCGCCGGCAAGGGCTGACGGGAGCGGCGGTCTGGTACGACTACGAGACGACCGAGGCTGATCGCCTGACGTTCGCGTGGGCGATCGCCGCGGCCGAACATGGCGCGGTGCTCGCGAATCACGTCGAGGCGATTGCGCCGACGCGGGATGGGCGGCGCGTGGTGGGCGTGCGCGCCCGCGATCGACAGACCGGGCGCGAGCTCGAGATCGGCGCCCACGTGACCGTGAACGCCGCCGGCGCCGGCGTGGATCGCCTGCTGATCCCGCTCAGCCTCTCCGCCAGTGTGCCGCTGCTCAAGGCCATGAACCTGGTCACGCGCCGTGAGGCCGGCGAGGAAGCGCTCGGCGGCCGTTCCTCGTCGGGGCGCCATCTGTTCTTGATTCCGTGGCGCGGCTGCGCGCTCTTCGGCACGTGGGAGTCCGAGCGGACCTGCGCGCCCGATGCCACGGGCGTCAGCGAGGCGGAGATCGCGGCGTTCATCGCCGATCTGAATCAGGCGTTCCCCTCCCTCGACCTGAAGCGTGCCGACGTCACGTTGGTGCATCGCGGGATTGTGCCGGCGGTCGCATCCCCCAACGGCCGCGCCACGCTGCAAGGCCACGAACAGATCCGCGATCACGCCAGCGAGGGCGTTGAGGGACTGATCACCGTCGCCGGCACCAAGTACACAACCGCGCGCGGCGTCGCCGAGCGGATCACCGATCGGTTGCTCGCCAAGCTGCAGCACGCCCCGGTCCTCTGCCGTACTGCCGCGACGCCGCTGCCCGGCGGCGGGCTGCGCGATGTCAGGCTGGCCATTGCCGAGGCGCGGCGTGAGCACGACCAGGGGCTGCCGACCGATACGATTCCGCACCTGGTTGCCGCGTATGGATCGCGCTATCGCGACGTGCTCGATCTCGCCGATGGACATCCGGAGTGGCGGACGCGGGTCGCCGAGGAGTCGCCGGTCATCGGCGCGGAACTGGTGTGGGCGGTGCGCAAGGAAATGGCAGTGACGTTGCGCGATGCCGTCATCCGCCGCACGCCGATCGGCGCGCTCGGCTATCCCGGCGACGCGGCGGCGGAACGCGCCGGGCGCATCGTCGGCGCCGAGCTGGGATGGTCCGAGGCGCGCCTGCGCGAAGAGCTCGACGCGCTCCGGGCTTTTTACGGCAGCGAAAACGCGTTGAAGACGTAGGTGAAGCCGGTCGTGAATCCGATCGTCGGAGCGACGCTCGTTAACCCGAAATAGACCCCGGCATCCAGGCGCACCGACCCGCGCGTGTACCGCCCGCCCAGCTTGAGGATCCCGCTGCTCTCCGTCCCGATCGGCGGCGTGCCGCTGCGCGTCGAGAGGCGCCCGTTGAGCTCGCCGACGACCTCGGCCTGCTGCGTCATCGCGCGCGCGAACGACAACCCGTACGTCAGCACATCGTTCTGCTTGCCGGCCGTCAGCGGCTCGCTCATGATGCCCAGCCCGATGTTGCCGACGACGCGGAGAGACTGAACCGTTTTGGCGCCGAGGATCGACATGTAGAAATCGGTCGTGTCCTGGCCCATGCCGCTTTCATGTTTGGCGTTGGGCAGCCGCGTCGCGAAGCGGATGCCAAGGGCGGGACGATTCGTGGTTTCGCCGGCCAGACGAATCTTCATCCCGACGACGAGATCTTCGACCGCGTGGGTCGTGTCGCCGGCTGCCGTCACGACGTCGGCCAACGGCCCGGGCCGGCGCTCGGTGATCGCCAGCGTGTCGAAGGGACCGCCCGTAATTTGCACCTCGGCGATCGAACTGATGCCGACGCTGAGGCCGATGGTTGGCACCTTCCAGAGATTGCCCTTCAGCCCTGACAGCGGATAGAACGCGTCGTGGTCGTAATCGACGCCTCCTTCGACGAGGACGCGGCCGGCGCCGATCGATTCCGGATCCTGGGTGACCAGCGGCCGCTGCTGCGCGGCCACGGGCCGCGCCAGCGCGAGCGCGGCAGACATCACGAGAGCCGTCCAGACACAACGCTGTTTCATCGGAACCCCTTAGAGTGAAGACAATGAAGACGCCAGGCCCGGCGCGGCGCGAAGCGTCGCGCGCAGATCGGCCGGAGGATTGAGCCGCATGTCGAGCAGATGCCGCGGCGCGACGTTGCCGAGCGCCTTCAGCATCGACTGTTTGACGCCGGGATGCTCGCGCTCGAGCTCCATGAGGAGCCGCTTCGTGCGCTGGCGCTGCAAGCCGAGATCGCCGCACGCCGGGCAGCAGCAGCCGATGATCGGCAGCTGGCGTTCCTTGCAGTAGGCGCGCGCCTCGTCTTCGCCGACGTAGACCAGCGGACGAATCACCACGTGCTCGGCGTTGTCCGACACCAGCTTGGCCGGCATCGCTTTCAGCGAGCCGGCGAAGAACAGATTCAGCAGCAGCGTCTCGATGAAGTCGTCGGCGTGATGGCCGAGGGCAATCTTGGTCGCGCCGACCTCCGTCGCAATCCGGTACAGCACGCCGCGCCGGAAGCGCGCGCAGAGCGAGCACGGCGTGGCGTCGGCGTCCAGCATGTCGTCGATGAGCTCGCCGATGCCGGTGTGCTCGATGCGGTACTCCCAGCCGCGGGCCTCGCACGTCTTCGCAATGAGGTCGTGCTTGTATTCCTTGTAACCCGAGTCGACGTTGACGGCGATCAGCGAGAACCGAATCGGCGCCCGCTGACGCAGCACGTCGAGCACCTGCAGGAGCGCCCAGCTGTCCTTGCCGCCCGACAGGCCGACCATGATGCGATCGCCGTCGTCGATCATCTGATAATCGACGATCGCCCTGGTCGTCTTCTTCGCGACGCGCGTTTCGAGGTCGCTGCGGTAACCCATGGACCGATTCTAAACGATCACCAGCCGCTGCACGGTCTCCGGCCACGACATCGTGGCGGCCTGCTCCGCGGCGCGCGTGCCCAGTCGCTCCGCGAGTGCCGCATCGTCGCTCACCCGCGCGAGCGCGAACGCGAAGGCGGCCGGCGTCGGATCGCAGACCAGGCCCGTGTGCTCGTCTCGGACGAGCTCGGTCGGCCCGCCGCTGTCGCGGCACGTGATCACGGCCTTGCGCGACGCGAACGCCTCGACGGTGACGAAGCCGTAGTCCTCGGCGAACGGTGCGAAGCTGACGGCGCGGCAGTTGGCCAGGTGATGGAGCATCGTGGCCTCGTCTATGCGCCCGAGAAACGTCACACGGTGGCTGACGCCCAGGTCCGCGGCCAGCCGCTCGAGCGATGCGCGATCCTCGCCGTCGCCCGCGACGACCGCGCGGACGCCGCGCGCGGCCGGCTCGGCCAGCGCGCGCACCAGCAGCTCGATCCGCTTGAGCGGTGTGAGCCGCGAGAGCGTGAAGATGTAATCGCCGTACGCGTCGCAGCGGTAGGCGCGCTGCGGCGGCGGCGGCCAGAGCACTTCGGGCCGGATGCCGAGCTCATCGATGAGCCGCCGCTGGATCGTGCGCGACTGCGCGAAGAGCTTCGTCACGTTGCTCGTCAGCAGCCACGCGTCCGTCGCGCGAACGAGCGTCTTCCTGATGCGCTCCTTCACCCGATTTCTCGGCGAGATCATCGTCGTCCACTGCGGCCACAAGTCGTAGTACTCCCGCATCGTGTGATTCAGCCAGCAGACATGGGCGGGGTGGCGAACGGCGTAGCTGGGATAGCGCAGGCTGATGACCTGATCGACCTTCAGGCCGCCGACGTGGCTGACGTCGGTCTTCCAGGTCTCCCAGTACGACGCCGCGAGGCGGCCGAAGCCGTGGTCGGGCGTGATGACGAGGTGCGCATCGTGTCCGCAGGCGCGGGCAGCGGCCACGAGCGATCGCGCGATGACGAGGTGTCCTCCCTCGACGCCGGGCGGGCTCGACGTGGCGATCGCGAGGACGGCCATCGGCTAGGGCTGGGGCGTGCGGATCGACACGACGCGCGCCGGCATGCCCACCGCCACCGCATGCGCCGGCACATCGTCTTTGACGACGGCGCCCGCGCCGACGACCGCGTGAGCGCCTATCGTCACGCCATCGAGAATTTTCGCGCCGGCGCCCAGCCAGGCGCCCTCTCCAATCGTGACGCCGGCCGAGGTTCGTCCTTGCGCCAGCACCGGCTTCGACGTATCGGAAAAATCGTGGTCGCCGCCGATGACGTAGGTGTACGCGGCCATCAGCACGCTCGGGCCGATCGTGACACGGCTGGCTGAAAACACCTCGCAGTTGAACCCGAGGTTCGCGCCGTCGGCGAGCTCGATGTCGCCGTTCTTGCACGACAGAATCGTGTTACGGCCCACGAAGACGCCGTCGCCGATGCGGATGCCGCGATTGGCGTCCCCTTTCGCGTCGAGCAGGCAGTTGTCGTCGATGACGACGTTGCGGCCGATGTGGATTTTGTGCGGATGCCGCAGCACGACGTTCTGGCCGAAGATCACGCCCGGGCCGCACGAGCCGAGGAGCCACGGGTACATCAGCTTGCGCAGCGCGAGCCCGAGCGCGCCCGGCCGCGCCTGCGCCACCAGTACGACGAGCTCGTACTTCAGCAGCGGACCCAGCCCGCGCCGGCCGACGACCAGGTCGACATACTTCGCGCGGCTCGAGGTCCCGGGGGCGAAGAGCTGATCCTGCGCGCGCCCGATGTTGTCAGATCCAGCCATGTTCGCGATACCAGTCCAGTGTCCGCTTGATGCCGTCGGCGAGCGCGACGCGCGGCGCGTAGCCGATTTCCTGCCGCGCCCGGGTGATGTCGAACGCCCGGCTCTTCGTGTAGAAATCGACGCGCCGGCGGTAGATCGGCGGCTCGATGCCGAACGGCGCGCAGAGCGCCTCGCACGCCGCGCCGGCGATCCAGAACGGCCATACCGGCAGATGCAGCCGGGGCGGCGGTACGCCGGCCACCCCGGCGATGAGCGCCACGAGCTCGTTCAACGTCGTGACCTCCCCGCCCGCCAGGATGTAGGTGCGGTTGGCCGCCGCCGGATGCTCGCCGCAGAGCCGCAGCCCGTCGACCAGATCGTCGATGTACGTCAGATGGTAATAGATTTCGCCGCGGCCGAGGATCGGAAACCGCCGCCGCGCGACGCCGCGAAACAGCTTGAGCAGGCGCCGATCGCCCGGGCCGTAAATGCCCGTGGGCCGCGCAATGGTGACCTCGATGCCCAGCCGCGCGCCGGTGTCTCGCGCGATCCGTTCGCCTTCGAGCTTGGTGACCTGATAGATGTCGCCCGGCTTGAGCGGCGCATCCTCGTTGGCGGGCGGATGCTCGACGTCGCCGTGGACGCCGACGGTGCTGCAATGCACGACGCGCCGCGCGCCGGCGCCCTTCGCGGCTTCGATGATCTGGCCCACCGCGGTCGCGTTGACGGCGCGGTACGCGTCGCGCGACACGCCCGCCTGCCGGTAGATCGCGGCGATGTGATAGACGACGTCGATGCCGCCTGGGCCGGCCATCGCTCGCGCCAAGGCGGAGGCGTCGCGCAGATCGCCGGCGACGAGCTCGACGCCGCGATCGGCGAGGTCGCCCGCGCGCGACGGATCGCGCACGAGCGCCCGCACCTGATGGCCACTCGACGCGAGCGCGCGCGCCAGATGGCCACCGGTGAAACCCGTCGCGCCGGTTACGAGGGCACGCACCGTTCGGCGCAGAGCGTCACCGGGGAGCCGAAGACACGCAGGAGGCCGACCCGCTTCAAAATGTCCTCCGTGAACAGGGTGAAACGGCGCGATCCGATGATGCGGTGCAGTTGGATCGGCAGCACGAACTGGCGGTGCACGGAGCGGACACGGAACCCCGACCGGTCGAGCGCTTTCGCGATCGTGCGGTCCGTGAAGACCCGATACGCCTCGGTCCGGCCGCCGGCGGCGCGGACGACGCGGCGCGTCAGCGAATGGATCAGGGCCGCGCTGGCCGCCGACGGGTAGTCGAAAATGACGAGGCGCTCGGAGACGCGGCACAGCTCGGCCATGCACTGGCGCCAGTCGGGGGCGTGCATCAGGACGCGCAGGCTCACGGCGATGTCGAACGAGCGATCCTTGAAGTCGAGCTTGTGGGCGTCGCCCAGCATGAAGTTGACTTTGACGCTCTGCTGCGCGGCGCGGCGGCGGGCCACCGCGAGCATCTGCTCGGACGCGTCGACCGCGGTGACCTTCGCCCCGCCCCGCGCCAGCAGCAGCGCCGCGCGGCCCGTGCCGGTGCCGACATCGAGAATCGAGCGCTCGTTGATCCGGCCGATGAAATTCGCCAGCACGTGCGCCTGGGTCCCCGCCACCAGCTCGCCAATCGGACCACCGAAGCGGGAATCGTCGAACGTGCGGGCCATCTTCGGGTCCGCGTAGGCCGAGTAGCTGTAGTGGCGGCGATCGTGCGGCTCGGTCACGCCAGATCCTTTACCACAACGGGCGGCGGCGATGTCGACACCAGGGCCGCACAGGCTTGCCGCGTCCGTTCCAGATACGCGTCGTAGCTGTACTTGGTCTCGGCAAGATGGCGGGCCCGCGTCCCCAGCTCCGCGGCTCGGGCCGGGTCGTTCAGCGCCGCGAGGATTCCCGCCGCGAATTCAGCCGGCGACGCGCCGGTGAGCACCGCCGTGTCGTCGCTCAATACCTGCGTGTGCGTGAGCAGACGGGTGGCGACGATCGGTCTTCCCGAACGCAGGTACTGGTAGATCTTGAGCGGCGTGTTGGTGCCGCGTGACCGCGGCGACACGAGCACGTCGGCGGCAAGCAAGTACGCGGGAATCTCGGAGGCGGGCCGTTCTCCCGCAAAGATCACCGCCGCGTCAGCGCCGGCCGACCGCGCGGCGGCGCGAGCGCGCGCCACCTGGTCGGGCTTTCCGCCCGCGAGCAGCAGGCGTGCGTCCGGATGCGATCCGCCAACGATCGCCATCGCGGCGAAGAGCAAATCCAGGCCCTGATACGCCTCGAACGTCCCGGTGTAGAGCACGAGGGGCGTCGACGGCGAGACGCCGAACTGGCGGCGCACGGCGGCTGCCTGCTCCGGGGTCGCCTCGTCGTCGGCCGACCCGGGCGCGTTCTCGATCAAGACCGTTCGGGCATGCGGATCGATCTCGCGGACCGTGTCCTCGAGCGCGGGACAGATCACGATGACGACGCGCGAACGCCGGATCATCAGGCGCTCGACGGCGAGGAAGATGCGCCGTATGAGGCGCGACCCGGTGAAATCAAAATTGCCGAGCTGCTGCGGCAAGCTCGAGTGCATATCGTAGAGGTGCGGCACGCCGCGGAGCGCGGCCACCGCGATGCCGATGAGGCCCCCTTCCTCGTGAGAGTGCACGGCCTCGTACTTCGCCGAAAACGCACGGCGCACGACGCTCAGCGCCAGCAGCGCGTCGAGCGGGATTTTGGCGAGCGACGGTCCGATCTTGACGCGGTGGACAAACGGCGGCCGCAGGGCCCGGAACACGCGCAGCCCGGGCATAGTCACTTCTTCGCCAAAGGGATAGGTGACGAGATCGACGTGGTGCCCGAGGGAAGTGAGCGCGCGGATGCGGTGGAACTCGCTGAACGGCGTGCCGCGCGGCTCGAAGAACGGCTCTGGCGCGATCATGAGAATGCGCACGGTTGGGTGATTTTCTCACGAAACCGTAGTACAGTGCCCATTCCCTTTCTACAGGATGTCGTCGGAACAACCACGCTCCATAGCGCGCCACTACGCGTTTGTCGCGACCAAGCTCGCGGTCAGCGTCATTCTTCTGTGGTGGCTCTTCGCCCGCATCGACGTCGGCCGCCTCTGGGCCGGCGCTCGCAATGCGTCGCTGCCGTGGCTGATCGTGGCGCTGCTGATCTATGCCGTCAACGTGCTGGCGAGCGCGTGGCGCTGGCACCTGCTGCTCGGGGCGCAAGGGGCGAAGATCCCGGAGCGCTCGCTCCTCGGATCGCTCCTGGTCGCGCTCTTCTTCAACAATTTCCTGCCGAGCAACATCGGCGGCGACGTGATCCGCATCCGCGACACGGCGCGCCCAGCGGGCAGTAAAACCGCCGCCACGATCGTCGTGCTCACCGACCGCGTGCTCGGCTTGATGGCGCTCATCCTGATCGCCGCGATCGGCGCGACGGCGATCGCGGGCATCGCGGGGCACGCACCGGCGCCGATCTGGCCATCGTGGTTGTGGGCGGGACTCCTGGTCGCCGCGGCCGCATCCGCACCGGCTGTCCTTACGCCGGCAGGCGTCGGGCGGCTGCTGCAGCCGCTCACCGTGCTCCATCCAGAATGGATCGGCAACCGCATCGACAGCCTGACAGCGGTGCTCGTCAACTTCCGCGAGCACCCGGAAGCGCTTGCAGGCTGTTTCGCCGGCGCCGTGTTCGTCCAGGGAACAATTGTCCTCTGTTACGTCGCGGTGGCGCACGCCCTCGGCGTCAACATCGCCGCGTTCGACCTCGCGGTGATCGTGCCGATCTCGTTCATCGTGCAGATGCTGCCCGTGTCGGTGAACGGCTTCGGCGTGCGCGAGGCGACCTTCTCGTATTACTTCACGCGCGTCGGCCTGCCGATCGAATCGGCGCTGCTCGTCTCGCTGGTGGCGACCGCGCTCGTGATGTTCTTCTCGCTGACGGGCGCCGCGGTCTACATCGCGCGCGGACGCTCGTGATGCGCGTCCTACCGCTTCAGTAGATAGATCCGCAGGTTGCCGTCGGTGGCCCAGAGCGCAAGCTCAGGGAACTCGGAGACGCGCGCCACCGCAGACGCCGGCATCAGCTGACCTTCGACGGCGATGTGCGTCACGCCGCGGGAGCGCAGGTGATCAATGGATCGGCGATCGGGAAAGCTGGCGAGCGCCGTGTAGTTTTCGAAGTAACTGGGCGGCGCGAAGCCGGAGTAGCCGTTGAGCATCGGCGTCCAGAAGTGCGTCGACACCAGCATGTAGCGCGTATTGGTGTGGATGTTGAAAGCGTCATAAAAAGGAAAGCAAACGAGGACCGCGTTCGGCCCCGCGTCCTTGAGGCTGTCCCAAATCGGTGGCACGCCGCGATACGGGGTGTAGCCAAGCGGCGCCCGCAGCGCTTCCATATGCGCCACCACGATCAGCGCGACGCACAGCGCAAGCCCGCCCCGCCGCACGCGTTGCTGCACCCAGGCGAGGCCGAAGCCGGCCAGAATCGCGATCGCCGCCAGAAAGAACTGGCCGAACCGCACGGCGCCGCGAATTCCCGTCAGCAGCGGAAAGACCGAGTAGAGCCACCCGTACGGCGGAAACGCGGGGCCGAACGACAGCGCGAGCGCGGCGGCGCCAATCGCGAGCACCATTCGCGCGCGGAGGTCCTTCAGCGCCACACCGGTGACCAGCGCGACGACCGCCAAACCCGTCGCGACCAGCCCCGGAAAGAGCGCGTCGCCATGCACGAAGCGCTGACTCCACAGCGCGTAGTGCAGACGACCGCCCGTTGCGAGATAGACGCTCCAGTGCGCAGAATACCTGGCCACTTCGGGCAGCCCGCGCTTCAGTCCCACCTCCCGATTGGCCACAAGGTACGGAATGAGAAACGGCACGAGCGCGACGCTCGCGATCCCGGCAGCCAGGAGGAGATGCGATGCGAGCGACCGAAGCCGAGGCGTCAGCCACGGCTCGGGCCGCGCAATCGTGGCGACGACAAGCGAGATCGACGTGAACACGAACAGGTAGCTGCACGTCAACGCCTGTAGCACGAACCAGCCGGCGAGCTGCAGCGAATACTTCGCGCGCGGCTCGGCGAGCACACGGTCGAGCGCCATCAGGGCCAGCGGAAAGAATTCGAAGTGCTGGTCCTGAATCTGCGGCAGGCGCGTGAGCGTGAAGGCATTGAAGGCCATCAGCGAGCCGCTCAGGATGCCCGCGAGCCAGCTGCCCGTCCACCGGCGAACGACCAGACTCATGGTCCATCCGGTCAGGGCGAAGCCGGCGATGAGCAGCAGGTTGTACGCGAGGACCGGCGAGCCGCCCGCCCAGAGCAGCGGCGCCGCCATCATCGCCTGCGGCAACAAGTGATCGGAGTACGCGAGCGTGTCGCGCTCGGGATAAAAAATATTCGCGTCAAAGAGGTGCAGCGGCTGCCGGACCACTTGGTGGGCAACCCACGCAATCGTCCACTCGTGCAGACGGGTATCGTCGTTGTCGTTGCGCGACAGCGTGCCCGGGGCGGTGGCCAGCGGCCATGTGTGTCCCACGGCCAACACGACAAAAAGCGCGAGGCTCGCGGCCTTGAGTCTGGTATCCTTCGCCATCGAATGCGGGTGATTCTATCGTGAACTGGCTCGATCGCATCCGAACGCGGATGCCGCCGCCCGCGGCCGAGGACCGCGCGACGGAGGCGGACATCGTCTATCTCTATCGCCTGATCCTAAGGCGCGATCCCGATCCGACGGGTCTCGCCCATTACCGGCGGCTCGTCAGCGAGGGACTGTCCCTCGATCGTTTGATTCGCAGCTTCGTCAACTCCGACGAGCACCGTCTTCGGATAGACGACGAGGCGAAGCCGACGCCGGTCGATCTGGGCGGCTATCAGGTGTGCGTCCAAAAGCTCGACACCGACTTCGGGCAGGGGATCTTCAACTCGCGCCAGTACGAAGAGCATGTTCGCCAGGCGGCACGCGAACATCTCCGGGCAGGCGACGTGTGCGTGGATGTCGGAGCGAACATCGGCGTCATCACGTTTCTCGCCGCGACCATCGTCGGCGCCACCGGACGTGTGATCGCCGTCGAACCGAACCCAGACAACCTGCAGCTCCTCTATCGGGGCATCGTGCTCAACGGCTTCTCGAACGTCGAGGTCCTGCCCTTCGCGGCCTCGAACCGCCGCGCGGTGTTCTCGCTGACGGGCGGGACGTCGAACACCCATCTGATTGGCGCACGTCCGGTCCAGGAGGGCGGGGCGTTCGTCCAGTCGATCGTGCTCGACGAGGCGCTCGTGGGCCTGCCGCGCCTCGATTTCGTGAAGATGGACATCGAGGGCCACGAGCCGCCGGCGTTCGAAGGGTTTTCGAAGCTGATCGCGCGGCATCGCCCGACGCTACTCGTCGAGTTCAACCCGCGCTGCCTCATCGACCTGCATCGGCAGGATCCATCCGCCTACCTGAGACAGATTTTCGCGTTGTATCCGCACGTGCGCGTCACGAGTGCATTCAAAGACGATGTGACGTTCGAACGCGCTGACGACGTGATGGCGTACTGGGAGCGCCGAAACCGCGAGGTGACCGCGCAGGGCCTGCTTCCCGATCGACTCCTGCACTTCGACCTCGTCGTCCCGCGCGGTTGACGCGGCGAACGCCGTGCCCTCGGTGGTGGTTATCGGGCGGTTGCGCCAACGCGCTTGTACAGAGCGAAGTTCGGACCCGGCCGCTCGACGCCTTTGAAGCCTGCAAACGGTACGAAGAACGCGTCCTGCTGGTCGAACAGATGCTCGTCAGAGAGCGCAAGCGCCACAAATTCCTGCACGAGCGCATAATCCTGCTTCAGGAAGTCCGTGACAATCGGCTGCGTCGTGCTTGGCAACGGCGACTCCTGAAGGAGAATCCAATCCGGCCGGTCTGTCGGAGGCTGGTTGTTCACCGTGAAGACCAAGTGCGGTTTGTTCCACACCCACACGGAATAGTTCAGCCGCGGATCGAACTGCACGTGGCCGTACTGCGAACCGCTCTGGAGCACGGAGCTCCCCGCCGGCACGTGTTGTGCGAACCAGCGGGCGACGACGACCCGGTTGTCGGTTTGGGCGATGAGGTGGTCGAACTGGACGACGCTGATGGCCGACGGCAACACGATGGCGGCGGCGAGGAGCCAGGGCGCCGCCAGCTTCCATCGTGCATGCCGGCTGGACCCGGTCGACACCAATCGCGCCGCCGCACGGCACACCAGCCACGCCGCGGACAGGCAGAGAAACGGCACGATGGGAATGGTGTACCTGAAGAACAGGTTCTTCACGCTGGCCGCGACCGCGTAGTACGTCACGGGAAATGCGAACAGTACGGCGCCGATGCCCGGCGTGCGCACGATAATCGCGATGACGCCGACCAGCCCCGTGACGAGCAGTGGCACGCCCATCCCGTATCGCAGCGCCAGCCGCAGGTGATGGATCCACCCCGACTCGATCGGCGCGAGCCCTTGCCCGATCGTCGTCGATTGCCTCAAGAGGTCCATGGCCTGGAGGAAGCGGTGCGTGTCGAAAAACACGAACGGTACGCCCACGAGCAACGCCAGGGTGAAGCCGATGCCGAAACGCACCAATTGCCGGTCGTTCGCTCGCACGCGCGGGTTGGACGCCGCGACCAGGCGCACGATCTGGCTCACGAGCGCCGGCAGCACCAGCAGCCCCCCAGTGTATTTGGTCGCCGCCGCGAGTCCCGCCGCGATGCCTGCCGACGCGTAGGAGCGGGCATGCCCGAGATGGGCCTTCATCAGCAGCGCAATCGCCAGCATGACCAGAAACGTCATCGCGATGTCGGTCGTGCCGAAATGCGAATCGCGCACGTGGATGAACGCAAGGCTGAGAAACAGCGCCGCGATGAGTCCCGTCGTTTCATCCCACAGCCGGCGGCCGATTGAGAACACGACCGCGACGGTGGCCGTGCCGAATGCCGCCGACAAGCCGCGGCTCAACAGAAAGAACGGCGTCCAATAGGTCGACCAGCTCGCCGTCAAGTCCGCGATCGAGTGAAACGTCCCCATCGCCGCGCCCCAGACGAAGTACGCGAGGTACACGACGGTCAACGTCCACATGTACAGCCAGGGGTAGTCGTAGAACGGAGGCGAGAAGTTGCCGTGCAGAAAGCTGAGGGCGACGCCGATGACGAAGGTCTCGTCCGGGCGAGCCTGCGTGTATGGCAGGCCGAAGCCGAGGCCCCAGAGGCGCACCGCCGCCGCGAGCGCCACGATCACGGCGAGCGTCGAACGGGACCGGCGCGTCAACGCGTCACTCCTTCTTGTCCGGAATCGACCACGTCGACGTTTCCGCATCCATATACTGCGGCGCGAGGTGCACGCGAGCGCCGAGGAAGCGCGAGTCGGGAGACTTGCCGGGATTTGCCAGGAACGGAACGAATCCGGACGTCGTGCCGATCGACACGATGTAGACGTAGCTCGTCGGCTGCGGGTCGCGACGATAGGGCACGCCGTCTGGAACCGCGAGGTCGAAGTGCGCGACCTCGGCCGGCTTCATGTCGAGGGTGCGCGACTCGCGGCCCGTCGACACGGTGACGCGATCGGGCCGGCCGCCGTTCTCGATGTCCACCCCGAGCCGCGTGATGGCCTTCGTCACGAACTGGCCCCCGCCCGCGTCCGCGACCGGCGCGCGCAGAATCACTTCCGCGCGCGACTTCCCTTTCACCCAGAACCAGTCTCCTTCAGGCAGATACGCGTTGTCGTCCGGAAAATAGGCGAGCACCGGCGGGCTGCCGCCGAGAGGCCGTTTCACGCGATCGGGGTTGAAGGCGACGGGGAGATCGTTCAAGAGCGTCAGCTCGAGCGGGAGCCAACGCAGCGGTCCCGACTTCAGATGCTCGCCTGGATTGAACGAGGAGTAGTAAGGGTTCAGGACGATTTTCGCAGTGAAGAGCGCGCCGATCGCGAGCGCAGCCGCCGCGCTCGCGAGCCCCGTCAAAGGCGGCGTGAGAAACAGAAACAGCGGATAGAAGCTCACGAAATAGCGGTTGCCCACCGGCCCGCCGCCGCCGGAGTACGTGAACGGCCACACCAGGATCATCAGCAGCGCCGAGCCGGTAATCGTCGCGCCGACGAGCCACTGCCAGCGCTGGCGCCGCCCTGAGACGAGGAACAACAACACGCTGACGAGACCGGGGAAGAAGTACGGCACCAGACCGCTCGAGCGGCCGGCGACGAAATAGACGATGTTGTGCCGGAGGACGGTGAGCGAGTGCGAGTTCACCAGCACGTCGCCGACCATGACCCCTTCGCGTCCGCGCACGGCTCCAATGCTCTCGAAGGTTTCCCAATCATTGGCGAAGGGAAATCCGCCGGAGCCGTAGAAGGTCTTGCGATCGCCGCCCTGATAGTTGAACTCGCCGGTGATCGCGACGTTCGCGAGGAACAGACCGCCCGCCACGACCGTGCACGCGATCCCCATCACGATACCGCGCCGCCACTGGCGGCGTCCGGCGGCGAGCGCGATCATCGGGCAGAACAGCAGCGCGTGGGTCGGCTTCGAGAAGATCAGCACGCCGACGAGCGCCGCCGCGAGATAGTCGGAACCCGCGCCATGCAGGAACGTGCTGCCGCGAGCGATCAGCCGGTCGGCAGCGGCTTCCTTGTAACACCAGAGAAACAGCGCGTAGAGCGCCAGCGAGAAATTAAAGAGCTCGGGCGCGAGCCAGATGACGTGCACCGGCACGACCGACGCCAGGAGAAACACCACGGCGTACGCCAGCGCCACGAACGGACGGCTGCGCGCTGCGATGAAGGTGTAGGCGACGAACAGATCGAAGCTGAGAAGCAGCGCGTGCAGGACGAGGAATCCGTTGGTGCCGAACAGGAACACGAACGGCGCCGCGACGAGCGGATAGATATACGACTTGGCGTAATAGAGCCGCGTCCGCACCGGATCCTCGCCCTTCACCCATCGGACGAACGGAAACTGTGGCGACCGCCGGATATGAACCGTCTTGCCGCGCTTCAGCCAGATGCCCTCGGGTCCACCCGGGTACTCTTCCCAGACGCGCGCGAGATCGCGGTGCTCGAATGCAAAGTCGAAATCGCGGGCCAGACTGTGCGCCAGACTGTAGTAGCTCGCCTCGTCGCCTTTGAACGCCGGAACGCCCTGCCCATTCCGCGGCAGATCGGCCGACGCCGCGAAGGCGAGGAGCAGCAGCCCGAGCGCGACCGACGCGATCGCGCCGGGATTGCGGATCCCGCTGGCGGAGGCCTCCCCCGTCATGCGGACGCTCGTGAGGTGAGAAACGAGAGATCGGCCTGGAGGACGCCTTTGCGCCGTGTCGCGCGCGACACCTCGTGGAGCACGGTGTAGAGCTGTTCCATCTTCCGCACGAAGGCCGCGATGTCGTACTGGCGGCCGCTCACGCACGCCGCCGCGCCAAGACGCCGCCGCTCCTCGGGATGATCCATGGCCCAGACGATCGTGTCAGCGAGCGCGCGCGCGTTCCGCTTGGGCACGATCAGCGCGTCGCGCCGGTCAGTCAGGATATCGAGCAGGCCGTCGGCGTCGGTCGCCACGATCGGCTTGCCCATTGCGAGCGCCTCGAAGCCCGTGATTGGCGTACCCTCCCAGAGCGAGGGAAACACGCTCAGGTCGAACGCCGACAGCGTCGCCGGCACGTCGCGCTGGAAGCCGGCAAACACGAAGCGATCGCTCAGGCCCAGCCGAGCGGCCTGCGCCTGCAGATCGCCGAGCAGCGGCCCCTCGCCGACCACATAGAATCGCGCCGCCGGCCGCTCTTTCACGACGAGCGCCGCGGCGTCCACCAGATAGCAATTCCCCTTCGACTCGTGCAGGCGCGTGACGGTGCCGATCGCGAAATCGCCGGGACCGATGCCGAGATGCTCTCGCGCGGCGGCCACTTCGACGGCGCTCCGCCCGCGGCTGAACT
>JADGOC010000050.1 GCA_017883165.1 Acidobacteriota bacterium
CCTTTCGCGAGATCGGCGGCGTGGGCCGCGATCTTGTACGCAATGACGCCGGCCTTCACATCGTCCTTGTTCGGAAGGCCGAGGTGTTCCTTCGGCGTCACGTAGCAAAGCATCGCCGTGCCGTACCAGCCGATCATCGCCGCGCCGATAGCGGAGGTGATGTGGTCGTAGCCGGGCGCGATGTCGGTCGTCAGCGGCCCAAGCGTGTAGAACGGCGCTTCGTCGCACCATTCGAGCTGCTTTTCCATGTTCTCTTTGATGAGATGCATGGGCACATGGCCGGGGCCTTCGTTCATCACTTGGACGTCGTACTCCCAGGCGATGCGGGTCAGCTCGCCCTGAGTCTTCAACTCCGCGAACTGCGCTTCATCGTTGGCGTCGGCAATCGATCCAGGGCGCAGGCCGTCGCCGAGCGAGAACGACACGTCGTACGCGCGCATGATCTCGCAGATCTCGCGGAAGTGCGTGTAGGTGAAATTTTCCTGATGGTGTGCGAGGCACCACTTCGCCATGATCGAGCCGCCGCGCGACACGATGCCCGTCAGGCGGCGCGCGGTCATCGGCACGTAGCGCAGCAGCACGCCGGCGTGGACGGTGAAGTAATCGACGCCCTGCTCGCACTGCTCGACGAGCGTGTCGCGATAGACCTCCCAGGTGAGGTCTTCAGGCCGGCCGCCGACTTTTTCGAGCGCTTGATAAATCGGCACCGTGCCAATCGGCACGGCCGAGTTCCTGACGATCCACTCGCGCGTCTCGTGGATGTTCTTGCCGGTCGACAGATCCATCACCGTGTCGGCGCCCCAGAGGGTCGCCCAGCGCAGCTTCTCGACCTCTTCTTCGATCGACGAGGAGACGGCCGAGTTGCCGATGTTCGCGTTGATCTTCACGAGGAAGTTGCGGCCGATGATCATCGGCTCGAGCTCGAGGTGATTGATGTTGGCGGGGATGATCGCGCGGCCTCGCGCGACTTCATCGCGCACGAAATCAGCCGGGAGCCCTTCGCGAATCGCGACAAACTCCATCTCGGGCGTGATCTCGCCTTTGCGCGCGTAGTGCAGTTGCGTGACGCAACCGCCGCGCGAGGCCACCCACGGCGCGCGCAGCTTCGGCAGCCCGTCCTTCACGTCGCGCCCCTGAGGGCCGCTCGTGTCGTAGACGCGCAGCGGCGGCTCGCCGCCGGCGAGTGCGATCTCGCGCATCGGGACTCTTATCCCAGGCACGGCTTGCGGGCCGTCCACGAGAATCTTGCTGGAATTGGGAAATGCGTCGGTGAACGTGCTGGAAGCTGACATCCGCTCTCCCTTCGCCGGTTTCAACCGGATCAGGTTCCAAGGGTGTGATCTCAATCCATGTTGGATACCCCTGGCGGTTAAACGTTGACTATAACACTTCGCTCGCTCGCCCGAGGGGGCAACCGGGGCGGTTCAATCTGAGCCAGCGGCCTTCGTCTCATCGATCCGGCTGGTCCGGGATTAGCTCGATCGTCGGATCGCGATACTCCCATTGAACGAGGGCGTTCAGGAATTGGTACTGATGCCTCGCACTCAAGCGCGGATCGAGCGGGACACGGCTATGGCTCGGCAGGTCTTTATGGACCTGCTTGAAGAGGGTGATTTCGCGCCGGTAATCCTCCGTGCGTCCCGCGAACCCCCTGGCGTTCGAGGCGGCGAACAGCGCAAAGCGGCCGGCGATCGCCGTCGCGACGAGCGCCAGCACCGCCACCCTCGGCGCGCGCGGCAGGCGCGACGCCAGCAGCCGATCGAGCTGCATGACGCCCTCTGCAACGAGCATCGAGAAACCCATCGCGGGAAGGTACTCGTACCGCGACGTATTGCTCCATCTGAAGAACACGAACGGCAAGAGGGCCAGGAGGAGCCAGGCGGTCGCAAAGACCACTCTTCGGTTCCCCCGGAGCAGCAAGACGGTGAGCCCGCCCGCGATCAGCAGATAGTTCGCAACATCGTGTCGGCCCACGTACAGCGCGACGATGTATTCGAGTGCGTTGGTGACGACGTGGCCCCCAATCCCATAGTGGCCCCCGGCGACGAGATAGTTGCGGCTGTTGATGCTCAGATCGATTGCGAGGTAGGCAATGAGCAGGATGGCGTACGGGGCATACGGACGCAGTGTCGCCGTCCACGTCTGCGTGCGTGCACCAGGGGTGGGATGGGCGCCTCGGACGGCCCAGCCGGCCAGCAGCGCGAGCGGGAGAAACATCACGGAGCTTTCATGCGCCAGCAGCGCGAAGAAAAATGCCGCGACCGAGAGCGCATGCCAGATGGACTTGCCGCTTCGGCGGAACCGCAGGAACCACAGCAGGGCCAGGCACCCGAAAAACGCGCCGACGGCCTCGGCGAGCGCGGATACCCACGCAATCGCATCGACATCGGCCGGCTGGACGACGAAGAAGAGCGCGGTCAGAAAAGCATAGGCCGCGCTTCCTGATATTTCGAACGCCAGCGCCATGAGAAGCAGGCCGTTCGCTGCGTGCAGCCCGACATTGAACAGGTGGAAGAGCGCCGGCGATCCGCCGAAGAGCGGCGTGGCCGCGGCGAAGTACAGGTCGATAACCGGGCGATAGAAGTGGCTCATGTGCGAGAAGTCGAGCAGTTGCGCGGGCCGAAACGCCCACGTACCCACGAGCCACTGAAAGTCGTCGTCGAAGAAGTAGGCGGATACCGCGGCGCGATACACGAAGAGAGCCGCCACGACAACGATCGCGGATGCGAGGACGCGGTCCCTGATTCTCACCGTGCCTCCCGCCGCGCCGTGCAGGCAATCTCAGCGCCCATGGGTGATTCTCAACAGCGTTCGCCGCTTCGCTTCCGGCATACGCTCGATCGCGTACCTCACCGTCAGGCGAGCCATCGAGTGGCCATGTTGACGGAGGTACCGCTCGAGGCGGCGCGCGTCGGTTTTGCCGGCTTCGCGCAACAGCCAGCCGACGGCCTTGTGAATCAGATCCTCGCGATCCGCCTGGAGCGCGCGGGCCACGGCATAGGCGACGCCGAGTGCCGCGCCCTGGCGCACCGAGGGAATCAGACTCACGGCCGCGGCGCGGCGTACCCACATGTTCCGATCGTGCGCCCAGCCGCCGACGCGCGGCGCCAGCGACGGATGCGCCGCAATCAGCGGCCCGATCAGATATCCACAGATGGCGTCGGTCGTCGCCCAGTTGCTCGAGTCATTCCTGGCCAGCCATCGCTTCCAGACAGGCAACACGCGCGGCGTGAACTCGCGGCGATAGCGCGCCAGCAGCTCGATGCCGACCGTCTTCACCTCGAGATACCGATCTTTGATCAACGTGTCCGCGAAGCCGACCGCGTCGCCGATCGTCCAGTCGTGGCGATGCGCGTCGTGGATCGCGCGGGCGAGCGCGCGCGTCCGATCGGTGCCGACGTTGTAGAACTGGAGATCGACGTCGCCGCGGAAGTACCGGCGCGCGTCGAACGCGCCGGCCGGACGCGACATCCGGGCCAGGTCACGCTTCGCGCGGCGTGCGGCTTCCGTCACGCCGCGGGGCGGGCGCTTCGGCACGGAGCAAGCTTAAACCACCCTTCAGTCGGCGCGAAGCGCGGCGAGCGGATCGAGGCGCGCCGCGCGGCGCGCGGGAATCCACGCCGCCGCGAGCGCGAGCGCCACGAGCAGCACGCAGGCGCCAGCGAGGGTCGCGGGATCCGTCGCGGTCACACCGAACAACATCGTCCGCAGAAAGCGCGACAGCAGCGCGGCGCCGGCGAGACCCGCGACCGCGCCCACGACGGTGGCGCCCGTGATCTGGCCGACGATGAGACGCGCGATGTCGCTGCGCTGCGCCCCGAGACTGAGGCGGACGCCGATTTCGTGCACGCGCTGCTCGACGGCGCCCGCCGTGAGGCCGTAGACGCCGACCGCCGCGAGCATCAGCGCGATGACCGCGAACACCGAGAGGAGCAGCGCCTGGAACCGCGGCTGCTTGATTCGCGCGTCGATCCGCTGCTCGATCGTGCGCGGTGTGCCGAGCACGATTTCCGGGTCGATGCGGCGCACACGCTCACGCACGGCGGCTGCCACGTCGGACGCTGCGCCGGTCGTGTGAATCGCGAAGAACGCCGCCCATCGCGGCTGTTGCAAGTACGACCAGTACACCTCGGGCTCGATCGGCCGCGGCGGCATTTCCTTCATGGCGTCGGCAATCACGCCGACCACCTCGAAGCTGTCGCCCGACCGCGGCTCGGTCAGCTGCCGGCCGATCGCCGGCTGGTTCTGCCAATAGCGCCGCGCGAGCGTTTCGTTGACGATCGCGACCGGCGGCGCGCCGGCGACGTCGTGCTCGCTGAAATCGCGGCCGGCCACGATCGGCACGCCCATCGCCTTGAAGAAGCCCGGGAGCGCATTGAAATAGCGGACGGGCATCGCACTCGCCGACGGCTGGTCGCGCGGCTTCAGCTCGAGCGTCTCGCGGCCGCCGAACAGCGGCCCGCCCGACGCCGCGCCGACCTCGATCACACCGGGCATCGCCGCGAGGTCGCGCTGGATGCGCTCGAAGATCGCCGTGACCTGCGCCGCTTTCGGATAGCGTTCGAGGCCGGGGTACACTTCGACCGTCAGCACGCGCGCCGTCCGGAAGCCGGGTTGAATCGACATCAGCCCCGCGAAGCTGCGCACGAGCAGGCCGGCGCCGACGAGCAGCATCAGCGCGAGCGCCAGCTCCACGGTGACGAACCGCGTCGGCAGCGATCCCGTCGCGCGGCTGGCGTCGCGTCCGGCGCCTCTCAACCCGTCGACGAGATTGAGGCGTCCCGCTCTGAGCGCCGGCGCGACCGCCGCGCCGACGGCCGTCGCTCCGGTGATCGCGATCGCAAACAGCGCGACGCGCCAGTCGAGCCGCAACATGTCGGCCCTCGGCAGCGTCGGGCCGAACCTCTGGAACAGATCGAGCAGCCAAAGGCTGAGCACGACACCGCCGGCGGCGCCGATCGCCGTCAGCGTGAGGCTCTCGATGAGAAGCATGCGCGCGAGATCCTGCAGCCCCGCGCCGAGGGCGGCGCGCACCGCCAGCTCGGTGCGATGCTCCGCCGCGCGCGCCAACTGCAGCGCCGCGAGGTTGACCGACGCAATCAGCAGCACGAGCCCGACCGCCGCGAACATGACGAGCAGCGCCGGCCGCACGTCGCCGACCTCGGCCTCGAGCAGCGGCGTCAGCCGCACGCCCCAGCCGGCGTTCGTGTCCGGATACTGCGCTTCAAGCCCACGCGCCAGCGTGTCGAACTCGGCGCGCGCCGACGCGAGCGACGCGTCCGGCGCGAGCTTCGCGAACACCATGCGGTTCCGCAGCCACCGGCCCTGACCCTGATCCTCGTCGACACTCACCGGCGCCCAGATGTCGAACCCATTGAGCGACGGCAGCGAGAACGACTCCGGCAGCACGCCGACGACGACGTACGGCTCGCGATCGAGGTCGATCGTGCGCCCGACGATCGCGCGGTCGCCGCCGAACTGTTTCCGCCAGAATCCGTACGACAGGACGACGACGCGATCGCGGCCGCGCTGGCTGTCGCCCGGTTCGAGGAGCCGGCCGGCCGCCGGCACCACGCTGAAGACCTTGAACAGATCGGGCGTCGCGATGGCGGACGCGGCGCGCACCACGTCACCGTGATCGCGCATGACGAAATGCCAGTCGCGGTACGCGCCAAAGTACGCGACCGTCCGGCTTGCACGCGACCAGTCCTCGAGGTTGCGCGGCGAGACGGTCGAGGCGCCGCCTTTCGTCCGGTTCACCTCCGCGATCGAAACGATGCGATCCGCCTCCGAAAACGGGAACGGCCGCAGCAGCACGGCATCGACGACCGCGAACACGGCCGTCGTGGCGCCGACGCCGAGCGCCACGGTCACGATGGCGACCAGTGTAAAGCGGCGATCCTTGATCAGGCCGCGCCAGATCTGGCGAGGATGCATATCGTCCCTTCCGATGCGCGGGGCTCATCCAGTCCGCATGCCACGCTGGATTATAGACGGCGCCGGAAGGAGAAAGGTTGAGGAGCAATCGCTGCCGGATTTCCGGCAGCGGTCAGGCTAGCTTACGCAGGATGAAGCACTTCAGGTAGTAGGTCTCGGGCACGCCGAGAAGCACCGGATGATCGCGCGCCTGCATCCGCTTCTCGACGACCGTGACGTGCGCGCGCGCGTCCACAGACGCCTCGTACACGATCTGCGCGAACGCGCCTTCGTTGACGTTGTACGAGCAGCTGCAGGTGACGAGCATCCCGCCCGGGTTGAGGAGCTTCAGTGCCCGCAGGTTGATCTCCTTGTAGCCGGTCGTCGCCTTCTCAATCGCGGCCTTGCTTTTCGCGAACGCCGGAGGATCCAAAACAATAGCGTCGAAGCGTTCGCCGAGCCGCTCGAAGCCGCGCAAATCGTCGAAGACGTTGCCGACGCGGGCGTCGATGGCGACGCCGTTGCGCGCCGCATTCGCGCGCAGGCGCGCGATCGCGTCTTCCGACACGTCGATGGCGATCGTCTCGCTCGCCGCGCGGGCCAGCCGCAGCGCAAACCCGCCGTGGTAGCTGAAGCAATCGAGCACGCGCCCGTGCGCGTAGAGCGCCGCGGCGGCGCGGTTCTCGCGTTGATCCAGGAAGAGCCCGGTCTTCTGCCCGCGCCGCAGATCGACGTCGTACTCGATTCCGTTCTCGGCGACCGTCACTGACTCGGGGATCTCGCCCGCCAGCACCTCGACGCGCTGCTCCAGCCCCTCGAGCAGCCGCGCGCGCGGGTCGTTGCGCGCCAGAATTCCGCGCGGGTGAATGAGATCGCCGAGCGTCGCCACGACGAGCGGCAGGAGCCGGTCCATCCCCTGCGACAGCGTCTGCACCACCAGATGATCGCCGTACCGATCGACGATGAGCGACGGCAGTTGGTCGGCTTCGCCGTGAATCAGCCGGTACGCCGTCGCGTCGATCGCCAGCGACTCGCGGAACGCCAGCGCCGCCTCGATCCTCCGGCGGATCAACCCATCGTCGGCCGGGGCGCCGTCTCCACCGAAGGTCAACATCCTGATGGCGATCTGCGATCGGTCGCTGTAGAACGCGTGGCCGAGCGGCCGGCCGCGCGGCCCGCGGACGATGACGCGATCGCCGGCCTCGGCGCGCACCTCGGTGACGTCAGAGCGGTAAACCCACGGATGGCCGCTTTGCAGGCGTTGCTCGCCACGCGTTGACAGGACGACGGATGGAATCACGAACCGTATAGTACAATCTCGCGCTATGCGCGTGGCGATCGGCGCGGATCACGCCGGGTTTCTCCTCAAAGAACACCTGAAGCAGACATTGCAGCGGCTCGGACACTCGGTGGACGACCACGGCACCCACAACGAGAAGCCGGTCGACTACCCACCCATTTGCCTCGGCGTCGCCCGCGCCGTCGCGGAGCGGCGCGCCGACCGCGGCGTCGTGCTCGGCGGCAGCGGCCAGGGCGAGCAGATCGCGGCGAACAAGGTCGCCGGCATTCGCGCCGCGCTCTGCAACGATCTCTACACGGCGCGGCTGTCGCGCCAGCACAACGACGCGAACGTGCTGTCGATCGGCGGGCGCATCGTCGCCTTCGGCCTCGCGGATGAGATCCTCGCGCTCTGGCTCGACACGACGTTTGAAGGCGGGCGGCATCAGCGCCGCATCGATCAGATTGCGGAGGCGGAGAAGAAGTGACCGAAATCCAGAACCCGATGCTTCGCTCCCTCGCGGAGAGCGATCCCGAGATCGCCCAGGCCATCCGCGACGAGCTGCATCGTCAGAACAGCGGCCTCGAGCTGATCGCGTCGGAGAACTTCGTGAGCCGCGCGATTCTCGAGGCGGCCGGCTCGATCCTCACCAACAAGTACGCCGAAGGCTATCCCGGCCGACGTTATTACGGCGGCTGCGAGTACGTCGATGTCGTCGAGCGCGCGGCGATCTCCCGCGCGAAGGCGCTCTTCGGCGCCGACCACACCAACGTGCAGCCCCACTCGGGCGCGCAGGCGAACATGTCGGTGTACTTCACGCTGCTCAAGCCGGGTGACACGGTGCTCGGGATGAATCTGTCGCACGGCGGCCATCTCACGCACGGCCATCCGCTCAACTTCTCGGGCAAGCTCTACACGATCGTGCCGTACGGCGTGCGCAAAGAGGACGAGCGCATCGACTACGACGATCTCGACCGCCTCGCCGACGAGCACAAGCCGAAGATGATCATGATCGGCGCGTCGGCGTATCCGCGGATCATCGACTTCGCTCGCATTCGCGCGGCCGGCAACCGCGTCGGCGCCGCCGTCGTCACCGACATGGCGCATATCGCAGGTCTGGTCGCCGCCGGCGTCCACCCAAGCCCCGTCCCGCACTCCGATTTCGTGACGACGACGACGCACAAGACGCTGAGGGGGCCGCGGGGGGGGATGGTGCTGTGCCGCGAGCAGTACGCGAAGGATCTCGACAGGAGCGTGTTCCCCGGCGTGCAGGGCGGCCCGCTCGTGCACATCATCGCGGGCAAGGCGGTCTGCTTCAAGGAAGCGGCTGAGCCGGCCTTCGCCGTCTACCAGCGGCAGATCGCGGCGAATGCGAAGAAGCTGGCGAGCGTGCTGTCGGCGGCGGGATTCCGTCTGGTCAGCGGCGGCACCGACACGCACCTGATGCTCGTGGACGTGTTCTCGCGAGGGATTACCGGAAAGGTCGCCGAAGCGGCGCTGGGCAAAGCGGGCATCACCGTCAACAAGAACACGATCCCGTTCGATCAGAATCCCCCGCTCGTGGCGAGCGGCATTCGGCTCGGCACGCCGGCGGTCACCACGCGCGGCATGCGCGAGCCCGAAATGGAGCGCATCGGGGAGTTCATCGCGCGCGCGCTCCAGACGCCCGAAGACGATCGCGCCCTCGGGACGGTCCATGCCGAGGTCGAGACGTTGTGCCGGAAGTTCCCTCTTTATCCGGAAGCGTAAGCGACGTCTTCGCGCCGGACGGCGCGTTGGCCCGGGCGGTGCCCGACTTCGAGCCGCGCGCGGGCCAGATCGAAATGGCGTCCGCGGTCGCGCGCGCGTTCGAAGACGGCGGCGTGCTGCTCGCCGAAGCAGGGACCGGCACGGGCAAGACGCTCGCGTACCTCGTCCCGGCGATTCTCAGCCGCCAGCGCGTGCTCATCTCGACCGGCACCAAGAACCTCCAGGAGCAGATCTACTTCAAGGACATTCCGGCGCTGCGTGACGCGCTCGGGATCCCGTTCACCGCGACCTACATGAAGGGCCGCGCGAACTATCTCTGCCTGCACCGGATGGATCAGTTGACTGGCGGCGCGACCGGCGCGCCTGCGGTTCATGACGTCTTTCTTCCGATCATCAAAGAGTGGTCGGCGCGCACCGAGACCGGCGATCGCGCCGAGCTGGAGGACCTCCCGGAGGACCTGCCCTTCTGGAACGAGGTCTCCGCAACCGCCGAGACCTGCCTCGGCACCGAGTGCGCGCGGTACGACGAGTGTTTCGTCACGCGGATGCGCCAGCGCGCCGCCGCCTCGGATCTCGTGATCGTGAATCATCATCTGCTGTGCGCCGACGCGGCGGTGCGCCAGAACGCCTTCGGCGAGGTGATTCCGGCCTGCACCAACGCCGTGCTCGACGAAGCGCACCAGCTCGAGGACGTCGCCACGCAGTATTTCGGCTTCAGCGTCAGCACCTATCGGCTGGAGGAGCTCGCGCGCGACGTCGAGCGGCTGGCGGCCTCGGGCGCGATCGACGACCGCCAGTCCCAAGACGACCTCGCCAACGCCATCGACAAGCTTCGCGATCACGCCCGGGCATTTTTCGCCGAGCTCGCGTACGCGCACCGCACGAGCGGCCAGACGCGCGGCGAAGAGCGCGTGCGGGCCACCGACGCGTCGCTGCGCGGCACGCACGACGCCGCCGCCCATCTGACGAGCGCGCTCGACGTCGTCGAATCGACGCTCGCGCTGCTGCGCCGGCCGGCGTCCGGCGCCGGCGATGCTGGCAACGAGACCGACGAAGGCGGACGCGCCGAAGAGATCCAGGCGCTCGCCCGGCGCGCCGGCGAGCTGCGGACCGAGCTCCGCTTCCTGCTGCGCGCGGGCGACGCCGAGTACGTGTACTTCGTCGAATTCCGCGGGCGCGGGATCTTCCTGCGCGCGTCGCCCGTCGACGTCTCGAAGATCGTGCGGGAGCTGCTGCTGGATCGGATGCGCACGACGATCCTGACGTCGGCCACCTTGACGGTCGACGGGACGTTCGACTACATCCGCGACCGCCTCGGCATCTCGACCGCCGACGAGTTGCGCCTGCCGTCGGAGTTCGACTTCGCGCGTCAGGCGATTCTGTATCTGCCGCCGCGGATGCCGGATCCACGATCGGCCGATTTCGCGCTGGCGGCGGGCCGCGAAGTGATCGAGATTCTGCGGCGGACCGAAGGGCGCGCCTTCGTCCTGTTCACCAGCTACGCGACGCTCGGCGCCGTGCAGGCGATGGCCGAGATGGCGCTCGACTATCCGATGTTCGTGCAAGGCACCGCGCCGCGCAGCCAGCTTCTGAGGCAGTTCCGCGCCACGCCGCACGCCGTGCTCTTCGCCACATCCAGTTTCTGGCAGGGCGTCGACGTCATCGGCGATGCGCTGAGCTGCGTGATCATCGACAAGCTGCCGTTTGCCTCGCCGTCGGATCCGATCACCGCGGCGCGGATCGAGGCGATCCGCGAGCGCGGCGGCGAGCCGTTCGGCGAATACCAGGTGCCGCTGGCGATTCTCGCGCTGCAGCAGGGGCTGGGCCGGCTCATCCGCCATCGCCGCGACCGCGGCGTCCTGGCGGTGCTCGATCCGAGGCTCCGCACGAAGGGGTACGGCCGGCGTTTTCTGGCCTCGTTGCCGCCGGCGCCGGTCGTGCACGACCTTTCCCGCATCGAAGCCTTCTTTCGCAACTGATCGCCATCCAAACCGCCTCCGCGAGCGTCTATGATTCAAGCAATGCCAAAGTTCGTCCTGGTGTGCGCGGCGATGCTCGCAGGGCTCGCGGCGGTGTCGTCGGCGCAGCAGGCGCCGGGATCGGCGTTTCGCCTCCACGGCACGGTCGAACCGATCCGCAGCCGCATCGTGACCGTGCCGCGGCTCACCGGCACCGGCAACGGTCCGATCGTCATCGTGCACCTCACCAAGCCCGGCACCTTCGTCCGCTCCGGCGATCTGCTCATCGAGTTCGATCGCGCGGCGCAGATCAAGACGGCGCACGACCGCGAGGCCGAGTACCGCGATTTCATCGAGCAGATCAACAAGAAGCGCGCCGACCAGACCACGGTACGCGCCAAGGACGAAACCGATCTCGTCGAGGCGAAGAACGCGGTGCGGACCGCCGAGCTCGACTTGCTCGATAAAGAACTGGTCGCGCCCATCGTCGCCGAGCGGAATTCGCTCGCGCTCGAAGAGGCGCGCGCCAAGCTGACGCAGCTAGGGCACACCTTCGATCTGAAGCGCCGCTCCGAAGCCGCCGATCTCCGCATTCTCGAGATTCAGCGCGACCGCGCGCTCAACGCGTGGAAACACTCCGAAGGCAATGCCGACAAGATGCGCATCATCGCGCCGCTCTCCGGCCTGGTCGTCCTCAAGACGATTTGGAAACAGGGCTCGATGGGCGAGGTGCAGGAAGGCGAAGAAGTCCGGCCCGGCCAACCGATCATGGAGGTCGTCGACCCGTCGGCCATGCGCGTACGGACGCGGGTCAACCAGGCCGACGTCACGCGCGTGCGCGTCGGGCAGGCGGCGCGGATCACGCTCGATTCGTTTCCGTCACGGCAATTCATTGGACGCCTCGAGCAGCTGTCGCCTATCGGCGCGACGAGCGGCATGTCCGACAACGTCCGGACGTTTCTCGCCGTGTTCTCGATCGAGGGCAACGATCCGCACCTGCTGCCGGACCTTGCGGCGGCTATCGACCTGGACGATTCGACGCCGCGGGAGCGCGTCGTGCGCAAGTGACGCGGCGCGCCGTCGGTGTCACGCTCGCCGTCATCATCACGGCCTCGGCCATCGGCGTCGCCCGCCTGCGGCGCGACCGCGGGCCCGCCCTGCCGACCGTCGCCGTCACCAAGGGCACCTTCGTCGACTACCTGCCGTTGCGGGGTGAGATCCGCCCCATCCGCTCGATCACGCTGACGGCGCCTTCCTCGGGATCGGATCTGCAGATCGTCGAGATCGCCAAGAACGGTGCGGCCGTCAACCCCGGCGACGTCGTCGTGCAGTTCGACACGACGACGCAGCAGCGGACGCTCGAGCAGAAGCAGTCGGAGGTCAAACAGGCCGATTCCGAGATCCAGCGAACGGAGTCGGAGCTGCGGCGCCGCGTCCAGGCGGCTCAGACCGATCTCGAGCAGGCGCGCCTCGCGGCCGAGCGCGCACGGCTCGACCTCGGCCAGAAAGAGATCAAGTCGCCGCGCGACGCGGAGAAGCTCGACATCGTCCTATCGAACGCCGAACAGCACGTCAAGGAGCTCGGCACGAAAATCGGCGCCGAACGCGCGTCGGCCACGGCCGACGTGGCAAGCGCACGCCAGAAGCGCGACAAGGCGCTGTTCGACGTGCGCGAAACCGAACGGATCATCGGCAACATGACGATGCGGGCGCCGGCGCGTGGGTCGATCAATCTGCTGCCCAACTACCGCGCCGCCGCGACGTTCTCGGACTCGGCGCCTGAATTCCGCGCCGGCGATCGCGCGTACTTCGGCGCGCCGATCGCGGAGCTGCCCGACCTCACGACCGTCCAGATGTCCTGTCACATCGACGAGGAGGATCGCGCGCGCGTCCAGAACGACCGCGCCGTGCTCGTCCGTGTCGACGCAATTCCGAACCGTGAGCTGAAAGGCACGGTCGCCGAAATCTCGATGATGGCGAAGCCGGACTTCAGAGCGTGGCCGCCGACGCGCAACTTCGACGTGCTGATCACGCTGCAGGAGGGCGACGCTCAGCTTCGCTCGGGCATGAGCGCCTCGGCGCGCATCGAGCTCGAGCATCTCGCGGACGTTCTGCTTGTGCCGACGAGCGCCGTGTTTCAGCGCGGGCGCACGATGATGGCCTACGTCGTCAATGGCACATCGATCGAACCGCGTCCCGTCACGGTGCTTCGCCGAGGCCGCCAGCAGATCGCGATCGCCACGGGGTTGCGCGAGGGCGAGCATGTCGCCATCAAGGATCCGGAAGCGGAGGCGGCCCAGAAGTGAAAGACATGAAGCGCACGCGCGTGTCGATCGCCGTCGTCGCCGTCGCGCTGGCCGGCGCGGCGATTCCCTTCGCGTGGGCGCGTGTCGCGCCGTCGGCGGCGCGGCGCATTCCGACGGCGCGCGTGCAGCGCGGCCGCGTGCAGGTCACCGTCTACACGACCGGCGAGCTGCGCGCGGGCCGCTCCGCCCAGCTCCTCGCGCCGCCAGTCGGCGGCAATCTGCAGATCGTGAAGCTCACCCCCTCGGGCGACGGCGTCAAGGCCGGCGACGTCGTCGTCGAGTTCGACGCCGCCGAGCAGACGTTTTCGCTCGAGCAGGCGCGCTTCGATCTCGATCAGGCCGAACAGGAGATGGCGAAGGCGGACGCCGAGGCCGCGGTGCAGATCGCGCAGGACGATGTGGCGCTCCTGCACGCCAGATACGACGTCCGGCGGGCCGAGCTCGACGCGAGCGGCAACGAGCTCGACGGCGCGATCAAGGCGAAGCAGAACCTGCTGCTGCTCGACGAAGCGAAACAGCGCTACGCGCAGATCGAGAAGGACGTCCAAAGCCACCACGAGACGACGCGGGCGTCGGGGAACGTCGCGCGCGAGAAGCGCGCCAAGGCGGCGCTCGCCGTGCAGGTGGCCCAGCGCAACATCGCGAGCCTCGAAATCCGCGCGCCGTTCGACGGATTCGCCGTGCTGCGCCAGAACACCGACGCGCTCGGCGGCTTCTACGCGCCCGGCATGTCGCTGCCCGACTTCCGGGTGGGCGACACCGTCGGATCGGGCCGCACGATTGCCGACGTCATCGACACCTCGCGCATCGAGGTGGCCGCGAAGCTCTCCGAGCAGGATCGCGCCAACGTGTCAGCCGGCCAGCAGATCGAGGTCGCGGTCAACGCCCTGCCCGACACCACGCTTCATGGATCGGTGCGCACCGTTGGCGGCGTCGCCTCGCGCCAGATGTTCAGCGGCGACTCGGCGCGCAAGTTCGACATCACCTTCGAGGTGGCCGGCGACCCCCGCGTGC
This sequence comes from Acidobacteriota bacterium, assembly GCA_017883165.1. Taxonomy (GTDB): domain Bacteria; phylum Acidobacteriota; class Vicinamibacteria; order Vicinamibacterales; family CAVVIG01; genus JADGOC01. The sequence continues at coordinate 14,223 of JADGOC010000050.1, forward strand.
GCCCGGGCGCGACGGCGCAGATTTCCATCGCCGGACCGGTGATCGACAACGCGCTGTACATCCCGCGCCAGGCGGTGTTCGATCTGGCGGGCCGGCCGACCGTCTACGTGAAGTCGGGCGACACCTTCGACGCGCGCGAAGTGAACGTGCGCGCGTGGACCGACAGCCTCGCCGTCATCGAAAACCTCCTGCCAGGGACCGAGGTCGCGCTCACCAATCCCACGGCGCCGGCCGGACGATCGCGGACGCCCTCCGCCGCGCCGTCGCAACGAGCGTCGCGATGATCGACGGCGCCACGGTCAACCGCAACTGGCGCTCTGGCGTCGGCGCCTGGCTGCCCGACCTGCGCCGCAGCGTCGACAACCTGCTGATGCACAAGCTCCGCTCGCTCCTGACGATGCTCGGGATGATCTTCGGCGTCGCCGCCGTGCTCTCGATGCTGTCGATCGGCGCCGGCGCGCAGCAGCAGGTGATGTTGTTCATCGAAGGGCTCGGCGTCAGGAACCTCATCGTCGAGGCGCGCGAAGCGGCCAACTGGCAGCAATTCCAGAAAGTCCGGCAGCAGTCGCCAGGGCTCACCTTCCACGACGTCCGCGCGATGCAGGCAACCGTCGACGGCCTCGAAGCGCTCACCCCTCGCAAACGGTTCATTCCGTCGAAGGTCGTTCCCAAACCGCAAGTGGAGATGCCAACGGTCTACGGCGTCGAGCCCAACTATCTGCAGATCGGCGGCCTTCGCATCAGCGCGGGCCGCTTTTTCTCCGCCGACGAAGCAGGCCGGGCGGCGGCGGTGTGCGTCCTCGGCGAAGCGGCGCGCATCGGACTCTTCGGCATCGACGACGCGGTCGGACGCTTTGTCAAAATCGACGAACAGTGGTTTCGCGTCGTCGGCGTGGCGGGGCCGCAGGCGATCGCGCAGACCGACGTATCCGGCGTGCCGGCGCAGGACCGCAACAACCTGATTTACGTGCCGACCGGCGCCGCACGCTTCCGCCTCGAAGACACCTACAGCGACATGCGCGACGAGATCGACGGCGTGTACGTGCGGCTGAAGCCCGACGTCGACATCACCGCCGCCGCGGCGACCGTACGCGGCATCCTGGCCGCGTCGCACCACGGCGCCGACGATTATTCGCTGATCGTCCCAGCGGAGCTTCTCGCCGAGCAGCAACGCACCAAGCGCATCTTCGACATCGTGATGGTGGCCCTGGCGTCTATTTCTCTACTTGTCGGCGGCATCGGCATCATGAACATCATGCTCGCCAGCGTGCTCGAGCGGACGCCGGAGATCGGCCTGCGGCGCGCAATCGGCGCGCGGCAGACCGACATCATCCGCCAGTTCGTCATCGAGACGACGCTGATTGCGGTGGTCGGCGGCACGATCGGCCTCGTCCTCGGCATCACCATGTCGCGCATCATCGCCAGCTTCGCCGGCTGGTCCACCATCGTCACCGGGGGATCGCTGCTGCTGTCGTTCTCGGTGTCGGTGCTGGTCGGCCTGGTGTTCGGCGTCTATCCGGCCATGAAAGCCGCTCGCCTCGACCCCGTCCAGGCTCTGCATTACGAATAGCCCGCCTTCGCCCTACGGGCTTCGGCGCGGCCAGCCCGGGACTCGGCGCGCCGAAAAAGGGTGTAAACTGCCCGTACGCACGAGTTGTAATCATTATTTCTAGGAGGATTCTCATGATCCGCCGCTTGAATGGCCGTCATGTCTGGCTGCCGGTGTTCGCCTTCCTGATGGTGCTGGCGTTCGCGCTGGCCGCTGCCGCGCAGACCGGCATCATCAAAGGCACGGTGAAGGACGCAAAGGGGCAGCCGGTCGACGGCGCCAAGGTCAGCATCGATTTCAACGGCGGCATGACCCGCCACACCGAACTGAAGACGAACAAGAAAGGCGAGTTCGTGCAGGTCGGCCTGCAACTGGGCGCCTACAAGGTGACCGCCGAGAAAGAGGGTCTCGGAGGGCAGATGCTCGAGACGCGCGTGCGGATGGGCAACGCCGAGAATCTCGACTTCGTGCTGAGCGGGGGTGGAAAAGCGACCGCTCCTCCGACGAAGGCAGAACTGGCAAAGAGCGCCGAGCTCACCAAGGTGTTCGAGGAGGGCGTCGCCGCGAGCAAGGCGGGCGACAACGATGAGGCGATCGCCAAGTTCACGCACGCGAGCGAGCTCAATCCCAAGTGCAGCGACTGTTTCTACAATCTTGGCTACGCGTACGCGCAGAAGAAGGATTACGACCAGGCCATCGCGGCGTACAAGAGCGCGATCGAGGTCAAGGCGGATTACGCCGAGGCGTACAACGGGCTCGCCAACATCTACAACGCGCAGCACAAGTTCGATGAGGCCGGAGCGGCGAGCGCCAAGGCGAGCGAGTTGAGCAGCGCCGGCACGGGCGGCGCCGCCACCGGCGGCAACGTCAACTCGATGTACAACCAGGGCGTCATCCTGTGGAACGCCGGCAAGTTCCCGGAAGCCAAGAAGCAGTTCGAAGCGGTGGTCAAAGCCGATCCAAATCATGCGGACTCGCACTACTGGCTGGGCATGGCGTTCGTCAACGAGGGCAAGATGGCGGAGTCCGTGCCCGAGTTCGAAACGTATTTGAAGCTGGCGCCAGAGGGTGACAAGGCGGCCACCGCCAAGGCCATCGTCGCGCAGTACAAGAAATAGTGATCGATTCCGTCGCGCTCGGGACGCGGCTGGCCGGTGTGCGCGATCGCCTCGCGCGCGCCGCCGGCCGGGCCGGGCGCGATCCCGCAACCGTCCGCCTCGTCGCCATCTCGAAGACCTTTTCCGCCGAGCACGTCCGCGCCGCCGCCGCTGCTGGTCAAGTCGATTTCGGCGAGAACAAAGTGCAGGAAGCCCTGCAGAAAATCGCGCAAACATCCGACCTGCCGATCAAGTGGCACCTCGTCGGCCATCTGCAGTCAAACAAGGCGCGGAAAGCCGGCGCGGAGTTCAGCATGATTCACTCGGTGGACGACGCGGCGCTGGTGACCACGCTGGACGAGTCGGCGCGCGCGGCGGGCCGATCGGTCCAGCTGCTGGTGCAGGTGGATCTGGCCGGTGAAGCGACCAAGCACGGCGCGCGCGAAGAAGCGCTCGCGCCCATTTTCGACGCGGCACGCGGCTGCCGCTCGGCTCGACTCGTCGGCTTGATGGTGCTGCCGCCGGCCACCGACGACCCCGAAGGCGCCCGGCCGTACTTCCGCAAGCTGCGCGGCATCCGGGACGGCCTGCTCGCACGCGGCGTGGATGGCTCGATGCTGACCGAGCTCTCCATGGGCATGAGCCGCGATTTCGAGGTCGCGGTCGAGGAAGGCTCGACGCTGGTCCGCGTCGGCTCAGCGATTTTCGGGGAGCGCACCTATGTTTGATCCCGCGCTGGCGCAGAAGCAGGCTGAAGCCGATATAAGAGGAGAACGGCGTCCTGTTCTGGAGACACCTACGCGCGACGCCGCACAGGCGTCGGAAGGCGGGGTTGGGGCCCCGCGAGAGAGAAAAATGAACGTCAGCCCGCTCGACTTGAGACAGCAGCGGTTCCGCACCGGCTTCCGGGGCTTCGACAGGGTAGAGGTCGCCTCGTTTCTCGCGGCCGTCGCCGACGACTACGAACAGGCACTGCGCGAGACCGATCGCCTGCGCCAGGACCTGGCGCGGATGGAGGCGGTGCTCAACGAGCATCGCGAGTGCGAGAAGAACCTGCAGAACACGCTGATGACGGCGCAGAAGCTGGCCGATGACATCAAGGCGAACGCCGACCTCGAAGCGCGCCGGATCATCCGCGAAGCGGAAGGCCGATCGGATCTGCTGCTCGAGAAGACGCAGTCGCGGCTCGAAGACATCCAGCGCGAAATCGACGGCCTGAAGCTGAAGCGCCGCGATGTCGAGACGTCGCTCGAATCGACCATCCAGACGCTGCGCAACACGCTCGAGTACGTCCGCGAGCAGGAAGCGCGTGAGCGGGAGGACAAGATATTGCTCCACCGACCGCGGCATACTGAAGCCGCCGACGACGAACGCGACGCGCCGGATCACCGCCGCGTCCAGGGACTGCCCTAACCGCGCACTTGCCGTTTTGCGTTGAGACACCGGACGGCGTGCTGCTGGCCGTCCGCGTCATTCCCAGAGCCAAAAAGACAGACGTCGCCGGCACGCGCGACGATGCCTTGCTCGTGCGTCTGGCGGCGCCGCCCGTCGACGGCGCCGCCAACGACGCGCTCGTCGGGTTCCTCGCCGCGCGCCTGCACGTGCCGCGGCGCGCCGTGCGGATCGTCAGCGGCGAACGCGGGCGCCGCAAGCGCGTGGCGATCGCGGGCGTCACGGCGGATCGCGTCCGCGCGGCATTACAATAAACGCGTTGCTCGCCGACTTCCTCATCCACAATGCCGCAGAAGTGCTGACGTGCGCCGGACCGGCGCCGCGGCGCGGCGTCGCGCAGAGGGACGCCGGCGCGATCCCGCGAGCGGCGGTCGCGGCGAACAACGGCGCGATCGTCTTCGCGGGCCCCGAAAACGAATGGCGGCAGAATGGCACGCTCACGCCTGACGCGCAGGTCGTCGACGCGCGCGGCGGCGCCGTCGTGCCCGGCTTCGTCGATCCTCACACCCACGTCGTCTTTGCCGGCGACCGGCGGGACGAGCTGCGGCGCCGCCTCGCGGGCGCCACCTACGCGCACATCGCCGCCCAGGGCGGCGGCATCGTCAGCACGGTGCGCGCCACGCGCGACGCGACCGAGGACCAGCTCGCGGCGGACACGCGTCGCCGGCTCGACGACATGCTTCGCTGCGGGACGACGACGTGCGAGGCGAAGAGCGGGTACGGGCTGACGACCGAGGCCGAACTGAAGATGCTGCGCGTGATCGGTACGCTGGCGCGCGAGCACGCCGTGGAGATTTCGCCGACCTTCATGGGCGCGCACGAGATCCCGCTCGAGTTCCGCGATCGCAGGCGGGCGTATGTCGATCTCGTCATCGACGAGATGATTCCAGAGGTGGCGCGCACGCGGGCCGCCGAATGGTGCGACGTCTTTTGCGAGACCGGCGTGTTCACGCCGGAGGAGTCGCGCGAGATCCTCGAGGCGGCGCGCCGCGCGGGCCTGAAACTGCGGATACACGCCGACGAGCTCGGCGCGAGCGGCGGATCCGGCGTCGCCGCCGCGCTCGGTGTCAGGTCGGCGGACCATCTGATCTTCATCGACGAGGGCGGAGCCGATGGGCTCGCGGCCGCCGGCGTGGTGGCCACGCTTCTGCCGATCGCGTCGTTCTACCTGAAGCTCGGCCGCTTTGCGCCGGCGCGATTGCTGATCGAGCGCGGCGTGGCGGTGGCGCTCGCGACCGACGTCAATCCCGGCGGCGGCTTCTCACCGTCCATGCCGTTTGCGATGACGCTCGCCTGCTTCGGCATGGGGCTGACATTCGAGGAGGCCCTCGTCGCCGCGACGATCAACGCCGCCTATGCGCTCGACCGTCACGCGCGCGTCGGCAGCCTCGAGGCTGGCAAGCAGATGGACGCGGTCCTCGTCGATGGCCCGGCTATCGATCTGGTCCGGGTCGGCGCGGACACGGTGCGCGCCGTGATCAAGAAGGGACGGATCGTGCATGCTCACGGATAAATCGGTTCGCGATTTGCTGGCCGCGTTCGCGTCCTCGGATCCGACGCCGGGAGGCGGCTCGGCGTCGGCGATTGCGTCGGCGATCGGCGCGTCGCTGCTGGTGATGGTCAGCGGTCTGCCGAAGACGCGCGGGGGGTCGGACGAGGACCGCGCGGCGCTCGCCGCGGCCGCTCCGGCGCTGACCGGCGTGCAGCAGCAGTTGACCGAGGCCGTCGACCTGGACACGACGGCCTACGATCGCGTCGTCGCCGCCTACAAGATGCCGAAAGCCACGCTCTCCGAGCAGGACGCGCGCAAAGCCGCGATTCAGCACGCGCTGCGCGGCGCCACCGACGTGCCGCTCGGCGTGATGCGCCTCTCTTCGCTCGCGCTGGAGCAGGCGCGGACGGTCGCCGCGCACGGCCACCGCGCGGCCGCGAGCGACGTCGGCGTCGCGGTGGCGCTCCTCGGCGCCGGCCTTCGCGGAGCGCGCCTCAACGTCGAGATCAATCTCGGCAGCCTGACCGACACGGCGTACGCGGACGCCGCGCGGGTCGAAGTCGCGCATCTGTCCGAGCGCGCCGCGCTGGCGATCGACGCAGCGGAAGCGTTACTTCGGGGCTGACGGGAGCCTGGCGCCTTCAAAGCTCATCGTGTCGACGTGCAGCTTGAAGACCCACGGGTACTTGTAGCCGGGCAGGATTTCCAGCTGGCGCTGATACGATCCGTCGATGTAGGTGTGATCGTTCTCGCGGCGCACGGTCACTGCGTTATCGGCCAGCGGCACGTCGAACTGCGCCGCCAAATCGATGACCCTCCCGCGCAGCTCATCTTCGGACTTGGTCGCGCCGAATTGCGCGACTTCGACCGCGGCATCCTGGAACTTGTAGAAGTTCATGTACGCCGACGTGACGTGCCAGACGGCGTTGGCGATGAGCGCGGCGAGCAGGAGTCTGAGAACGGTCTTTATCATCGGATCTGGTGCAGCATGCGGTTCCACCGCGTGCGCGTGAAGAAGTGCGCGAAGACCGACCCGAACCCTTTCAGCGTCGCGCCCGCGCCTTCGTCCTGATAATCCTCGCGATCGGCCTCGTAGGACCAGTAGATCACGAGCGACTTCCCCTTGATGTTCTCGCGCGGCAGGAAGCCCCAATACCGGCTGTCCTGCGAGTTGTCCCGATTATCGCCCATCATGAAGAACTGATTGGGCGGCACCGTCACCGGCCCGTACCGGTCGCGCACGTCGAACGACGTCACTTCGTGAAACTCCGAGGGCGAAGCCACCGGCTGCAGATAGTGCGCGTACGGCTCGTCGAGCGCCGTGCCGTTGATGAACACCTTCTTGTCTCGCACTTCCAGCGTCTCGCCGGGAAGGCCGATCACGCGCTTGATGAAATCGCGCTCGGGCTCCTCGGGATACTTGAACACGATGACGTCGCCCCGCTTGACGTCGGCGACCGGCAGGAGCGCCCGCTCGAGACGCGACGTGGTCGGGCCGAACACGAACTTGTTCACCAGCAGATGATCGCCGATGAGCAGGTTCTCCTCCATCGATCCGGTCGGAATCTTGAACGCCTGCACGACGAACGTGCGGATGAAGAGCGCGAGAATGACGGCGATGACAATCGACTCGAAATACTCGCGCAGCGTCGATTTCTTGAATTCGGTCATCTTGTTCACTGGCGCTCATCCCTCTGAGTCTGTCCCCATCTTCAAGACCGCCAGAAACGCTTCCTGCGGAATCTCGACCTTGCCGACGCGCTTCATGCGCTTCTTGCCTTCCTTCTGCTTCTCGAGCAGCTTCCGCTTGCGCGAGATGTCGCCGCCGTAGCACTTGGCGAGCACGTTCTTCCGGAGCGCCTTCACCGACTCCCGGGCGATGATGCGGCTGCCGATCGCCGCTTGAATCGCCACCTCGAACATCTGGCGCGGAATCAGCTCCCGCATCTTCGCCGCCAGCGCCCGGCCCCGCTCGTACGCCGTGTCGCGGTGGACGATGATCGACAAGGCGTCCACCGGGTCGCCGTTGACGAGGATATCGAGCTTCACCAGCGGCGACGGCCAGTAGCCGGTCACATGATAGTCGAGCGACGCATATCCGCGCGAAATCGTCTTGAGCCGGTCGTAGAAATCGAGGACGACTTCGTTGAACGGCAGATCGTAGGTGATCAGCACGCGATTGGAGGCCAGATACTCCAGCGTTTTCTGGACGCCGCGCTTGTCCTGGCAGAGCTGTAGAATCCCGCCGACGTGCTCGGCAGGCGTCAGAATCATCGCCGTGATCACCGGCTCTTCGATCTTCTCGATCAGCCCCGCGTCGGGCAGCTTCGCGGGACTGTCGATCTCGTGGACCTTACCGTCAGTCGTCGTCACCCGGTACAGCACGCCCGGCGCCGTCGTCACGAGGTCCTGGTTGAATTCGCGCTCGAGGCGCTCCTGCACGATCTCCATGTGCAGGAGTCCGAGGAAGCCGCAGCGGAAGCCGAACCCGAGCGCCGCCGAGGTCTCGGGCTCGTAGAAGAACGACGCGTCGTTCAGCCGCAGCTTCTCGAGCGCGTCGCGCAGCTCGGGATACTCGTGCCCCTCGACCGGGTACAGGCCGGCGAACACCATCGGCTTGAGCTCTTTGAAGCCCGGAAAGGCCTCCGGCGTCGGGCGCGCGGTCTCGGTGATGGTGTCGCCGATCTTCGCGTCGCTGATCTTCTTGATGTTGGCGACGAGGAATCCCACTTCGCCGACGCCGAGCTCGTCGATGAACACCGCCTTCGGCGCGAAGACGCCGACCTGCTCCGCGTCGTAGTCCTGCCCTTCCGCCATCAGGCGGATCTTCATCCCCGGGCGCAGCACGCCGTCGATCACGCGGACGACGATGACGACGCCGCGGTAGGGGTCGTACCAGGAATCGAAGATGAGCGCCTTGAGCGGCGCCTCGCGGTTGCCGCGCGGCGGCGGCAGGCGCGTGACGATCGCCTCGAGGATCTCCGCGACGCCGGTGCCGAGCTTCGCGCTGGCCAGGATGGCGCCCGCGCCGTCGAGGCCGATGATGTCCTCGATCTGACGCCTCGCCTCTTCGGGCTGCGCGCCGGGCAGATCGATCTTGTTGATGACCGGAATGATCTCGAGGTTGTCCTCGACGGCGAGATACGCGTTGGCGAGCGTCTGCGCTTCGACCCCCTGCGACGCGTCGACCAGCAGCAGCGCGCCCTCGCAGGCGGCGAGCGAGCGCGTCACCTCGTACGAGAAGTCGACGTGCCCCGGCGTGTCGATCAGGTTCAGGACGTAGGCCTGCCCCGCGTTCGACGTGTAATTGAGCCGGACCGGATGCGCCTTGATCGTGATGCCGCGCTCGCGCTCGAGGTCCATGGTGTCGAGGACCTGCGCCTCCATCTCGCGCGCCTGCAAGGCGCCCGTCGCCTCGAGAAAGCGGTCCGCGAGCGTCGACTTCCCGTGGTCGATGTGCGCGATGATCGAAAAATTGCGAACGAAGCGTTGATCCACTAGCGGTTGTCGAGCGGCACGTACCGCTGGGGGTAATCGGGGCCGATGTACTCCGCGCGCGGCCGGATGAGCCGGTTGTTCGCGTACTGCTCCAGCACGTGCGCCGTCCAGCCCGACACGCGGCTCACGGCAAAAATCGGCGTGAAGAGATCAATCGGGATGCCGAGCGCGTAATACGTGGACGCGGAATAGAAGTCGACGTTCGGATTCAGCTTCTTCTCGGATTTCACCAGCGCCTCGATGCGCTGCGACATCTCGTACCAGATCGGCTGCCCCGCACGCTGACCGAGATCGCGCGACATCTGCCGCAGGTGCGTCGCCCGCGGATCTTCGGTGTGGTACACGCGATGGCCGAAACCCGGGATCTTCTCTTTCCGCGCGAGCTTCGCCCGCACCACCTCTTCCGCCTTCTCGAGCGGCGCGCTCGGACCGATCTCGAGCAGGAGCCGCATCACGTCGGCGTTGGCGCCCCCGTGCAGCGGACCCTTGAGCGTCCCGATGGCCGCAACGATCGTCGAGTGGATGTCGGTGAGCGTCGCCGCCGCTACCCGCGCCGCGAACGTCGACGCGTTCAACTCGTGGTCCGCGTGCAGGACGAGCGCCACGTCGAACGCGCGCGTCGCCAGACCGCTCGGACGCTCGCCCGTCAGCATGTAGAGAAAATTCGCCGCATGGCCGAGCACCGGGTCCGGCTGGATCGGACCGCCCCCCGCCTGCACCCGCCCCATCGTCGCCACAATCGAGCTGATCTGCGAGGTGAGGCGAACGGCCTTGCGGTAGTTGGCCTGTGGAGAATGGTCCGACGCGTCGGGATCGTAGTGGCCGAGCGCGGAGGTCAGCGTCCGGAGGAGGTCCATGCCGTCGCTGCCCGGCAGCGCCCGCATGAGCCGGAGGATAGGCTCCGGCAGCGGCCGCCCCGCGGTGAGCTGAGACTGCAAATCGCCCAGCTCCGCGCGGGTCGGCAGCCGCCGGTGCCACAACAGGTAGCAGACTTCCTCGAAGCTCGCCTTCTCGGCGAGGTCGTGGATGTCGTATCCGCAATACGCGAGCACGCCGCGATCGCCATCCAGGTAGCAAATCGCGGACGACGTCGCGACGGTGTCCTCAAGCCCCGCTTTGGGCCC
>JADGOC010000051.1 GCA_017883165.1 Acidobacteriota bacterium
AGCTGAAGCGTGCTGCCCGCTCCCAGCGAGAAGCGGTCGCCGACCGCACCGGCGCCCTGCGGAAAACGCTCCGCACGCTCTGCTTCCAGTGCTATCGCGCGGAGCTCGATCGCGAGAGGGCGCTCAAGGCTGCGGGCGAGCTCGACACGGCGTCCGATGCGCGGTTTCAGGACGCGTTGCCGTTCGAGCCGGTGAACCAGGTGCGGCTGCAAATGCTGAAAGCGGAGCGCGGCGCCGCGCGCACGGCGCAGCATGCCGGCATCGGTCAGTACACGGATCGGCGCCGGCAGGCGCAGATCGCGGCGCGCCACGCGTTGCAAGCGATCGCGGCTGGTCTCAACGCGCGCCCGCTCGCGCCGGCGGAGAGCCGGGCCGTCATGGCTTCCGCGATTCACGCCGCCGAGCTGCAGCTGCCCGAGTCGTGGCTGCCGTTTGTCGTGTCCCAGTAGATAACGCAAGTCTCGTGCGATACTCATAAAGACCCTTTGGACCTCTCCATCATCGTCACGCTGGCCGCCGGCGCCGCCATTGGTGCGGTTCTCGGCGCACTGGTCGCGTGGCTGGCGGCGCGGCCGGCCACCGCCCGGCTTCAATCCGAGCTCGACAAAGAACGCGCGGTCCACGCCGAGCGCGTCAGCGCGTACCAGCAGGCGCATCAGCAGGCCGAGGGCCAGCTGCGCGAAGCGTTTCAGGCGCTCAGCGCCGACGCGCTCAAGACCAACAACGAAGCGTTTCTGCACCTTGCCGAAACGCGGCTCACTCAAGCCCGCGCCGAAGCCACCGGAGACATCGAGGCACGCAAGAAGGCGATCGAGCACCTGCTCGAGCCGATGGCCAAGACGCTCGACCAGGTCGATCGCGAGATCAAGGAATCCGAGCGACGCCGGGTGCAAAGCGGCGCCGAGCTCATCCAGCAGATCGCGTCGCTCGACACGACGGGCAAGGATCTGCGCAGCCAGACGGCGCGTCTGGTCGACGCGCTGAAACGGCCCGGCGTCAGGGGCCGCTGGGGTGAGCTGCAGCTCAAGCGGGTCATCGAGCTGGCCGGCATGATCGAGCATTGCGATTTCGAGGAGCAGCAGACGCTGACCGGCGACGAACGGCGCATGCGTCCGGACGTCATCGTGCGCCTGCCCGGCGGCAAGCACGTGGTGATCGACGCCAAAGCGCCGCTCGACGCGTACCTCAAGGCGCTCGACGCGCCGGACGAGACGACGCGGCAGGCGCTCCTCGCCGATCACGCGAGGCAGGTGCGCGTGCACCTCACGCAGCTCGCCGCGAAAGGCTATGCCGCGCACGTGCAGCCGGGGCCCGACTTCGTCGTGATGTTCCTGCCGGGCGAGATGTTCTTCAGCGCCGCCCTCGAGCAGGATCCCTCGCTCATCGAGTTCGGCGCCCAGCAGAATGTGTTTCCCGCCAGCCCGACGACGTTGATTACGCTCCTGCGGGCCGTGGCGTACGGCTGGCAGCAGGAGGCGCAGGCCGAGAATGCGCAGAAGATCAGCGAGCTCGGGCGCAACCTCTACGAATCGATCCGGACGCTGGCGGGACATTTCGATGACGTGGGCGGCCGGCTGAAGGCGAGTTTGGATGCCTACAACCGCGCGGTCGGGTCGCTTGAAGGCAACGTGCTGGTAAAAGCGCGCCGATTCAAGGATCTGCAGGCGGCAAACGGCGACGACATCCCGCAGATCGATCCCATCGATCGCGTGCCGCGCATGCTGCAGGCGCCCGAACTGACCGATGGTTTACTCTTTCACGATGCCGAGATCGGCGCAGACATCGCCCCGGAAAAAGAAGCGGAAGTCGAGCCCGTCTGAGGCCCATCATTCCGTCTACGTCGTCTACCTGCGCAACCCAAAGGGCGACGGCAAGGCCGGTTACTACGTCGGCATGACCGGCCTCCCTCCCGCGCAGCGGTTCGACAATCACAAGAAGGGGCTCAAAGCGGCCCGCATCGTCAGGCGATTCGGAGAACGCCTCGTCCCGCGGCTGTACGCGCATCTCAATCCGATGCCGTACGCCAGGGCGCTGGAGATGGAAGGGATGCTGGCGGAGAGCCTCCGAAGACGCGGCTACGCCGTCTACGGGGGACACTGATGCAGATCGATCTGCCGTTCGAGCACCCCGCACACGGCACGGCACCCAACACGCCGCACCCATCGCACTCTGCACGCAGCACCTTGCACCCGGCACCCGTTCTCGTCCGCCATCCCCGCGCCCGCCGGTACGTGGTCCGCGTGCGCGACGACGGGAGCGTGCGCGTGACGATTCCGCGGTGGGGATCCAAGCGCGACGCGCTCGCGTTCGCGCGCGAGCAGCAGCCATGGATCGATCGGCAGCGTCAACGCGTCGAGGAGGAGCGATCGCGCCCGTGCCCGCCCGCGATCGCGCCCGAGGTGGAACGCGAGGTCCGCGCGCGCGCGAAGCGCGACCTGCCGGCGCGGTTGCTCGAGCTCGCCGCGCGGCACGGTCTGGCCGTCTCGCGCGTCAGCGTCCGCAATCAGCGGTGGCGCTGGGGGTCGTGTTCGCGGAGCGGCCACATCTGCCTGAACTGGCGCCTCGCGCAGATGCCCGACTCGGTGCGCGATTACGTCATGATCCACGAGCTGATGCACCTCGAGCGGCTGGACCACTCGTCGAAGTTCTGGAAGCTCGTCGCGCAGGCGTGTCCCGGCTACCAGACCGCGCGCCAGTGGCTCCGCGCGCACCAGGATCTCCTCTCCTAGCGCCACGCCTGGCGCCGCTCGGAGCCGGCGATCCGAACACCGCGAAAACTACTGCGAAGTGACCGTGGGGAGGGCCGACCGGCTCCAGCCGCCGCCGAGCGCCTTGATCAGCAGGACGCTGGCCGCCATGCGGCGCGTGAGGATGTTGACGGAGGCGCGCTGGTTGGCGAGTGCGGCGTTCTGCGCGACGATCACCTCGAGGTAGCTGACGATGCCGCCGCGATAGCGGCTCGTGGCGAGTGTCAGCGACCGTTCGGCCGCCTCGACGGCGCGGGCCTGAATCGTGGCTTCCTCGTCGAGCACGCGAAGCGTGGCGAGCTCGTCCTCGACTTCGCGCAGCGCGGTGAGCACGACTTCGCGGTAGCTCGCCGCCGTCTGCTCGTACGCGGCGCGCGCCTGATCGGACACCGACCGGCGCCGCCCCGCGTCGAACACGCTGACGACCGCGCCCGGCACCAGGCTCCAGAAGCTGCTCGCTCCGGAGATCCAGTTGGCGATCGAGGAGCTTTCGAAGCCCGCGGCGCCAGTGAGCGCGAGGATCGGGTAGAACGCGGCGTCGGCGACGCCGATCTGCGCGTTGGCGGCAGCCGCCCGGCGCTCGGCGGCGGCGATGTCCGGGCGCCGCTCGAGCAGGTCCGACGGCAGCCCCGCCGGCACCGTGGGCGGCGCCATCGTCAACGGCGCGATCGGGAGCGTGAAGGTCGACGCCGGCTGGCCGACGAGCACGGCGACGGCGTGTTCGAGGGCCGCGCGTTCCACATCGAGGTCCACGCGCTGCGCGCGCGTCGTCTCGAGCTGCGTCTCGGCCTGTGCGACGTCCGCTTCCGACGCGAGTCCGCCGCGGAAGCGGTTCTGCGTGAGCTCGAGCGCCTGCGCGAAGGCGCTCACGGCCGATTCGAGGAGCTGCTGTTCGCGGTCGAGTCCCCGCAACACGAAATAGTCGATGGCGAGCTCGGCGTGCACGCTCAAACCGACGGCCTCGAGATCGGCGGCGGTGGCCTGCGCTTCGCTGCGTCTGGCCGCGATCGTGCCTCGCACGCGGCCCCAGACGTCCGCTTCGTAGGTGACGTCCACCGGCAGCACAAAATCGCCGTAGGCGGCGTGGAACGACGACGTCGCGCGGGTGCCGGACTGCTGCGCCGCCGCGATCACCGGGTTGACGGTCGCCTGCGGGTAGAGCCCGGACCGCGCTCCGCGCACCTCGGCGCGCGCCTGCGCGAACCGCGCCTCGGCGCCTTTGAGGCTTTCGTTCGACACGTCGATCTGCGCTTCGAGAGCATCGAGTTGCGAGTCGCGGAAGGTTTCCCACCAGTTGCCGCGAATGGCCGCATCGGCGGGCTGAGCGGTTTTCCAGTTGGCGTTTTCCTTGAAGGCCGGTGCAGTGGCCGCCGCCGGCGCCACGTACTTGGTTTTGGGTGCGCATGCGCCCGCCGACGCGCCGATCAGCACCGCGACGACGACAGATCTCATTTCGGTGTCTGCGCCGCGGCGATACGGACCGTTTGTCCCGTCTGAATCGAATCCGGCGGATTGACGATGACCTGCTCGTTGCCGGTCAGGCCGGTGATCACCTCGACGCTCGTGCCGAAGTCGCGTCCGAGCGTCACGGGCGTGAGCGCCACGCGCGTGCCGCCGATGACCGTCGCCACCTGGAGGCCTTCCGTGCGAAAGATGAGGGTGTTGACCGGCAGCTTGAACGTGGACGTCTCGGTCGGCAGCTTGAGGTGCACCTGGGCGTAGGAGCCGGGCAGCAGCTCGCCTTTCGGGTTGTCGACGTCGAACTCGGTCAAGAGCGAGCGCGACGTGACGTCGATCGACTCGGCGGTGCGCGCGAGCGTGGCGGCGAAGCGCCGGCCGGGGAACTCGTCCAGCGTCAGGTCGGCCTGCATGCCGGGATGCGCCGCGCGCGAGTACAACTCGGGCACGTTGACGAACACGCGCAGCCGGCGGACCGACGCGACGTGGAAGAGCTCTTTGGCGTTGCTGCCTGAATCGATGAGGGCGCCGACGTCGGTGTTGCGCGCCGTCACCACGCCGTCGAAGGGCGACGTGATCCGGCCGAACGCGTGCAGCTGCTCGAGCCGGTTCACGTTCGCGCGGGAGGAGGCGACGGCGGTCTGCTTCGCCTCGAGATTGCCGTTCGCGTTGTCCAGGTCCTGCTGCGCGACGGCGTTGCTCTTGATCAAATCGCGATACCGATCGGCGGTCGTCTGCGCCAGGCGCAGGTTCGCTTCGGCGGTCGCCATGTCGGCGCGCGTCTGCTCGAGCTGTCGATCGATCTCCGGCGTGTCGATGTCGGCGAGCACTTGGCCGGCGCGCACGCGCATCCCGATGTCGGCGTACCACTTCCGGAGATAGCCGTTCGTCCGCGCGTAGATCGGCGCGTCGGTGAACGCCTGCATCGTGCCAGGCAGCACGATCTCCTGCTGCGGCGCGCCCTTGTCGGGTCGGACGACCGACACGGTCGGCACGGCGAGCTCGTGCGTCTCTCTCGTGACGACCGACAGCGCCTTCGCGCGCGTCGAGATGCCCCAGAACGCCAGGCCGACCGCCACGAGCAGCAGCAAGACGCCGCCAACGACCGGTCCGACTCCGCCTCTCGTCATTGAATCACCTTGGGAGTCTCCATCGCTCGGTTGTCTCCGGCCGGGCCCTTCGACCTGCCATGCAGCAGCGCGAACACCGACGGCACGAAGAACAACGTGGCGATCGTGGCGAACGTCAGGCCGCCGATCACCGCCCGTCCGAGGGGCGCGTTCTGTTCGCCGCCTTCGCCGAGCCCGAGCGCCATCGGCACCATGCCGATGATCATCGCCAGCGCGGTCATCAGCACCGGACGGAAACGCGTGAATCCCGCGTCCAATGCCGCGTCGATCGCGCTCCGGCCGCGGCCGATCTCGTCCTTGGCGAAGCTCACCACCAGAATACTATTCGCCGTGGCGACGCCCATGCACATGATCGCGCCCGTCAGCGACGGCACGCTGAAGGTCGTGTGCGACAGGAACAGGAACCAGACGATGCCGGCGAGCGCGGCCGGCAGCGCCGAAATGATGATGAACGGGTCGAGCCACGACTGGAAGTTCACGACGATCAGCAGATAGACGAGGACGATGGCGAGCGCCAATCCCGCGAGGAGGCCGACAAACGACGAGGTCATCGTCTCGATCTGCCCCCGCACGATGATCTGCGATCCGCGCGGCAGATCCTTCTCGCTGGCCGAGAGAATCGGCGCGATCTCGCGCGCCACGCTGCCCAGATCGCGGCCCTGCACTGCCCCGTAGATGTCGATGACCGGCTGGACGTTGTAGTGGGAGACGACCAGCGTGCCGGTGCCGCGGGTGACCGACGCGAGCCCTTCGAGCACCTGCGCGTGCGTGCCGGCGGCGCTCGTCACGGGAATGTTGCCGAGCTCCTGCAGCGAGCTCATGCGGTACTGCGGTGTCTGCGTCGCAATGGCGTAGCTCACGCCGGTCGTCGGGTTCAGCCAGAAGGTCGGCGTTGTCTGACCGCTGCCGCTGAGCGAAATCAACAGGTTGTTGGCGACGTCGCGCTGCGTGACGCCGAGCTGCGCGGCGCGCGTACGGTCGACGTTCAGGTGCAAGCTGGGCTGGTTGAATTCCTGGTGAACGCGCAGATCGGCGATGCCCGGCACCTGCGTCAGGCGGCGGATCAGACCGCCGGCGAAGCGGCGGTTGGCCTCCAGATTCCGCCCGACGATCTGAATGTCGATCGGCGCCGGCAGACCGAAATTCAGAATCTGCGTGACGATGTCGGCCGGCACGAACGAGAAGATGACGCCCGGGAAGCGCGACGGGAGCTGCATCCGAAGGTCGTGGATGAACTCCGCGGTCGGTCGATGATCCGGGTTGAGCGACACCATGATGTCCGCGTCGCCGGGGCCGATCGGCGCAGACGTGCTGTACGACAGGTTGACGCTGCTGTACGGCAGCCCGATGTTGTCGATGATGCCGCCGAGCTCGCGCGGGGGAATCGTCTCGCGCAGCGCCTCCTCGACGTGATCGCAGAGCATCGCCGTCTCTTCGATGCGCGTGCCACTCGGCGCGCGCAGGTGCAGCTTGAACTGGCCGCCATCGACGGCGGGGAAAAAGTCTTCGCCGACCCATCGCACCAGCACAAGCGACGCGATGCAGCCGACCAGGAACACCGCCGCGAACACGCGCCGGCCGTGCACGCATCGCTCGAGCAGCCCACGGTACGCGGCGCGGACGCTCACGAATCCGCGATCGAGCACGTGCTGGAGCCGCACGAACGGATTGCGCGACGGCTGGTCGGGATCGTGCGGCACGTGCGCCTTCAGCAGGTACTTCGCCATCGTCGGCACGAGTGTCCGTGAGAGCAGGTACGACGCCAGCATCGCGAAGACCACCGCCTCGGCCATCGGCACGAACAGATACCGCGCCACGCCCGCGAGGAAGAACATCGGGACGAAGACGATGCAGATGCAGATCGTGGAGACGAAGGCGGGGATGGCGATCTGCTGCGCGCCGTCGAGAATCGCCGGTTCCAGATCCTTGCCCTGTTCCAGGTGCCAGTTGATGTTCTCGATCGCGACGGTCGCGTCGTCGACGAGGACGCCGACGGCGAGCGCGAGCCCACCGAGCGTCATGATGTTGATCGTTTCGCCGAGCGCGCTGAGCACGATGATCGAGCTCAGGATCGACAGCGGGATCGAGACCGCGATGATGACCGTGCTGCGCCAGCTCCCGAGGAAGACCAGGATCATCAGCGCCGTGAGGCAGGCGGCAATCACCGCCTCGCGCAGCACGCCGTCGATCGACGCGCGGACGAACACGGACTGGTCCGCGAGCGGTTTGACTTCGAGCGTGGGCGGCAGGCTCGGCAGGATGCGGGGCAGCGCGTCTTTGATCTGCCTGATGATGTCGAGCGTCGAGGCGTTGCCGGTTTTTTGAATTGTCAGCAGCGCAGCGCGCTGTCCGTTGACGCGCACGATGTTGGTTTGCGGCGGATAGCCGTCGCGCACGTGCGCGACGTCGCGAATGTAGATCGTGCTGCGGCCGACGGTCTTGATCGGCAGGTCGTTCAGCTCGCCGACCGTCCGCGGGCTGCCGTTGATGTCGACATCGTACTCGTATGATCCGATCTTCGACGTTCCAGCCGGCAGAATCAGGTTCTGCAGGCTGATGGCGTTGACAACGTCGGTCGGCGACAGCCCTTTCGCCTGCATCGCGGCCGGGTTGAGGTCCACCTGGATCTGCGGCTGCTTGCCGCCGTAGGGGTACGGTATCTGCGCGCCCTGCACGGTGGCGAGCTGCACCCGTAGGAAGTTGGTGCCGATGTCGAAGAACTGCTGCTCGGAGAGCTCTTTGCCCGAGAGCGCGAGCTGCAGCACCGGGACGGTGGAGGCGTTGTAGGCGAGAATGAGGGGCGGCTGCGTGCCGGGCGGCAACTGACGGAGCACCGAATTCGACGCGGCGGTGACCTGCGCGACGGCCAGCTCGATCTTCGCGGTCGGCTGGAAGAAGATCTTGACGATCGAGCTACCGCGCAGCGACTGCGACTCGATGTGCTCCAAGTCGTTGACCGTCGTCGTGAGCGATCGCTCATAGATCGTGACGATCCGCGTCGACATGTCGTCGGCCGAGAGCCCGCCGTAAGTCCACGCGACGGCGACGACGGGGATGTTGATGTTCGGGAAGATGTCGACCGGCGTCCGCGCGATGGTGAGCGGGCCCACCATGAGGATGAGCAGCGCCAGGACGACAAAGGTGTACGGGCGCCGTAACGCGACGCGAACGATCCACATCGAAAATGAGTATTGCGATTTTGGCAGGCGTACGCAACCCAGTTGTCACGGGTTGTAACGTGCCGCTACCGGCCGCGATGGAAGACGCGGCTCTTGTCGAGCCCGAACGACGGGTCGCTGCGCTTGCCGACGATCTTGATCGGGATCGCGCTGCCGCCGCCGTCTTTCTTGAAGAACGGATCGATCGCTTTGAGGAGCAGACGCTTGAGTCCGGTCTGCGTCTCCGAAATCTTCGCGTCCATCAGCAGCATGCCCGTGAAGTCCAGCAACTCGGACCGCAGCGCATAGGTGCCCGCCAGCCGCACGCTGGCGCCAGGAATGTCGAACGCCAGCCCCTGCAGCGCCAGCGTCCCGCCGGCGAGCCGGAACCGTCCCTTGAAGTTCGAGGCGACGCTCGGCTCGTCGTCGCTGGCCTGGTTGCCGCGGCTGCGCTGACTGAACTCGTTCACCCTCTTCTGAATGTTGATGTTGCTGAAACGAGCGGTCGCGATCGCGAACCGGCCGTCGAGGCGCAGCTTGTCGACGACGTCGCGCTCGCCAGGCGGGAGGACGAACGTCGTCGTCAACGTCAGCCCGCCGGACATCGGCGACTTGGGGGCTTTCACCGCCAGGCGCATGATGTCTTCGAGCCGCGCCTTCTCCATCACGATGTCGAGCTTGACCGTGCGTCCTTCCTGGCCCGGTCCGCCGATTACGCCCCCTTTCGCGACGAAGGACGTGTTGAGGAGCCTGGCGTCGATGCGATCGAGCAGCGTGTCGCCGTTGGTGCCGTCGACGGTCGCGTGATAGTCGGTGTGCAGCGGCACCGGATGGCCGCTGATGGCGAGCGTGAAGTCCGGCGTATCGGTCTCTCCATGGATGCCAAGGCGCCCGAGCGTGCCGCCGAATTCGCCGTGCGCCGAGAGGATGCCCGAGATGCCTGTGAAGACGCCGAGATCGGCGCGCGCGAACGTGAAGGTGCCGTCGACCGGCGTCGCGCCCGGATCCTCGGCCTGCCAGGGACCGAAGATGCCCTGCGTCGCGATCTCGCCTGGCGGGATCCCGTTGGTCAACGTCGCGTCGAACGGCATCGCGCGATCGAACCCGACGGTGCGCATGTGCAGCGCGTGAATCGCCCAGATTTTCGGCACCCTGTTCGGGTCGAGCGGAATGATCACGAGCTGCGCGTCGTTGGCCAGGAGATGATCGACGATCACATCGTCCCCGGGGCGCCTGAGGCGGCCTCGCGGCGATCGTGCCGCTCCCGCCGGTCCAGCCTCGCCCGCCCGTGGCGGAGGTCCAGCCTCTTCCGCCCGTCCCGCCCCGTCATCGTCGTGCCCGTGCGGCGGGATTTCGATGTCGAGCCCGTTGAGCGTGACCCGCGCGACGTGTCTGCGGAGCAGCCCGATGATGTCGGCATCGACCGAGAACGTCTTGACGGAAATGAGCGGAGGCACGTCGCGGCGGCGCTTGTGGCGAATGGTGAGACCGGTGCCTTCGGCGTGAAAACGCGGTAACACGCGGATGCGGAGGTCCTGCAGCTCGACTTCGGCGTTCAGGCGATCGGCGAGCGTGGCGACGACCTTCGCGCGCAGTGTCCCAGAGGAAAAGGGCACCAAAGACGCGATCGCGAAGAGCACGACGACGACGAAGGCGCCGCCGCCGAGCGTCAGCCAGAGCCAGAGCCGGCCGTGTCTCATCGACACGCGAGATGTTGGCAGTCGCAGCGCAGCTCAGTCTTCTGTCCGGATTCCTTGCAGTGGTCGCTGCAGAACTTGCCGTGAGGGCCACCGGGGGCAACGGTGCACTTGCAGATGGGGTGCGCGCACTTCTGTGTGTCTGCCATAGCCAAACCTCCCTTTCGACTTTACGCCGCCGCTCGGACGCGAGCAAGCTCGGCCATGGTCCTCACCTAATGGACGATGTCCCGTTGCTCGTCGGCGCACCGGTGGCAGACATCGTCGGAGAAGAGCAGCTCGGGGGCGTTTTTCTCGCCGCAGCAGCTGCAGCTGCGGTACCGCGCCAGTCGCATTTCTCGCGCGCCCTTGATCAACGTGGAGACGGCGTTCATCACAGCCGTTTCCGACAGCCGCCGCCATTTCACGAGCCCGACGCGCCGCGGCTTGACGACGAAGCCGTCGGTCTCCCACGCGCCCGAATACTCGAAGACGATGACGTTCGACTCGTCGAGCTGCACGACCACTTCGGCCGGCGCGCCGCCGATAAAGATGATGGCGCCATCGTCGCTCGTCTGCTGCTCGACCGGCGCCGGCAGCTGCGAGCCGAGAAAGGCGATGAGCTGTTCGAACCGTTCAGAAACCTCCATCGGTGATGCGCCATTATCTCGCAGTCGCCTGCAGGGTGATACGATTTGCGCATGCGCGTTCTCAATCGCACCGCTATCACCGTGGTTGGCGCCCAGCCGTACATCGACTGGACGCTCGAGCAGGACGCCGACGTCAACAAAGGAACGTTGACCGTCGCTCGGGCAAAGACGTTCGGGACCGCGTACCTGCTGCCCGAGTTCGAGCTCGAAGAAGACCTGCAGGAATGGGTGGAGGAGAACGCGACGCTGCTGTTCGAGTTCCAGCTCGCGGCCTGGACCGACGACGAATCGACGTGGCCGGCCGCGCGGGATCTCCAGACGTTCCGCGACTGGTTCCGCATCGACGTCCACAGCGTCGTCGTCGACGTGCCCGACGATGACATCGAAGGAGTGGAGCTCTGATGATCGTCCACATGGTGTCCTTCAAGTACAAGAAGGATTTCGACGCCCAGGCGCGCAGGCACCACCGCGAGCGGCTCGGCGGACTCAGAGATATCGACGGCATCGTCGATCTGAAGGTGGGCGGCGACGTGGTCGGTTCGCCCCGGTCGTACGACACGGGGCTGGTGATTACGTTCCGCGACCGCGCCGCGCTCGACGCCTACCAGATCCATCCACGCCACGTGCCGGTCGCGCAGGCTGGCTCCCTCGACTGCGACTCGATCGTCGCGGTGGATTTCGAGATCTGATCCGCGTTACCATCCCGCAGTTCAGCCTTCCCCTCGCGCGGCGAGTCCGCCTTTATATGAGGTTTCTATGGTGATACGTACAGCAGGAGCCGGCCGCCGGGCGGGTGTCGTGACGTGCGCGGCGACCTTCGTCGCCGCCGCCGTGTTTGCCGCGTTCGGCTCGCACGCGCCGTTGGCGCAGACGACGGCCCGGGCGGCCACGACGGGCGCGAGCGTCGCGCAGTCGAAGCTCACGAGTCCGAAAGAACAGTTCGGCCACGACATCGGCGACGACTACTTCCTCGTGAACTACACGCAGTACGTCGAATACCTGCACAAGCTGGACAAGGAATCGGACCGGATGACGGTCATGGAGATCGGGAAGACCGAGGAAGGACGCCCCGAGCTCACCGCGATCATCACCTCACCCGAGAATCACAAGAAGCTCGCGCAATACAAAGAGATCAACCGCAAGCTGGCGCTCGCCGAGAGCCTCACCGACGATCAGGCGCGTCAACTCGCGAAGGACGGCAAGTCGGTCGTCTGGATCGACGGCGGCCTGCACGCGACTGAAGTGCTTGGCGCGCAGCAGCTCATCGAGACCATTTATCGCCTCAACAGCAAGACCGATCCGGAGACGATGCGGCTCCTGAACGACGACATCATTCTCTGCACGCTGGTGAACCCGGACGGCATGGAGTTGGTTTCCAACTGGTACATGCGCGAGCCGGATCCGCTGAAGCGGTCGACCAGCGGCATCCCGCGGCTGTATCAGAAGTACGTCGGGCACGACGACAACCGCGACTTCTACATGATGAACATGTCGGAGAGCACCAACGCCAACAAGGTGATGTATCGCGAGTGGTATCCGGTCATCATGTACAATCACCACCAGACGGGGCCTGCCGGCGCCGTGCTCTTCGCGCCGCCGTTCCGCGATCCGTTCAACTACAACTTCGATCCGCTGATTCCGCTCGGCATCGACATGGTCGGCTCCGCGATTCACACGCGGCTGGCCGTCGAAGGCAAGCCGGGCGCGGTGATGCGCTCGGGCGCGCCGTACTCGACGTGGTTCAATGGCGGGCTGCGGACGACGTCGTATTTCCACAATCAGATCGGGATCTTGACGGAAACGATCGGCAATCCGACGCCGCAGACGATCCCGTTCGTGCCCGACATGCAGCTCCCGCGCGCGGACGTACCGAATCCGATCACGCCGGGCCAGGTGTGGCACTTCCGTCAGTCGATCGAATATTCGATCACCAACAACTACGCCATCCTCGACATCGCCTCGAAGCGCAAGGAAGACTTCCTCTTCAACATGTACAAGATGGGGAAGAACGCGATCGAGAAGGGCGGCCGCGATAACTGGACGATTCATCCGAAGCGCATCGAGGCCGCGAAGGCGGCGATCGCGGAAGCGCAGGCGGCCGAGGGCGGCGCAGGCCGCGGCGGACGCGGCGGTGCGCCGGGCGGCGGCGGACGCGGCGGCGCGTCGATGGAGATCTACAACAGCGTCCTGCACGATCCGGCCATGCGCGATCCGCGCGGGTTCATCGTGCCCTCTGATCAGCCGGACTTTCTGACCGCCACCAAGTTCGTCAACACGCTGATGAAGGCGGGCGTCGTCGTGCACCGCGCGACGGCGCCGTTCGCGGTGAACGGCAAGTCGTACCCGGCGGGCTCCTATGTCGTCAAGAGCGCCCAGGCGTTCCGCGCGCATCTGATGGACATGTTCGAGCCGCAGGACCATCCGGACGACATTCCGTATCCCGGCGGGCCGCCGCGTCCGCCCTACGATGCCACCGGCTACAACATCGCGTACTCGATGGGCGTGAAATTCGATCGCATCCTCGACGGCTTCGACGGCCCGTTCGAGAAGATTCCGGATCTCGTCACGCCGGCCGCCGGCAAGGTCGCGCAGGCATCGAGCGGCGGCGGCTATCTCCTCAGCCACCAGGTGAACGACTCGTTCGTCGCCGTCAACCGCCTGCTCAAGGCGAACGAAGACGTGTACTGGATGAAGGCGGCGTTCACCGCGAACGGCCGGTCCTATCCGGCGGGGACGATGTTCATTCCAGCGAAGGCGTCAACGCTGCCGATCGTGCAGAAGCTGGCGGCCGACAAGGGCCTGAGCTTCGACACGATGGCCTCGCGCCCCTCGGGCGACACGATGAAACTGAAGCCGGTGCGGATCGGCCTCTACGATCAGTACGGCGGCTCGATGCCATCGGGCTGGGTCCGCTGGATTTTCGAGCAGTATGAATTTCCGTTCGAGGTCGTCTATCCGAAGACGCTCGACGCGGGCAATCTGATCGCACACTACGACGTCCTCGTCTTCGTCGACGGCGGCATTCCGGCTCTTCCCGGCGCGGGCGGTGGGCGCGGCGCCGGCGCGGGCGGCGACGCCGGCGACACGGGATTCGGCCGCGGGCCGGATCCGCAGACGGTTCCCGCGGAGTTCCGCGACCATCTCGGCTCGACGTCGGTCGCGACCACGGTGCCCCAGCTCAAGAAATTCATGGACGACGGCGGCACGATCCTCGCGATCGGCAGTGCGACGTCGATGGGATATCACGCCGGCCTGCCGATGACGAACGCACTCGTCGAGCGCGTGGCCGGCTTTGCCGAGCGGCCGCTGCCGGCCGAGAAGTTCTTCATCCCCGGCACGCTGCTCGAGGCGCGCGTGGACACCACCAATCCGCTGGCGTACGGCATGGACGAGAAGACCATGATCTTCTTCGATCACAGCCCGGCGTTTCGTCTGCAGCCCGAGGCGCAGCTGAAAGGCGTGAAGGCGGTCGCGTGGATCGATTCGCCCAACTCGCTGCGGAGCGGCTGGGCCTGGGGCCAGCAGTATCTCGATCAGGCGGTCGAAGTGATCGAGGCGCCGATCGGCAAAGGACACCTCATGCTGTTCGGGCCGGAGATCACGTGGCGCGCGCAGCCGCACGGCACGTTCAAGTTCCTGTTCAATGGGATCTACGCCGGGAGCGCCACGAGCGCTGGAGGCGCTCGAGCGACGAATCAGTAGTGGTTGGGGGCTGGTGGCTAGCAGGTTGCTGAAAAACCATCGTCACGGCAACCTAACGGGCCGACGGTGGGCGACGCACTTGGACGGTGGCCCCGACTTCAATCGTCATCAGATCCTGGCCAACTTCGAGCGGGCCCGAATACGTTTTGCGTGTCAGCGATGTCACATCCTCGATCGTTGGAGCGCTGATTGCCGGATCGGTCGTCAACAATACGATGTGCGTGTACACGGCCAATTTGGGCTTCACTCGATCGAATACCTTCCCTGCGTCCTCGGGCGTCGTATGGTGTCCGATAATCCGCTGAGCATCCCCAGACACCTTCAGGAGTTCCGGCTTTGCGGCGGCCACTTCATGCAGCAACACGTCGGTTCCCTTTGAGAAGCGAATCAGATTCTCGCTGAACCGCGTATCACCTGACAGCACGACCGAATGGCCGCCGTAGTCGACGCGGTAGCCGAACGCGGGTTTGATCAACGCACCATGATCAACGTCGAAGGCGGTGACTTTGACGCCATTTCGTTCGTACACGACGCCTTCGGTAATCTCGTGAGCCAGGATGGCCGCGCCCTGCGGGGGGACCTTTTCATCCGCGATCCGAATGCGAATGTCGGCCGCGTACGCTTTCCGAAGATTCACCATCATGTCTTGCGTCCCGATTGGGCCGTACACCTGCAGCGGCGTAGCTCGCTGCCCGAACGGAGGTGGGAGCCATCCCGTCAACCAGAAATCCGGGAAGCCTGCGACGTGGTCGGAATGCAGATGTGTGAAAAATACGGCAGACACCTCGTGACTCGGAATCTTCAGTTGCCACAGCCGTATCGGCACCCCGCGCCCACAGTCGAAGAGCAATTTCTCAGTTCCTGCTTCCACCAAAGTGCTCGGGCCGAATCGTTCAACGAGCGGAATAGGGCTGCCGGTACCGAGCAGCGTCACCTTGAGACCCTGTGCGAACGTGGTCGCCGACGTGAACAGGATGAGCGACAGCCCAAGCATGCCGCGGAGAATGCTCTGCTCCATCACATACCCTCCAAGTGCTCCGGTCCCAGCCTGTCAAGTTGATGAACACCGCGTGTCACAGGATCGACCAATTCATTCTGCTCAGGGCGCTGTTGCTCCAAGTGCTCTATTCAGTGCGGAGTGAGCGGCTGCTGATGGAGCAGCTGCAGTATAACCTTCTGTTTCGCTGGTTTGTGGGCCTCGACATGGATGATTCGGTATGGACGCCCACGACTTTCACAAAGAACCGCGATCGGCTGCTGGATGGCGACGTCGCGCGGGCATCTTTCGAGTACATCGTCGCACTGGCGCGCGGACAGCGGCTCTTGTCCGACGAGCATTTCACGGTGGACGGCACGCTGCTGGAAGCGTGGGCGGGGCAGAAGAGTTTTCGCACGAAGGGTCAGCTCAAGGAACCGTCGGATGATCCGGGCAATCCAACGGTGGATTTCCACGGCGAACGGCGGCTGAATGACACGCATTAGTCGACGACGGATCCCGACTGCCGCTTGTTCAAGAAAGCCAAGGGGAAGGAGGCGAAGCTGGCCTACTTGGGCGAAGTGCTGATGGAGAACCGGCACGGGCTGATCGTCGACGCATGCGTCGTGCCGGCGTCCGGGACCGGCGAACGAGATGCGGCCACGAGTCTGGTGGCGGATCTCCCGCCGCGACGCGCGACGCTCGGCGCCGACTTTCAGCAACCTGCTAGTGGGGAATACTGTCGGGATACGGCATGTAGGTGAAGAAGTGCCGTGCCACGATTTCCTGCACCACGACATCGGCGCGCTCGTGCAGCACGACGTCGGGATCGAAATCGTTCTGCCACAGGTAGACGACGTGGCTGAAGTGCTCTGAGAGATACGGCATCAGCCGCCCGGCGAACGAATCGCGGAACACGACGGCGCGCGGCAGCGTCGATCCGGCGATCTCGGTGACCAGCCGTCCCTCTTCTCCGTACGGATCGGGATGGACCGGCTCAACGACCCGGTACGGCCATCCACCCCGGCGGACAAGCCCCGGCATCGCCACCTTCCCGGAGTCGACGAGCCCCAGCATGGTCGTCTTGTCGCCGGAGGGGACGAGCGGCGACTCGTCGAAGTCCTCACGCGTCAGGGGATGAATCGCCGGGAACCATTCACGCAGCCGCGCCGCGATGGGCTGATACCCGACGAGCCCGCCGCGATCGTTCCAGTGCGTGTCGTATCGATGATAGAGGAGCGCGCCGGGCTTCGCCGCGTTCATCGCGGGGCGGAGATCCAGAATGTCGACGTCGGAGTGCGCGTGCATGT
The DNA here is from genome assembly GCA_017883165.1 of Acidobacteriota bacterium. Classification (GTDB taxonomy): domain Bacteria; phylum Acidobacteriota; class Vicinamibacteria; order Vicinamibacterales; family CAVVIG01; genus JADGOC01. Next base: position 16,808 of record JADGOC010000051.1, read on the forward strand.
ACGCGATGAACTGATCGGCTCGATAGTCCGGCCGCATGCGATGCAGCGACGAGGGCATGTGCTCCGGATAGATCATCTGCTTGTCGGGCGCGATGACGAAGAGATATGGAATGTTGCGCGCCTTCAGCCAATCCCGCGTGCGCTCGACCGCGAGCCTCCAGACGGCGAGCTCGTCCGTCGTGAAGGGCGCCGTCTGGATGTAATCGTCAATCCCCCCATCGTCGGCATAGAACAGCCAGTCGTCAGTGCCGGCGACGACGGTGTCCGATGAGGAGGTGCGGAGCACGTGCCAGAGAAATGCCGACTGCCAGTGCAGGAGGCGATTGCGAAAGGCGAAGTGATCGTCGAAGTACGTCTGAAACGCCGCGGGCCACGCCGCGATCGTGCGCGGCTGCCACGACCAGTCCGGCAACTTCGCGAGCTCGCGCATCTCGGCTTCCGAGATCGTCGCGCGATCGGCGCCGGCGAGCAGCCCGACGCCGGGCAGACAGATGGCGGTCAGGAACAGCACGACGAGCGCGACGTTGAAGTGGCGCGGCGGCATCAGAATCTGAAATAGATGAAGGGGTTGTACGTCCGCGCGGCGACCTGCATGATCGACGCGACGAGAAACACGACGAGCATCGCGGTGCCCGCCAGGTCGAGGCCCCACCCGATCCGCGAGCGTGGCGGGTCGCCCACCGCGTCGCGCCAGCGCGCCAGCGCGGGCACGACCGGCATCGAGCCGATGCAGCCGGCGGCCAGCGCGAGACAGAGCTCCGGGGTCAGATACCACGTCACCAGGAACGGGGTCGGCGCGGCGACGGTCAGGCCGGCCAGCGATTTCAGGTACGCGAGCGCCGCCGTCAGCGTCTCGGCGCGGAAGAACACCCAGCCGATCATCACGATCGCGAGCAGGTAGGCGTGGCGAACCGGCGGCCACAACCGTTTCACCGCGTCGGCGAGCCCGAGACGTTCGACGACGAGAAACGTGCCGTGGAAGAGACCCCAGATGACGAAGGTCCAGCTCGCGCCGTGCCACAGGCCGCAGAGGAAGAACACCGTGACGAGATTGCGATACCGCCGCGCCGGCGACACCCGGTTGCCGCCGAGCGGCACGTACAGGTAATCGCGGAACCAGGTCGACAGCGAGATGTGCCACCGGCGCCAGAACTCCTGCACCGTGTCGGCGATGTACGGCCACCGGAAGTTCTCGGGAAAGCGGAAGCCGAACAGGCGGCCCAGGCCGATCGCCATGTCGGAGTAGCCGGAAAAATCGAAGTAGATCTGCAGGGTGTAGCAGACGATGCCGAGCCACGCGTGCGCGAGGCTCAGCTGCGCCGCCGGCATGGCGAAGATCTTGTCCGCCGGGCCCGCGACGATGTTGGCGATCAGCACCTTCTTGGCGAGGCCGATCACGAAGCGGCGGACGCCGTACGCGACGTCGTCGAGCCGCACGACGCGGCGTGCGAGCTGATCGGCGATGTCGCGGTAACGGATGATGGGGCCGGCAATCAGCTGCGGAAAGAGCAGCAGGTACAGCGCGGCGTGCACCGGGCTTTTCTGCGCGACCGCGTCCTTGCGGTAGACGTCGACGACGTACGAGATCGCGTGAAAGGTGAAGAACGAGATGCCGATCGGCAGCAGCACGCGTGGCACGACGAGGGGCTGCACGCCCAGCGCCAGGAACAGCGTATTGACGTTGTCGGCGAAAAAGTTCGCGTATTTGAAGATGCCGAGGACGATGAGATTCGCCGCGACCGCGAAGGCGAGCAGCGGCCTGGCGCCGCCCGAGTCGCGCCGGCGATCGATGGCGATCGCGATCGAGTAGTTGAAGGCAATCGACGCCAGCATCAGCCAGGTGAACGGCCCGCCGCCCTTCGCGTAGAACACGATGCTCGCCACGAGCAGCAGCCAGTTGCCGTACGCGGCGTGGACCGATTCGGCGGGCGAGAACGCCCTGCGCACATCGGGCACGAAATACAGCGCCAGCAGGAGCGGCAGAAAGAGAAACAGGAATGTCGGTTCGGTGAACAGCACGATTGGGGAGCTTACTGCCGCGTGAAGATCAGCTTGTGCTCGAGCCTGATCGGGACATTCGGATCCTCATGCGCATAGAATATCAACAATTTTCATCCTCCCCTTGTTCACGCGCGTTCACGCGCGTTCAAAACACGAGTTTTACCGAACTTCTAAGGCATCTTTGCATTTTCATCGTATCGTGGTGTAGGTGGGCCCTGTCGCGAGATTTCGGCATCGAATACAGCCCGGTCCAGGGAACGAAGCCCCCCGCGAAGAACGGTCGCAGAAAACGCTACCTCGTCGATTTCGGATTTCCGATTTGGCTGCGGTACTTCAACGACCTACAACGGGCATTTCGAGTCGGTGTGTTACCATCCGCTGTTTCTGTTCAACGGGGACGACGGAAATGTTGTGCCGCGGGCAAGGGATCGTCGTGCGAATTCAGCCACCCGCCACAAATCAGCGCAGAGTCGATGGCCGCTTCCGCGCTCATGTCATGCTTCTTCAGATTACCGCCAGCATCTTGGCGTTTCGGCGTATACCCGCCACACGTAACCTGGCGGCATGAGCGCCGTCATCAGTCCGACCGGGGCCATGCCCAGCGCGGGAGTCACCGTCGTGGTCCCGACCTACAACCGCGCTGACAGCTTGCGGGCAACCCTCGCCACGCTGGGCGCGCAGGAGGTGCCGCCCGGGCTGCGGTGGGACATCGTGGTCGTGAACAACAACTCGCGCGACCACACGCCGCGGGTCGTGGAGGAATTCGGCAGGACCGCGAGCGTGCCCGTCCGCTATCTCTTCGAGGGAAAGGCGGGCAAGAGCCGCGCGCTCAACGCCGGCATCGCCTTGGCCACGCACGACTTCCTGCTGTTCACCGACGACGATGTCCTGACCAGTCGCGCCTGGGTCGCTTCGGCCGTACTCGCCATGGCGCGGTGGGGAGCGGACGGCGTCGGGGGGCGCATCCTCCTGAAGTGGCCGGTGCCGCCACCGCGCTGGCTGGCGAGGAACGCGGATGCGCAGCAGAATCTCGGGCTCATGGACTTCGGGCGGCCTCAGGCCATCGCAGCGCCCGTCCGAGGTCCGGCGGCCGTGTGGGGCGGGAACATGGGATTCCGACGGGTTGTGCTCGAATCGATCGGGGGGTTCGACACCGCGCTGGGGCCGGTGGGCGACAAACATGCCCTGAGTGAGGATATCGATGTGGTGCGGCGGGCGGTACAGAAAGGCTGGAAGGTCATGTACGATCCGTCGCTGCTCGTCTGGCACACGGTGGCGCCGGAGCGTATGCACAAGGCGTATTTCCGCAAGTGGGCGTTCAGGTACGGCGAGGCCGAGGCGAAGATTCTGCACTTCGACCCGGCGGCGCGCCTGTTCGGCGTCCCGCGATGGAGGTACCGGGCGGCGATGGCTGGTGCGGCCCGGTGCCTGGGTCGCGCCCTGCTCCTGCGGGACGACGCGTTCGACCGCCAGCGCGAGCTCTTTCGGATGCTCGGCCAGACGTGGGGCCTGGCGCGACGGCCTCGGGCTGACCGGTGACGGCAAACCGCCAGCTCGCCTGCGTGGTGATAAGCCTGCGAAGCCCCGCCTACCTGGTGGACGCAGTCCGCTCGCTCCTCGCGCAGGATGAACCGGCCGAGATCGTCGTGGTCAACTCAGGCGGAGGCGATCCCGAGAGCCTGCTGCGCGCCGCCGGGATCGATGTGCCCGTCATCACGCGTAAGGAAGTGCTCTATGCGGGAGGCGCGCGCAACCTGGGGATCGAGGCGACCAGCGCGCCCTATGTCGCCTTCCTTGCCTGTGACTGCCTGGCGGAGCCCGGATGGGTCAGCGGCAGGCTACGCGCCCACCGGGCCGGAGCGCCGCTGGTGTCTGCGGCCATGACCAATCCCCGTCCCTACGCGATGTCGGCGGTTGCCTCGCACGTCATGTTGTTCGGTCGCCGCCTGCCCGGCACGCCGCCATCCCTGTGGCTGCACTACAGCGGATCCTATGACCGCAGGCTGTTCGGACAGTACGGGCCGTTCCGCGAAGACCTGCGAACCGGGGAGGATACCGAGTTCCGGGAGCGCCTGGGGCCCGATGTGGTCCCGTACGCCGCCCGCGATGTGCGAACGGGCCACCGCCATCCCACCACGATCCTCTCGCTGATCCGTGACCAGTACCATCGAGGCGGGCGCACGGTCCGCGCGTACAAAATGATCTGGGGCGACGCCGCAGTCGCTCGCGCGACATGGGAAATCAGGCACAGCGTCCTCAATGGCCTGCGGTGGACGTGGGCGGGGACCCGGCCGCGAGACCGATGGCCGCTCATCCTTTCCCTGCCGCACAGGCTCCTCGCCACGGCCGCCGCGGCCGTGGGAGCGCGCCTTGATTCGGCCAGTCACGAAGGGGATGCGCCGGCGCGCACTCCCACACTTCATGCCTTGCTCGTCTGCCGCAACGAGATGAAATACCTGCCCGGGTACATCGAGAACATCTCTCCGCATGTGGACGGTATCGTTGCGCTGGACGACGGCTCCAGCGACGGCTCTGCTGAATTCCTGGAGAAACAGCGCAACGTCCTGGAAGTGGTCAGGCTGCCGGCAAGAGCGCCGCACGTGTGGGATGAGCCCGGCAATCGGCGCAGGCTGCTGGAGGCCGCCGGGAGGCATCAGGCCGAGTGGCTCATCGCCCTCGATGCCGACGAACGCGTGGAGCGCCATTTCCGCACCCGTGCCCTGAGCGCGATCGGCTGGGCCCAGCGCCGGGGCGTGGCGGCGTGCGCCGTCACGTTTCGGGAGCTGTGGAACGCTCCCGACCAGTACCGCGCCGACGGGATCTGGGGAACGAAGCTGCGTGCCAACCTCTTCCGATGGCGTCCCGATCATGCGCTCGACGCCAGGGGCTTCCACGGGAGGTGGGCCCCTCTCAATGCCAACCCGGTCGCCGGCTTCCCTCCCGTGGACGTCGTGGTCTATCACCTGCGCATGATCCGCTCCGAGGATCGCGCGGCCAGGCGCCAGCGGTATGAAGAGCTGGACCCCGGGAACACGTGGCAGGAGATCGGCTACGCCTACCTCACCGACACCACTGGTATCCGGTTGGAGCGCTTGCCACCCGGCAGAGACTACTGCCCCATCGAAGAAGAGATCTCGCGGTAAACCTTCCAGGAAGCGGTCGATCCCGTGTCGATCGTGATCGCGCTCGATTCGAGCAGCAGCATGAAGAAGTGCGTTCGTCGACGAAAGCCGCAAAATCCGGCAGCGGCAGACAAAATTCAGCGGCTTTCGGAACTAGTCCAGGGCAATGCCTCCGTAGGCCGCCTGGCCGGCAACGCTAGAATGTGTCGGCATTCGTCGATTTCCCCTCTAATTGCACCAGCCTGAGGGTCCCGAATGCTCGTACCGCTGGCCACGGGCGTGGTGCAGCGTTCTTGCAACGATGGGCCCCGAGCCTCCTGACCCGATGGACGATCGCGGAACAACCTCTGAGTACGCGGTAGATCCGACCGCTCCCGCCCTGCGATGCCAATCGTGGGAGTGGTTGCTCAGTCTTGCCCGGCGTCTTGGCGTCAACGTCGAGCTGCTCGACAACCAGGGGTATCCGCTCTTGCCGGCCACGGAACAGCCGGAACAGCCTGCCGTGCGGCGTCTGCTGGCGTCCAACACGGAACCCGTCAGAAAGGCCATCGCCGCCGCCCTCAGCGGCAAAGGCGGCGAATCGATCGCCGTCAACGAGCAACTCCTCGCCTTCGCTCCCCTTGCGACGACGCCGCGATGCGTGCTGGCTGTGGCGCGGCCGCTCGCACCTGGAACGCCGGAGCAGCCGCGGCAACTGCAGAGCATTGCGGCATGGCTCGGGGCCGCGGCCGAGGCGCAACTGCGCAGTCCGCGAGCCGACGAACACGACGTGTTCGAGCGCATCTCCACGCTGCAACGTGTTCTGGCGGACGCAGCCGGGTCCGGCCGCGAAGGGGACGTTGTTAGGGCGTTTGCCGAAGCTCTAGCCATCTGGGAAGACATCGAGGTGCGCGGCTACGTCGAGAACGTTGCCGGCCTGTTCGTGCTCGACGTGATGCTGCCGGGCTCGATCCGATCCGAGGCGCCGCTTGTGATTGACGATAAGGTCGGCTCGAGCGACGTGCCGATCGTACGGCTGCCGCGCGGCGAGGCGGAGCGACTCGGGTTCATTTCCGCTTCCGACGTGCTCACCAGCCGTCTGGGCACGACGTGGGTCGTGGCCCTGTGCGGCCGGATCCCGCGCGCCTCCGACGCGCAGCTTGGCGTTTACGTGGGGCTGCTGGCTCACGCGGTGCAGAATGCCGCGAACGTCGGCATGTCGCGGATGACCTGGTCGACCGTCGAAGCGCTGATTGTTTCGGCCGGCCAGTTCGAACCCGCGGCCCGGCGCCTCCTCGATGATTTGAAATCGGCGTTTGGCGCCACGGCAGCGGTGCTGCTCGTGACGACGACGTCCGGCGGACACCTGTTGGCGACCGGCGACACTGAGCAGTTCGAAGAGACGTTGAACCAGGTGCGTAACGACCGTCTGACCGTGACGCTGCCGGTGGCGGATCGCCACCGGATGACACTCGGCGTGGCGCGGCCGAACGGGCCGCCGTTCCACCGTCCCGAGCAGCGCCTCCTCGAAGCCGTCGGCCGGGTCGTCGCTTCATGGCTGCCGAACGTTCTCGTCGCGTCGGCGGAGGCGCGCGAGCGCCGCAAGACGGCCGTCACGGCGGAAGATGTTCTCGACCGGCGCGCGCGGCAGGCGGTGGATGCCGGCGAATCGGTCACCCTCGTCGTGGTGAGCGACGCCTCGGCCGTGTTCCATCCGGGCCGCCTTCAGCAATGCATCACGGCGATTCGCGGCCAGCTTCGGCCCGAGGATGTTGCAGCGGCTGTGGGCGATCACGAGATCGCGGTGCTGCTTCCGTCGACGAGTGTGCAGTCGGCGGCGGCCGTTGTCGATCGCCTGCAGCACGAGGTCATGGCCGAACTCGGCATTCGATGGGGAATCGGGATTGCCGGCCATTCTCCGGCGACGATTTCGAATGAACGGCTCCTGGATCTCGCCCGGCGAGACGCCGATCACCACGCCAGCGCGTAGTATAGTACGGATCTGCATGAAGCCTTTCGGCGATCGTCGCGCGCGAGTTCGGTATGAAGTGGTCGGTGCGCTGTTCGGGGTGCTCGAACTCGCAGAGCCGGCTCACGTGATCAACATCAGCACGACCGGCGCGCTGATCACGTCGCCACAGCCGGTCCCTGTCGGGTCTTCGCAGCCCGTCCTGTTTACCGTGGACGGCAAGCAAGTGCCGATGTCCGTGACCGTGCGCCGGGTCCAGCGGATCGAAGGAGGGGAAACGCCCCAATTCCATGTCGGCGTGGAATTTGTGTCGTCGCCGGAGGCCCTCATTCGCTCGATCGGCCTGGACACCGAGCCGTCCGGCAACTAGCGCCTTCCTCGG
>JADGOC010000052.1 GCA_017883165.1 Acidobacteriota bacterium
CTGGCGGCGACCGCCACAGCGCCGACAACAATCGCCCAAAGAAGTGAAACGTCTTGGGGGCTGCCCTTCAATTCAGAAGAGCATGTTACCCCAAACTATCTGATGCCAAGCTGCTGCGCCATCTGCTCGTTCTGCTGCCACTGGCGGTAGTGCGTCGCCGATAGGCGATAGGAGAGATACGACGCAAACACGCTCTTTTCAACCCAGCCCACCGCACGTACGAGCTTACGCTGGCTCGGATAGCGTTCGATTAGCGCCCGCTCGAAAACGCTGTCGGTGATGTTGTTCATGGCCGACACCTCCAGATTCGTGAACAAATCGTGCATGATCATCGACTTCCCAACGCCGTAGCTCACCGCGCGATCGTTCGGCAGTCCGCTGACCGTGAACTGGGCGTTGTGCTCGACGAACCCGTTCTGAAAGAACGGCTGTGAACTGTTCCAGTCGCGCATCGTCGAGTCATAGGCGATGATCGCGGGTGCATAGGTCGTGGGATCCAAAATAACGTGCTTCGCCATGTCGGCCACGAAGGAGACGTGCTTCTGATCTTGCGCGAAAACGACCACGGGCGACGCGAGCAGCGCCGTCCCGAGTACAACCGAACAAATTCCACGAACCGCGATGCCTTGCCAGAGTTGCTGCTGAGTCAGCATGCAACACCCCCGGCGATCGAGTGAGCAAGAGAGAGGCCATGTGATTTTGCTCCTGAATTGCAACGGCTGAGCCGGGTCAAGCGACGTGATAGCATGCGCGTCGCATGACGCGCACGCGAATGTCCTTGGGAGCCTCCGCCGCATTGATCGGCGCCAGCGTCGCTCTCTGGGTGTCGATTGGCGCGCTCACTGTCGCGGACGATGCGATGGTCTCGCGGATGGGCCTCCTTCCTTCCGTCGGGTGGCTCGCCCTGCTGATCGGCGCCGCCCTCCTCGTTGCCATCGTCGCGCGCCCCCGCGCAAGTTACGTCGGCGTCGCCGCGTTATCCCTGCTCGCCATCCTGCCGTGGATTCCACTTCGCGTCCCTGATGCGGCGTTCGTGTGGACCGGACACTTGCGCCTCTGGCTCTGGGTGGCCATCGCCGCGGCGCTCGTAGCGCCGGCGCGACGACAATTGATGCCAGCGGCGGTCCTTCGCGTCGCTGCCGATCCACGCCGGGCGCCATGGCTCGCCGCGGCGTTGGCGGCATGCGTTTATCTCGTCGCCGCGTGGCAGGTGTCGCCGCGCCTGCCAGGCGGAGACGAGCCGCACTATCTGGTGATCACGCAGAGTCTGCTCGAGGATCACGATCTCCGAATCGAGAACAATCACCAGCAGAGAGACTACCGCGCGTATCTTGGCGGGACCCTCAAGCCCGACTACCTGCGCCGCGGACAGGACGGACAGATCTACTCGATTCACGCCCCCGGCTTGCCCGCGCTCATCGCGCCCGCGTTCGCCCTCTTCGGCTATCCGGGCGTGATGGCGTTTCTCGCACTCGTCAGTGGATGGGCCACCGCGCTCGCCTGGATCGCGACGTGGCGCGTCACCCGCGACGCGGCGTCGAGTTGGTTCGGCTGGGCGGCGATCTCGCTCTCGGTCCCTTTTTTCTTTCAATCGTTCGTCGTCTTTCCTGACGCCCCCGGCGCCGTCCTCGTGATGATAGGCGTCCTCACCATGGCTGCCGGCCGCGGCGCTTCGAAGCGGTCGCTCTTTGCGACCGGCGTCGCGCTGGCGTGCCTGCCCTGGCTGCACACGCGGTTCGCGGTCGTCGCCGCCGTGCTCGGCGTCCTCGTGGCGGCGAGAAACATCGGCGCGCCGGGGCTCATTCGACGTCTCGTCGCGCTCCTCGCGGTCCCCGCCATCAGCGCCGCGGCGTGGTTCTGGTTTTTCTACGTGATTTACGGAACGCCGAATCCAGCGGCTCCGTACGGCACTTACACACAAACCAGCATCGCGAACATCCCGCGCGGCCTGACCGGCGTGCTCTTCGACCAGCAGTTCGGCCTGATTCCCAACGCCCCCGTGTATCTGTGCGTCGCCAGTGGGCTCTTCGTGATGATGCGGCGGCAGGCACGGCTGACCCTCGAGCTGCTGCTGGTGATCGTGCCTTACGCTCTCGCCGCCGTTGCGTATCAAATGTGGTGGGCGGGAGCCAGCTCACCCGCCCGGTTCCTCGTCGCGATCGTGCTGCCGCTTGCCATTCCCGCCGGCGTCTGGTTTGCGGCCGCCGGCCGCGGCGCGCGCGTCGTCGGGCTCGGCGCGCTGCTCCTGAGCCTGTTGATCACTGGAACGCTCGCCGGCGTCGACCGCGGCCGGCTTCTTTATAACGTGCGCCAGGAGGAGGCGGCCCGCTGGCTCGCGTGGATCTCGCCGCTCGTCAACGTCACCACAGGCGTCCCCAGCTTCTTTCAAAATCCGGCGGAGGTGGTACTGGTGCACGCGGCGATCTGGGCCGTCGCGTGCGCGGCGACCGTGTGGGTCGGCGTCCGACTCGGGCGGTCCAGATTGCCGGTACAGATGGTGGCGCTCGGCGTGGGCGTCACGGCTGCCGCGAGCGCCATGATTGCGCTCTCGAGTGTCTGGCACAGCAACCACGCGCAGCCACTGACGCCGACGACGGGCAGCGTCGAGCTCCTGCGACAATACGACCGCGGTCGCCTGGCGCTTCGATACTCACCCCTTCGCCGCGTGCCCATTGGCGATCTGCCCGCGCGGATCGTGTTGGCCAGCGCGACCGGTGCGGCGAGCCCGCCCGGTCAGCCTCTGCTCTTCCTCGCACGCCCCCCGGCGGCGACCTACGAGATTGAAGCGGCGGTCTCCGGCTCCCAGGCGACGCGCATCACCGCCACGACCGATCGGGAATTCGGACCGCAATGGAGCTGGGATCTGCACGGTGTCGCCGGTGTGTGGCGTCAGACGCTGACGCTGCCGTTGGCCGTCGCTGGCCTGGCCGTGGACGCGGCGGCGGACACGCGGCACGCGCTCGGCTCGATCGCGATCCGTGCGGTTCGCGTACCGCCCGCGCGAGACCGGGTCACCGGCGATGAACCGGTTCACGCAATCCGGTACGGCCCGGCTGTGGTGTTCCTGCTCGCTGGCCATGCCTACACGGAACCAGCCGGCACCTGGATCGCCGGCGGCGCGTTCGGCGAGTTCGTCGTCGCGCCGGATCCGGGGACGCCGATTCGAGTATTCGTGCGGAACGCGCCGGTGCGAAATGAGGTGACGCTCGAGAGCGGCGCCTGGCGTCAGGCGCTGACGCTCGAACCGCGTGAGGAACGCACGTTCGACGTCCCGGTCGTGGCGGGCCAATCAGCGGCGCTCCTGCGCGTCACGACGTCCACGGGCACGAGGCCGTCGGACCTGGACCCGGCAAACGACGATCGACGGCTGCTCGGCTGCTGGATCGAAACGCGCTGACTCGACCGATGTGAAAACCCTTCAGACCTGCTGGTCGGCTTCGAGGACTTCGCGGATGACGTAGGTCGGCTTGCCCTGCGACTCGTGGTAGGTGCGCGCCTGCAACTCGGCGAGCAGGCCCAGCGTGACGAGCTGAACACCGGTGAAGATCAGGAGAATTCCGAACAGCAGAAGCGGCCGATTGCCAATCGACTGCGGGGGCCACACGCCGGCTACTCCCATCAGCCGCACGAACGCCAGCCAGCCCATGATGGCAAGACCCGGCAGCAGCATCCCCAAACCGATCAACCCGAAAATCTGGAGCGGCCGCGTCGAGTAGCTCGAGAGGAATTTCACCGTCAGCAGATCGAGTGCGACCCGAATCGTCCGGCCGATGCCGTACTTCGACGTCCCGTACCGCCGCGGGCGATGGCGGACGACAACTTCCTTGATCGCCACGCCCTGGTCGCTCGCGATCGCCGGCAGGAATCGGTGCATCTCGCCGTACAGCTTCAGCGGCTTGATCACTTCCGCGCGAAAGATCTTCAGCGAGCATCCGTAGTCGTGCAGACGCACGCCGGTCGCGAGCGAAATCAGCCGGTTCGCGGCCATCGAAGGCAGGCGGCGCGAGAGCCACGCGTCCTTTCGATCCTTCCGCCAGCCGCAGACGATGTCGCTGCCCTGCTCGAGCATGTCCACCATCGCCGGAATGTCGCGCGGATCGTTCTGCAAGTCGCCATCGGAGGTCGCGATCAGCCGGCCGCGCGCGTGGTCGAAGCCGGCCGAGAAGGCGGCGGTCTGCCCGAAGTTGCGGCGGAACCGGATCACGTGCAGGAGCGGATCCCCGGCCTGCAGGCGTCGCAGAATCTCGAAGCTCCCATCGTCACTCCCGTCGTCGACGATGATGATTTCGTACGGACGGCCCCAGGCCGACAGCGTGGCGGTGAGCTCCCGGTGCAGCTCCTCCAGCGCGGCGGCTTCGTTGCGAATCGGAATGACGACGCTCAGCTCGGGATTCATGACTGAAAGCGACCCATGATACGCGATGCGCGGCGATTCCACAGCAGGTAGCCCACCATGGCGACCGCCAGCAAGCCGACCACGATGAGCGACGCCTCCCTGCCGTGTGCGTGAATGTAGGCCAGCGCGCGTTCGCCGTACCAGACCGCGAGAAGCCCTTCGACCAGATAGCGCGCACCGCGGCCTATCGTAATCGCGATCGTGAAGCGTGTGACGCTGATGTCGGCGACGCCGGCCAGGAGCACGAAGATCTTGAAGGGCGCCGGCGGAGGCAGGATGGAGGGAATCAGGACCGCCATGACGCCGTGCCGGCGGAACGCGGCGAGCGTGCGATCGACACTGGCGGCGTGGAACCGCCTGCGCATCAGCGCCTCGCCGCCTTTCCGGCCAAGATAGTACAGGAGCAGACAACCGGCGACCGAGCCCACCGTCGCGCTGGCGACGTAGATCAGAAGCCGCCCTTTGTGCTGCGTCACCATCCAGATGACGAGGAGGTCCGCGATCTCGGGGAGCGAGAGCACCGAGGAATCGAGGAAGGAGACGAGAAACAGGCCCGGCGCGCCGAGCATGAGCGCGAGGGCCTGGACCCAGTTGACGAATCTGCTCATAGAATGAACAGGTGATTATACCGTTGCGGCACCGCGGGCTCTCCGCGGCCGTCGCGATCGCCGCCGCCGTGGGCGGGGCGATCGTCGCCGTGCACTATCACCGGCTCGGCCTGACGCTCAGCCACTACGACTCCCGCGGCCACCTTGTCGTAGCCCGTCGCGTGATCGACAGCCTCACGCCCGGCTGGCAGCAGATCGGCGCCGTGTGGCTGCCCTTGCCGCATCTGCTCAACATGCTCCCGGTGCAGGTGGACGCGCTGTATCGCAGCGGCGCGTCGGCGGTCGCGATCTCGGTCGTGTCGTTCGCGATCGCCACGGCGGCCATCGCGTGGATTATCGCCGCGCTGACCGGGTCGCCTCTCGCCGCCCTCAGTGGCGCCGCGGTCTTCGCCTTCAACCCGAATGTGCTGTACCTGCAGGCGACGCCGATGACCGAGCCGCTGCTGCTCGCGCTGACGACGACGGCGGTCGCGCTCCTGATTGAATGGTGCGCGGTGGGCCGGCCAGGATCGGCCCCGGCCAGCCGCGGTGTCGGCATCGTGTTCGCCCTGGCGTGCCTCACGCGCTACGAGGCGTGGCCGGTCACGGCCGCGGCCTTGTCCGTTGCGGTGTGGGTGCGTTGGCGGCAGGGCGACCCTCTGCCGCTCGCGTTGCGGCGCGTCGCTGGCATCGCGCTCTACCCCGCCGCCGCCGGCCTCGCGTTTGTCGTCTTCAGCCGCATCGTGATCGGTCACTGGTTCGTCTCGGCCGGATTTTTCGTGCCGGAGAACAAGGCGCTCGGCGATCCGCGGCTGGCGGCTGCCGAGATCGTGTGGGGCGCACACGCCCTCAGCGGTTACTTCATGATGATCGCAGCGGCAGCCGGGCTCGCTCCCCTCCTGCTCGCGGGTCTGTTCAGACGTGAGCGCGCGGATGGGCTGATCGCGCTGTCGCTTCTGGCCACCGCCGCGCTGCCGTGGGTGGCCTTCGTGGACGGGCATCCCTTCCGCATCCGCTACATGGTGCCGCTCATCGCCATCGAGGCTGTTGGCGCAGGATACGCCGCCGGGGTGCTGGCGAGCGTCACGCGGCTGCGTCTCGTCCTGCCGCTGGTCCTCCTCGCGGCCATCGGGTACGAACTGCGTCCGCTCGACGCGGCCGCGCCGATGGTGGTCGAGGCGCAGTGGGATCGCCCGAACGCTCCCGTTCGCCAGACCGTCACAGATTGCCTGCGCGCCGGCTACCGCGGCGAGACGATCATGGCGAGCATGGGATCGCTCGGCCACTACATGCAGGAAGCCTCACACGACGGCTTCGCGATTCGCGATTTCCTTCACGAGGGCAACGGGGATCTCTGGCTCGCGGCGCTCGACGGCCCGCGTCCATTCGCCGGCTGGGTGCTGATTGAGGAGAAGGCGAACGGGGGCGACGTGCTGGCGAAGATCGCGCGTGAGAACCCGCACTTTCTGGACGGATTCTCGCGCGTGTGCGAAGGGGCCGGCCTCGCCCTGTATCGACGCAACGAGGCCGGTGCGCCGATCAGAACCGCACGTTGACCATGAACAGGTAATTCATCCCGCCGAGATTGACCGTCGTCCCCGCAGGCCAGTCCGACGTCAGGTCGGCCTTGCCGCCCTGGTACCGAATCTCCCCGCCGATGCCGACCATGCCGATCGGGAACGTGACGCCCGCGAGAACCACCGGCACGGCCTTGGTACCGCTGGCGGTGAAGACGTCGCGGAAGATGTTGTTGTTGTTCTGGAAATCGACGAACGCTCCCGACTCGCTGTAGCGCCAGGACAAGATGCCCACGCCGCCGCCGATGTACGGGCGCGCCGGCCCGTGGTGCCCGAGCGGCAGGAAGCGAAAGGTCGCCGTGACCGGCACGATGCGCAGCTTCTGGTCGAACTGGATGTCGGATTGATTGGTGTCGACGAAGTTGGTGAAGACCGCCGGCGACGTGCGCTGGTAGAACCCGACGCCGAACCCCGCGTCGAACTTATCGCCGAGCCCGATCAGCCATTCGCCGCCGATGGTCGCACCGTTGAAATCGTTGATGTTGAACGTCGCAAAACCCAGATTCTGAAATTGGACGTCGTTGCTGGGCCGGGCATCGGGCCTGAAGGCGCCGACGTAGAAATTCACCGACTGTTGTGCCGACGCCGGCGGCGTGGCGATGAATCCCGCGATGAGGGCGATGACGCTCAGAGACAGCACAAATCGACGCATGTGAGCTCCTCGTGTAAAAAGGCCGGCCAAACGGACCAGCTGACCGGATCACAAAGCAGGACAGATGCCAGCCGGACGGGCGAATTCGACCGAAAAGGCGCCCCACGCGCCCGCCAGTGTCTCTCGATGGTATCAGTCCGTCCGGTTTGGAGCACGGCTTCGGCGAAACTCATCGATGACGTGGAGCATCGCGTCGTGGAGCGCCCCGTTGGTCGCCAGCACATGCTTGCCGCGCGAGGTGAACGGCTCGCCCGCCATGTTCGTCACCCGGCCGCCGGCCTCCGACACGATTAGCGCGCCCCCGGCGATGTCCCACGGCTTGAGGTCGGCCTCCCAGAAGCCGTCCAGACGCCCCGCGGCGACGTAGCACAGGTCGATCGCCGCCGAGCCGAGCCGCCGCACTGCCCGCGCCCGTCCCACGAACGCGCCGAACAGCCCGACGATTTCCTCGACGCGGGAGTGGATGTCGTACGGAAAGCCGGTGACGAGCATCGCATCCACCAGCGTCTCGGCGGACGACACGCGCAGCGGCCGGCCGTTGAGAAACGCGCCGCCGCCCAGTTCCGCGGTGAACAGCTCCTTCCGGTTCGGATCGAAGATCGCCGCCACCTGCGCCGCGCCGTTCACCTCGAGCGCCACCGACGCGCAGAAGATCGGCAGGCCGTGCGCGTAATTGGTGGTGCCGTCGATCGGATCGAACACCCAGCAGGGTCCGGGCGGCACCGTGGCGCTGCCGCCCATTTCTTCGGCCAGCACCTGGTGATCGGGATAGCGCTCCGCGATCAGGGCGCGGAACATACGCTCGACTTCGAGGTCCACCTCGGTGACGAGATCGATCGTGCCCTTCTTGTCCACGCGCATGGCGCGCCCGAAGCGCGCGAGCTGAATGTCGCCGGCGCGGACGACGGCTTCGATGGCGGTCGTGAGAAGGAGTGGATCGATCAGCGGAGCGGATGTCACGCTATGAATTGCTCGCGTCGTCGGTTCGCACGCGCTTGGTCATGCGAACTTCCATCCCGCCTTCCGGTGCGCGCTGGACCCGCACATCGTCCATGAAATTACGGATGAGGAAAATGCCGCGTCCGCTCGACTTGAGCAGGTTCTCTTCCGCGAGCGGGTTGGCGATCGTCTCCGGATCGAAGCCTTCCCCCTGATCGCGGACGCGAATCATCAGCTCGGGCTCTGGCGCCGACGCCGTCTCGAACTCGACGAACACGCGCTTGGTCGCGTCGTTGCGGTTGCCGTGCTTGATGGCGTTGATCACCGATTCGCGGATGGCGACCCCGACCCAGTGCACCGCGTCCTCATCAAGGCCGATGTCCCGCCCGACGTGGTCGCTGACGACCTGCACGAAATCGAGCATGTCGAAGTGGCTGGTGAATTCGAGGCGGACGACCTGGTGATCGCAGACGGTCATGAATATGGTTGGGCGAACGACTGAGACGCGAGTGAATACCATCCCATCTGTTGGGCGATGTCAAGCCGCGTGGCGTAAGATCGGCCGAGATGCCCTCGCTCACCGCCGTCACCATCAGGCCGGCCCGCCGCCTGACCGGCCGCCTGCGCGTCCCAGGCGATAAATCGATCTCGCACCGCTACGCGCTCCTCGCCGCGCTCGCCGAGGGACGGTCGCATCTGGCCGGATACGCGCCCGGCGCCGACTGCCGCTCCACGCTCGACTGCCTGCGGCGTCTGGGCGTGGAGATAAATGAAGACACGGCGGCTCATACGGTTGTTGTACTGGGACGAGGTTTGGGCCAACTCGGTTCACCCGCCGCGCCGCTCGACTGCGGCAACTCGGGAACGACGATGAGGCTGCTGGCGGGGGTGCTGGCGGGCCACGCGTTCTCGAGCCGCCTGGAAGGCGACCGCTCGCTCTCCAGACGGCCCATGCGCCGCGTGATCGCGCCGCTCGAGCGCATGGGCGCCCGCATCGACTCGATTGACGGCCACGCGCCTCTCGTCATCCACGGGATCCACGGCGAACGGTTGCGCGCGATTGCATACGCGGCGGACGCCCCGAGCGCGCAAATCAAGAGCGCGGTGCTGCTGGCTGGGCTCCATGCCGACGGCGTCACCTCGGTTGCCGAAGCGGCCCAGACGCGCGACCACACGGAACGGGCGCTCGAAGCGTTCGGCGCGGCGATCGCACGCGCCTCCCCGGGAGTATCGACCGTGTCGGTCGCCGGCGGGCAGCGCCTGGCCGGCCGCACGCTGTCGATCCCCGGCGACTTCTCTTCCGCGGCCTACTGGATGGTGAGCGCGGCCGCCATGCCCGGCTCGCGCGTGGAGATCAGCGACGTCGGCCTCAATCCGACGCGGACCGCGCTCGTCGGCGTCCTCGAGCGCTTCGGCGCGCGCGTGCGGGTCGAGGTGAGCGGCACCGAGGCCGGCGAGCCGCGCGGCACGGTCATCGTCGAAGGCGACCGCACCGGCGCCCTCGCGATCGCGCCCGCTGAGGTGGCGGCCCTCATCGACGAGCTCCCGGCGATTGCCGCGCTCGCCGCGCGCGGCGGCGAGATCGTGGTGCACGGCGCGGCCGAGCTGCGCGTCAAGGAGAGCGATCGCATCGCGACGCTGGTCGCGGGCTTCCGCGCGCTCGGGTTCAGCGCCGAGGAGCGGCCCGACGGCTTCACGATCCGCGGTCCGGCGGGTGCCGGCGGCGTCGCCCACGCGCAAGGCGATCATCGGATGGCGATGGCCTTTGCCATCGCCGCGCTCGCGGCCAGCGGGCCGTCGACGATCGAAGGCGCCGACGCGGTCGGGATCTCGTATCCGGACTTTTTCGACACCCTGGACCGGCTCATCGCGTGAAGGCGGACAAGGTGTACCTCGTCGGGTTCATGGCGGCCGGCAAGACGACGGTCGCGCGCGCGCTCGCCAAGCGCCTCGATTGGCAGGCGACGGACATCGACGAGCTCATCGAGCAGCGCGAGCATCTGTCGGTCGCCGACATCTTCGCCCGGCACGGCGAAGCCTACTTCCGCGCCGTCGAGCGGGCGGTGCTCCTGGAACAGATGCCGGCGCGCCACCGCGTGGTCGCCACCGGCGGCGGGACTTTCGTCGATCCCCAGAACCGGGCCGCGATCAACAGCGATGGCGTGTCGGTGTGGCTCGACGTGCCGCTCGAACGCGCGATCGCGCGGATGCCGGCCGACGGCCGCCGACCGCTGGCCGCCGACCGCGCCGAATTCGAGCGCCTCTTTCACGCGCGGCGCGATGCCTATCAGCTCGCGCACGTCCGGCTCGACGCCGGACGCGCGAGCGTCGACGCGCTGGTCGAGCAGCTGCTCGATTGGCTGGAGCACTGATGCGTTATCTGGTCCTCACCGACATTCACGCGAACCTCGAGGCGCTCGACGCCTGCATTGCCGATGCGCGGACGCGAGGCTTCGATCGCGCGCTCGTGCTCGGCGACCTCGTCGGATACGGCGCCGATCCGAACGCCGTGGTCGAACGGGTCGTGGCGCTCGATCCGCTCGCCATCGTGCGCGGCAATCACGACAAAGTGGCGTGCGGCCTGGAACAGGCGGAAGGCTTCAACGCCGTGGCGAAGAGCGCCGCGTTCTGGACGTTCGACGTCATGACGCCCGAGCATCGCGCGTGGCTCGCCGCGCTGCCGGAAGGCCCGATCCTCGTCGACGATCTCGTCGAGATCTGCCACGGCTCGCCGTTCGACGAAGACGCGTACATCTTCGACGAGCTCGATGCGGTGCGCGCCCTCAAGGTGTCCCAGCGGCCGCTCTGCCTGTTCGGCCACACGCACTATCCGGTCTCGTTCGAGCTCTCGGCCGACACCTTCGACAGCGCCGGCCCCTCGGCGTCCGCCGAATCGCAGCTGGTGCTTCGGAACGGATCGAAGTACCTCGTCAATCCCGGCGCCGTGGGCCAGCCGCGCGACGGCGATCCGCGCGCCGCCTACGCCATCGTCGACGTCGCCGAACGGCAGGTGACGATGATGCGCGTGAGTTATCCGGTCGAAGCGGCGCAGGCGAAGGTGGTCAAGGCGGGACTTCCGGACGTGCTGGCGCAACGGCTGGCGGCGGGACGCTAACCGCTAATCGTCGTGTTCCTGTTCTTTCGTTCTTCCCGCCGTCGCAGATCGGCGGCGTACGCGTCTTTCGCGGCGCGCGACCCGAGAATCCACCCGATCACGACGCCGACCAGGATCACGGCGGGAATGAAGATGAAGTGACCGGCTGTCACCGTGAGTCCCGACGCGCGCGCTGCTGAAGCGCGTGCATCTCGTGTTCGACCTTTCCCAGCCGCCGCCAGATCGACCACACGTACACGAGCACCGCAACCCAGACGAACGCGTACGCCGTGATGAGCAGCGGCGCCGCCGGCAATTGTTCCGCCGCCGTCAGTGGCGTCACCGGCACGAATCCGCCCTGAGCGGATGGCTGGAACGCCGCCGCCGGCACGGCCAGGAGCAGTACGGAACAGCAGGCGCGAAACAGATGCTTCATAAGTCCTCTTCCGCAAGATACAACTCGTCGAGTGCCGCCCGCTGATGCTCGAGCCTGACCCGCAGCGTGAGGAGCAGCACGAAGAGCAGCATGAACGCCAGGACGGAGAACCAGAAGGCGCCGAACATACCGGGGACGAGAGAGGGCACGACCGTCGTCTTTGGATGCACCGTGCGCCAAATGTTCACCGACACGTACACGAAGGGGACGTTGGCCATGCCGAAGATGGCCATCGCCGCCGCCAGTTTCTCCGACCCGGGCCCGCCGTACTTCCGCACGAGCAGATAGCC
The DNA here is from genome assembly GCA_017883165.1 of Acidobacteriota bacterium. Taxonomy (GTDB): domain Bacteria; phylum Acidobacteriota; class Vicinamibacteria; order Vicinamibacterales; family CAVVIG01; genus JADGOC01. The sequence goes on from JADGOC010000052.1 coordinate 11,972, forward strand.
GATGAAAATCAGCTCGAGCAGCAACGCCATCGTCAGCCGCGCGTCCCATTGCCACCAGACGCCCCAGGCCTTGCGCCCCCAGAGCGGGCCGGTCACGAGGCCGAGGAGGCCGAACAGCACCACGAGCTCCCCGGCCGCGACGGCGATGCGATCGGCGGACGGCTTGCGGCGAAAGAGGAAATTCGCGCTCTGGATGCCGCAGATGAAGACCGCCGTGAACATCACGAACCACGACGGCACGTGAAAATAGAAGATCTTCTGCACGAGTCCCATCGACGACTCGTACGGTGCGTTGGCGATCATCACCGGCGCGTACGCGAACATCGCGGCGACAATGAGTAATAGCGGCGTAAACAGTTTTTTCATCGTTTTCTTATGCTCGCGGGGGCCCCACCCCCGCTCGCCCTCGCAGCTTCGCCGTCCCTCGGCCTCGGGTGTCTGGCTCCTACTCGGTCATCAGCGGTTCGAACGTCCACAGCGCCAGGGTGACGAACACGACGTCGAAGCAGACCAGCAACGCCATCCACATGGCCGCCGCCGGCTCGTCGGGCACCGGCTGCAGCAGCGCCGAGGTGCCTCGGACGCCCGCAATAATGACTGGAACCGTGATCGGATACAACAGGATCGGCAGCATCACGTCGCGCGTCCGCGACCGCACCAGCATCGCCGCGAAGAGCGTGCCGACCGAGGCAAAGCCGATCGTCCCGGCCACGAGCAGTCCCGCCAGCAGCCACGGCCGCGCGAAAAACGCCGCCTGAAAGAGCAGGGCGACGAGCGGCACGAGGATCGTCTCCGCCAGGAGGAGCAGCACGACGATCCCGAGCAGCTTGCCCACGTAGATCGCCGGCCGTGGCGCCGGGGCGAGCAGCAGCGCGCGGAGCGTCTCGCCGTAGCGTTCGCGCTCGAACGTGCGGCCGAGCGCCAGCGTGCCCGCGAACGCAATCGCAATCCACAGGATTCCCGCCGCGGCGTCGTCGATGGCGCGCCCGTCCCGGACCAGCGCGAAGGCAAAGACCAGCACGCATGACACGGCGAAGAACAACGTCGTGTACAGAATCTCGCGGCTCTTCACCTCGATCGCGAAATCCTTCTTCAGCACGAGCAGCGCGACTCGGGCAAACATCACGCGGCGCCGATCATCGCGCGGTACCGCGCCCGCAGCCCAGGCGCCGCCGCCTCGTCGGCGATGATCCGGCCCTCCCGCATCAGCATGACGCGCGTGACGAGGCCGTCGGCGAGATCGAGGTCATGCGTCGCGAGGAGGACGATCGCGCCCTCGGCGGCGAGCCGGCGCAGCCGGCCGGCCACCAGATCAACCGCGTGATCGTCGAGGCCCGTGAACGGTTCGTCCAAGAGCACGAGCCGCGGACGGTGCAGCAGCGCGCGCTCGAGCGCCAGACGCTGCCGCATCCCTCGCGAAAAGCCCGACACGGCATCGTCGCCCCGATCGGCGAGTCCAGCGGAGGCCAGTGCCGCATCGACGATCTCGCGGCCGTCGATCCCGTACAGCTGCGCGAAGAACGCGAGGTTCTGCCGCGCCGACAGCTCGGGATAGAGATGCAGGTCGTGGGCGAGCAGGCCGATGCGCCCGCGAAGCGCCGGCGGAGCCTGACGCGAGGTCTGCGATCCGTAGCGGACGTCGCCGCTCGTGGGCGCCACCAGCGTCGCGAGCACGCCGATGAGCGTGGACTTCCCCGCGCCGTTCGGGCCGAGAAGACCGACGATGTCGCCCGACCGGGCGGTCAGCGACACGCGCCCTAGCGCACGGCGCCGGCCGAAGTGCCGCGAGACGTCGGTCAGCGTGATGACGTCGAAGTCCATTTACGCCGCGAACCCAGCGCGTCCCGTGGGCCCGGGGCTCGTGTCGTCGTCGAGCGCCCCGTAGATGTGTTCGAGGGCCGTCACGAGCTCCTCACGCCGCGTCTGGTAGCGCACGGCGTCGACTCGGCGGTGGCGGTAATCGGTCTCGAGCTTGACCAGATCGTTCAACAGCTTCTGGCGCCGCGTGGTCAGACGCTTCCGCTCGGCCGCCTGCGCGGCTCGATCGTCCGGCCGCCGCGACGCGCTCCACACGCCGATGCCGACAATCACCATCGCGAGCGACAGCGCGGCCCAGCGCGGCGCGGGGCTGCGGTGCGGCATGTCCTCGAGGCGAAGCACGATCGGCTGTCCGGCCGGGACGGCTCCACCGCTTGCGGCGATGAACGTCTCCCCCTCGGCCGCCATGTCCTGCTGATTCGTCACTTGAGGCGAGGTGAGCTTCGTCGCGCCGATCTTCTTGACCACGACGGCGAGCGGCTCGAGCGAAACTGGAAAGTGCTGCGTGATCTGCAGCGCGCCGGTCTCCGACGGAATCTCGCTCGCCACCTGCACCAGCGTTCGGCCCGGCGCGAATGGTCCCTGCACGCGCACGCGCGTGCCGTTCACGTTGGCCTGAGGCGACGAACCGTCCATCAGGGCCGTGCCGACGGCGCCCGTCGGCATGTCGAACATGAAGAGCGCGGGCGGGTTCACCGGGACTTGTGCGGCGTTGATGATCTCGAGCAGGTAATAGACCTGCACCGCGTCGTCGCCCGGTTCGAGGATGATCCGCGTCTGCCCGCCAAGTGAAACCTGTCCGGGCACGGGCGCGGCCGGCGGCGCGGCGGCAGCCTTCGCCGCTTTCTCTTTGTCGGTCGCGACGAGCATCACGCGGATGCCGCCCTGCGCGGGTACCGGGAACTCCTGCGATTCGAGGCGCTCGCCGTCAACGATCGCGATCGCTTTCGCCGTCGCGCCCGCGGGCAGGTTGTCGAACTGCGCGCGGCCGGTGTCGTCGGTCTTCACGGTCTGCACCTTCGCACCGATGTGCAGCTCGACCGGAAAACTCGTGATGTTGTTGGAGAGATCGCCCCGAATCAGGCGCACGGAAATCGCGTGATCCGGCAGGTCCGACACCGGCCGCGGGATGCCGGACATCTCTTTGAGATCCGGCATCTGAAACTGCGCGGCGACAAAAGCGCTACCACGGAGGACACAGAGAATACAGAGGACACGGAACAACAATCCATTCCTGCCCCTCCCGCCCATCCTGCCCCTCGTCACAGCTTGCCGCCACAACCCTTGCAGAACCGCGCGTCGGGATCGTTGACGGTCGCGCACACGGCGCACGCGGGCGGCGCCTTCGGGAGCGGCGTTTCCGCCAGGCGAGCAGCCAGATCGCGCTCGATGGCTTCCCGGTATCCGGAGCCCGCATCGAGCTGCCGCATCAGCCGCGTGGCGCGCGCGCGCAGCCGTCCCGACATTTCGCGCCAGTCGGCGTCGGACAGCTTGCCCATCGCGCGGTCGAACTCGAGTTCCTTGATCGACCGCAGCGCCAGGAGCTTCTCGCGCTCGAGCGCCACTCGCGTGCGGTGCCCGTACATGACGGTGCGATCGTCCTCGGGCGACACGAGCGGTTTGAACGTGCGAAGCGCCGCCAGGCCGATGAGCGCGGTCGCCGCGATGACGAGGCTCAGCAGAACGATCGCCGCCACGCCACGGCCGCGCGCGACGAACAAGACGGCCGTCGCGCAGCCCAGCCCGGCGAGCACGAAGAACTGCCAGGGTTGCAGACCCTGATCCGTGTTAGTCGAGATCTCTGAGCTCATCGTCGAGACGCTGATCCAGTGCCGGCTCCGTGGGTACGGAGATCTCCGGCGCCGACGGCTTGGAATGGCGCGACCAGCGGACCGCGGCGAAGCCGACCGCCACGGCGCTGCCGCCACCCAGAAGATACGGGAACAACCACGCGAGGCGGTTGAAGCCCTTGTCGATCGGCACCGCGAGCGGCTCCTGGCTGCCGTACTTCTTGATGTAGTAATCGATCACTTCGTCGTTGGTCTTCCCAGACGCCACGAGGCTTGCAATCTCCTCGCGCATCTCGGCCGCCTTCCCGCACTGGCATACGTTCAGCAACTGACGGCCGCAGGTGCCGCACATGCAGATGATTTCGCCCTGCAGTTTCTTCTCGAGCGCCGACCGCGGCACCACCGGCACGTTCTGCGCGGTCTCGATATGCTGAGCGGACAGAGACGCCGAGGCGAGCAACACGGCCAGCAGCAACCCCACCGTGGTCGCGGCCGGGCCGCCGGCTGCTTCGGGCAGTTTCGCGAGCGCGAACGAGTACGTGCGTTCGGGCAGGAGCGCGATGCCGGTGCCGATCGCCATCAGTGCGAAACCGAACCAGATCCAGTTGACGAGCGGGTTGATGACGATCTGCAGGCTCACCGTCTGCGTCTGCAGATCGAAGGCCGGGAGCACGACGTAGAGATCCTCGGCGAGCGAGCGGCGGATCGCCACCTGCGTCGTCGGCTCCTCTTCGTGCTTCCGGAAGAACCATTTGCCCGGATAGAGCGTGTCGATCTGCTTGCCGTCCTGGAACACGCTGACGGTGCCGGTGATCATCTGCTTCTGGCCATCGTCGCTCACCTTGACGCCGTCGTTGCGGAGCGTGAAGTGGCCGACCGTGCTCTGCTGCCCTTGTTTGAGCAGCACCTGTTCATCGCGCTTGAAGCCGTTGCCGGCGAAGCCGAGGAACATCAGCATGATGCCCAGGTGCACGATGTACCCGCCATAGCGGCGTTTGTTGCGCCCTACGAGCCCGATCATCGCCGTGAACACGTCCGTACCGGTGGCGCCCTGCCGCACTCTGGCGCCGCGCCAGAACTCCTGCACGATCGTGGCGGTGACAAACGCGCACAGCGCGAAACACGCGCCCGACGCCCACACGCGCATGCCGAGCGCCGCCAGCGCCACGGCGGTGACGATGGCCGCGAGCGCCGGCCACAGGAACTGTTCGCGCGCGTTGTCGAACGTCGACTTCCGCCACGCGAGCAGCGGGCCCACGCCGGTGAGGAACAGCAGGATGAGGCCCATCGGCAGCATCCATTTATTGAAGAACGGCGGCCCGACGGTCAGCCGCTCCCCCATCACCGCCTCGCTCAGCGTCGGAAACATCGTCGCGAACAGGACGAAGATCGCCGAGAACAGCAGAATCCAGTTGTTCACGAGAAACGCCGATTCGCGCGAGAACCAGGAATCGAGCTCGTGCCGCGAACGCAGCAGCGGCAGGCGATAGATCACCAGGCCGAAGCTGAAGACCAGAATCGCCACCATGAAGCCGGTGAACAGCCACGCGAGCTGTCGATCCTCGCCGAAGGCGTGCACCGACTGCACGACGCCGGAACGCGTCATGAACGTCCCGAAAATCGTCAGAAAGAAAGTGACGATGACGAGCGTGACGTTCCAGACGCGGAGCATGCTGCGCCGCTCCTGCACGAGCACCGAGTGCAGAAACGCCGTCGCGGTGAACCACGGCAGGAGACCCGCGTTCTCGACCGGATCCCAGCCCCAATACCCGCCCCAGCCGAGCGTCTCGTACGCCCAGAGCATGCCGAGCGTGAGGCCGAACGAGAGGAACAGCCAGCTGACCATCGTCCAGCGCCGCACGGCCCGCAGCCACGAATCGTCGAGATGGCCGGTGATGAGCGCCGCCATGCCGAACGCGAACGGAATCGTCATGCCGACAAATCCCGTATAGAGCGACGGCGGATGGATCGCCATGTAGAAGTTCTGCAGCAGCGGGTTCAGCCCGCGGCCGTCGGCCGGCGCCTCGGTGAGGAAGCTCGTGAAGGGGTTCTTGTGCACCACCATCAGGAACAGAAAGAACATCTGCACGGTGGCGATCACGGCGACGACGTAGGGAATCAGCTCGCGGTGACGCTCGCGGTTCACATACACCGCGGTCGATCCGAAGATCGAGAGCAGAAACACCCAGAACATGATCGAGCCGTCGAGCCCGCCCCAGTACGACGTGATCTTGTAGAACAGCGGCTGCACGCTGTCCGAATAGTGCTGCACGTACTTGATCGAGTAGTCCTCGGTCAGGAACGCGTGGATGAGGATGGCGGACGCCGCGGTCATCAGCGCGGCGATGAGGTAGAACGCGCCGATGCCGCTTTCGATCAGCCGCCGCGATCCGCGCCGCGCGCCGACGACGCAGATCACTGCCGCGTAACTGCAGACGACGAACGAGGCAAGTAAGAGAAACGTCCCGAGTGAGGCCATTCGCGCTCCTACATGCCCGCCGACGCGGACTTCTTCGCCGGCTCGTACTTCGACGGGCACTTCGCCATCACCCCGTTCGGCTCGACCTCGAAGCCGCCCCCGTGCGACAGGCGCCCCTTCAGCACGACCTCCGCGTCGTCCTTGAAGGTGTCGGGCAGGATGCCGGTGTAGGACGCTTGGACGACGCTGCCCTTGTTCTGCACCTTGAACTGGTATTCGAGCGTGTCGGGCTTGCGGACCCACGAGCCGGCCACGACGAATCCGTGGAGCTGGAGGTGCTTGCCTTCCCAGGCTTGCGGGCTCGTCATCACCTCGTCCACATGTTTGTAGTACTCGGTGCCGTCGCGGAGCGAGCTCCAAAGCAGCGCCGCAAACGCCAACGCGAGAACGACGCCGGTCACACCAATTTTGATATATCGATGGCTCATAAGGACTTCCAGGAAAAGACTACCGTCAGAATAGTCCGTTGGTGGACGAGATGCAAGATACGGTGCCAACAGGAATTGACCTATTTTTCTCGCAAAAGGCCTAGCACTGCCGGATTATCGGCACCGGAATCCCGGCCACAATTTCGGCATTGTCCGACTTCAGTCCGCCGGAAACTCGCCCATCAACTCGTGGACCGCCGTCACCGGCAGGCCGACGACGTTGGCGTACGACCCTTCGATGCGCCGGATGAAGCGCGACGCGAGCCCCTGAACGGCATACGCACCCGCCTTGTCGCGTCCTTCCCCGCTTTCGACGTACCAGGCGATCTCTCTGTCCCCGAGCGGCGCGAAGTGCACCGCTGTCGTTTCCACGCGCCCGATTTCGTAGGCGCCCTTTCTGAGGCTCACCCCCGTCAGCACGTCGTGACGCCGGCCCGAGAGCCGGCGCAGCATCAGCGCCGCTTCGCGATCGTCGCGCGGCTTTCCGAGGATGTCGCCGTCGACGACGACGGCCGTGTCGGCGCCGAGGATGACGGCGTCGCTCCCTTCGCGGCTGGCCGCCGCCGACTTCTCCGCCGCCAACCGCCGCACGTAGGTGGCGGGCGCTTCGCCCTCGCGCGGTGTCTCGTCGATGTCAACGGCAACGGTGTCGAAATCGAAGCCCGCCGCCCGCAAGAGCTCGGCGCGACGCGGTGAAGCCGACGCCAGGATGAGACGCACGCCCCAATGATAAGATCGAACCGAGAACCGAGAGCCCAGAACCGACATGCTTCCCCTGACCCAAGCCTTGCCCGGCGCACTCGTGGAGTTGCTGCGCGATACGCCGCTGTCGCCCGGCAAAGTCACGTTCGCGTGGCGCGCGGCGGTCGGGCCGGCGCTCGAGCGGGTCACGTCGGCCAGGCTCGAAGGGCGCGCGCTCGTCGTCGAGGCGGAGAGCGCGCAGTGGGCGCGCGAGGTGTCGCGATCCGCGGGCGTGATCCTGACGCGCGTGAAGACGCTGCTCGGCACCGACGCCGTGGGCACCATTCAGGTGCAAGTGAGGAAGCCGTGAGAGATTCCGTCATTGTCAGCGCCGTCCGCACACCCACGGGCAAGTTTCTCGGCGCGCTGAAGGCGTTCACCGCGCCCCAGCTCGGCGCGCTGGCGGTCGCCGAGGCGGTGCGCCGCGCGGGGATCGATCCGCAGATCGTCGACGAATGCATCATGGGCAACGTCGTCACCGCGGGCCTCGGGCAGAATCCGGCGCGTCAGGCGGCGCTTCGGGGCGGCTTGCCCGATCACGTGGCCGCGCTGACGATCAACAAGGTCTGCGGTTCCGGGCTGAAAGCGGTGATGCTGGCCGCGCAAGCGATCGCCACCGGCGACATCGACGTCGCGGTCGCCGGCGGGATGGAGTCGATGAGCAATTGTCCGTACCTGCTGCCCCGCGTGCGCGACGGGCTGCGGATGGGCAACGGCGAGGTCGTCGACTCGATGATCAACGACGGACTCTGGTGCGCCTTCGAGCAGTACCACATGGGGAACGCCGGCGAAGTGGTCGCCGAGCAGTACGGCGTCGGCCGCCGGGCGCAGGACGAATATGCCGCGCGCAGCCATCAGAAGGCGGCGCGCGCAACCGACCATGGCCTTTTCAAGGACGAGATGCTCCCCATCTCCCTCCCGCAGAAGAAGGGGCCGCCGGTCGTGATGGATCGCGATGAGCCGATTCGGCCGGACACAACGGCCGAGTCGCTCGGTGCGCTGAAACCGGCGTTCAAGAAAGACGGCTCGGTGACCGCCGGCAACGCGCCTGGCGTGAACGACGGCGCATCGGCGCTCGTGGTCATGGCGGCCGAACGCGCGCACGCCCTCGGCCTGACGCCGCTCGCCCGCATCGCCGGCCAGGCGACCAGCGGCCTGCCGCCGAAGCTCGTGCTGATGACGCCGGTCGAAGCCGTGCGCCGCGTCGCGCAGAAAGTCGGCTGGGAGCTGGCCGACGTGGATCTCTTCGAGTTGAACGAAGCCTTCGCGGTACAGGCCGTCGCCGTGCTCGGCGAGCTCGGCATCGACCCCGAGAGAGTGAACGTGAACGGCGGCGCCGTCGCGCTCGGCCACGCGATTGGATCGAGCGGCGGCCGGATCCTGACGACGCTGCTCTATGCGTTGAAGCAGAGGAACCTGAAACGCGGCATCGCCACGCTCTGCCTCGGCGGCGGCAACGGCGTCGCGCTGGCGGTGGAACGTGTCTAAAATGCAACCACGAAAGCACGAAGACACGAAGAAAACTATTTCTTCTTCGCGTTTTCGTGTCTTCGTGGCCAGAGCCTTTTATGATTAAGGTCGTGGGTGTGGTTGGCGCCGGGACCATGGGCAACGGAATCGCCCAGGTGTTCGCGCAGGCCGGAATCTCTGTGCGGCTCGTCGACGTCGCCCAGCCGATGCTCGACCGGGCGCGCGGCACGATCGAAAAGAGCCTCGGCAAATTCGTCGAGAAAGGCAAGATGACCGCGGCCGATCGCGACGCCGCGGCCGCCCGCCTCTCGACGTCGACCTCGATCGACTCGCTCGCCGACGCCGACTACGTGGTCGAGGCGATCGTCGAGAACATCGACGCCAAGCGCGCGCTCTTCAAGAGCCTGGACGCGCTCGCGCGGCCGGACGTCATTCTCGCGTCCAACACCTCGTCGATCTCGATTACCGCACTCGGCGCGGCGACCAGGCGGCCCGACAAAGTGCTCGGCATGCACTTCATGAATCCGGTGCCGCTCATGACGCTCGTTGAGCTCATTCGCGGGCAGGCGACCTCCGCCGAGTCGATGCGCGTCGCGTCGGAGCTCTGCGCGACGCTCGGCAAGACGCCGGTCGAAGCGGCCGATTATCCGGGCTTCATTGCCAACCGCATCCTGATGCCGATGATCAACGAGGCGATCTTCGCCGTAATGGAAGGCGTCGGCACGCCCGAGGCGATCGACAGCGTGATGAAGCTCGGGATGAATCACCCGATGGGGCCGCTGACGCTCGCCGACTTCATCGGCCTCGACGTGTGCCTCGCGATCATGACCGTGCTGCACGACGGCCTCGGCGATCCGAAGTACCGGCCGTGCCCGCTATTGCGGCGGATGGTCGCCGCGGGGCAGTTCGGGCGCAAGTCCGGCCAGGGCTTTTACGCGTATTAGCCAAATCGCGAGCGTGATCGGCGCCAGGATCAGCAGTTCCTGCAAGGCGGCGCGCGTGTTGATCCAGAGCGTCGCCAGCGAGAAGAAATGCCGGCGCTCGGTCTGCAGGAACAGATCCCATCCCGAGATGTACCATGTGCGCGTGAACGGCCAGAGCGCCTGAATACCGAGCGGCGGCACCCGGTCGATCGCGAGATAGTCGAGCAGCAGATGCGTGCCGTACGCCGCCGCGCACATCAGCGCGACGCGCGCGATCGGACGCTTCGCGTTGGCCGGCTTCGCCGACGCCCAAACAGTAGCAACGATGCCGACAAAGATCACCGCGCCGACGCTGTGCGTGTATGTCCGGTGCGCGTGGATCAGCAAATCGGCGTCCGGCAGCGCGCCGAGCGCCGCACACGCGACGGTCAGGCCGTCGCCGGCCCGCCGGTACCACGACGCGGCCGCCGGCGCCGTTCGCCAGGCGCGATCGCCGGGCACCAGATCGGCGCCCCACGCGGCCGCCGCGCCGGCCAGCGCGTGTCCGATGGAGGTCGGCATCGACTGGCGACGGTAGCAATCTTCGCCATCCTTCGCAAATGCGGTGCTGAAATTAGTGCCGCAAGGCGGTCCACGAGGCGAAAGTGGCATATTTCCATAACTCGCTGACACATGGCCAGTTCCAGATGCGCATGCACATATTTTCGCTTGACTTTCGCTCGGCACGACTCTAGAATGACTCGGCTGCAAAGGAGCCCGCTACATGCCCCCAATCGAACGAACCGTTGAAAGAGCTGAAAGAGTAGACAGAGACGACCGTCAGGATCGCGAACGCCTCAAAGCCGTCGAGCTCGCCGTCGCCCAGATCGAAAAACAGTTCGGCAAGGGGTCAATCATGCGCCTCGGCCAGAAGGGCCCGATCCAGCCGATCGACGCGATTCCGACCGGTTCCATCAGCATCGACTTCGCGCTCGGCGTCGGCGGCGTGCCGCGCGGCCGCGTCATCGAGATCTTCGGGCCTGAATCATCCGGCAAGACGACGCTCGCGCTGCAGGTGATTGCGGAAGCACAGAAGCTGGGCGGCCTCGCCGCGTTCGTGGATGCCGAGCACGCGCTCGACGCCGCGTACGCGCAGAAGCTCGGCGTCGAGCTCGACAACCTGCTCGTCTCGCAGCCCGACAACGGCGAGCAGGCGCTCGAAATCGTCGAAGTGCTCATTCGATCGGGCGGCGTCGACGTCGTCGTCGTCGACTCGGTGGCCGCGCTCGTGCCCAAGGCGGAAATCGAGGGCGAGATGGGCGACGCGCAGATGGGGCTGCAGGCGCGCCTCATGTCGCAGGCGCTGCGCAAGCTCACCGGCGTCGTTTCGAAGTCGAAGACGAGCCTCATCTTCATCAACCAGCTGCGCGAGAAGATCGGCGTCATGTTCGGCAACCCCGAAACGACGACCGGCGGCCGCGCGCTGAAGTTCTACGCGTCGGTGCGGATCGACATCCGCCGTATCGCCAGCATCAAGGACGGCGACGTCGTCGTCGGCGGGCGGACGCGAGTGAAGGTGGTCAAGAACAAGGTCGCGCCGCCCTTCCGCGAGGCCGAGTTCGACATTATGTACGGCGAGGGCATCTCGAAAACGGGCGATCTCCTCGATCTCGCGGTCGACAAACGCATCGTGGAAAAAAGCGGCGCGTGGTTCGCGTACGGTGGCGAGCGTCTGGGCCAGGGGCGCGAGAACGCCAAGCTGTTCCTCAAGGAAAACCCGGAAGTCTACAAGGCGATCGAAGAGCGCGTCCGTCGGGAGCTGGGCTTTGTAACGCGCGAGGCCGAAGTCGCAGCTGTGTAGTCAACCTTCCTGCGGTCCTCCCCATCCAACCGGATACCAAGGGGAGGACCGCATGTTCCGTTCGTTCAAGCCCGTTCTTGCCGCGATTTCGGCGTTCATCGTCCTGGCCGCCCTTCTGGGCCGCGCCCAGGTGTCGAATCAAGCCTTGAAGGACGTCTCGGGCACCTGGACGGCCGAGATCCACAACGCCAAGGTCTTTCTGCAGATCCGCACCAGCGCGCCCGACGGCTCGAACTCGTGGAACGGCGACTGGAGCAGCGACCAGAGCTTCCCCATCGAGGAGATCGCCGGCCTGCCGGCCAACGAGGAGCATTTCACCGCATCTAGTTTCAAGTTTGACCTGCGCCGCGAGGCCGGGACGCTCGCCTTCGAGGGCGCGTTCCGAGACGACCGCGGCGCCGGTCTGTTCGGCTTCACCCCGCGCGCCGAGTATGCGAATGAGATGAAGGCGCTTGGCTACACCGACGACCTCCCGCTCTGACGGCGCTTTCAGCTCGCGGTTCACGACGTCGGTCCGAAGTACGTCAAGGCGCTCGCATCGGAGGGCTATTCGAAGCTGTCGCTCGACGAAGTCCAGCGCGCGAAGACGCACGGCGTGACGATCGAG
>JADGOC010000053.1 GCA_017883165.1 Acidobacteriota bacterium
TCCTGGCGATACAGGTCGCGTCCGCCGGCCGGCCATTCGTGCTGGTTGCCCCACCCGTCATGGAACGCCTTGACGTGGACGAGCAGGAAGACGAGCAGCCACAGCCCCGAGACGATCATGGTGGACGAGGCAAACGTCTTGCGGCTGGGCTTGCCGGCGGTGTGTTTCTGCTCGTAGGCCACAGGCCGCGTGCTCTGGTTGCTCAGGAACATCCGCACCGTCTTGTAGATGTGGATGACGAACACCGACAGCAGCAGAAGCTCGATGATCGGCAGGACCGGATTGCTCTCGAGCGTGAACGCGTATTTATTGAACGCGGCCGGTCCGAGGAAGACCACCAAGTTGCCGATGATATGAATGACGAGATAGAGAAACAGCGCCAGGCCGGTGACGCCGATCAGAATCTTCATTCCGACCGAGGACGAAAAGACACGCACACGTGGCGACATGTAAGCTCCGAATCCCCCGCAGTTTACCGTACTCGATTTGAATTGCAGTTCTTGACGCGCCGCCACGCTGATGCGAGGCTTGCAGTCGCTGCAGCCATCACGCCCTTCGGCCGTCAAGGACAACCGCATGGCGACGAGATTTCGGCTGATCGGGCTGGTCCTGTGTGTCGGAATGTCGGCACTCGCTCGCGCGCAGCAGGCCGCGCCGGGCGCAGCCATCGCCCTCAGCGTCGTCTCGGCCGGGCCGACCGGCGAGTTGGGCAGTCTTGTGCAGGCAGCGGAAATCCGCGTGCGCTTCTCCGAGCCGATGGTGCCAATTGGGCGCCTGCCCGAGCAGGTCTCCGCGCCCTTCTTCACCGTCCGGCCGGCGATCGCCGGGACGTTCCGATGGGCCGGGCCGACGATTCTCGTTTTCACGCCCGATCCAGCGAAGGCGCTGCCGAACGCGACGCGGTACGTCGTCACGATCGCGACGGGCGCCACTGCCGTCAGCGGCCGGCGGCTGCCGCAGCCGTTCGCCTTCGCCTTCACCACGCCGACGGTGCACTTGCTGCGGACCAACTGGTACCGGCAGAGCGGCCGGTACGATCAGCCGATTGTCGTCGCGCTCCGGTTCAACCAGGCGGTGCATCCGGCGGACGTCGCGGCGCACGTGACGTTCCGCTATCAGCGCCACGAGTGGCGCGCGCCCCGCCTTTCCCAACAGGAGCGGGCGCGGATCGGCGCCGTGGAGGCCGCCCGGTTCGACGCAAAGGTCGCGGTGGCGGCCGCGACCGCCGCATCCATCGCCCCGGTGACGTTTCATGTGGCGCCCAATTGGGATCCCGAGCGGTTCGCCAGTCGGAACCCGAAGCTGTTTGCGCCGTCCCCCGATCTCGTGGTCCTGCTGAGTGACGCCGTGCCGTCCACCGACGGGCACCTGCTGCTGACGGTCGATACGCGGCTCGCGGGCGTTGAGGGGCCCGCCGTGCCTCCTCGCGCGCAGACCCAGACGATTGTCCTCGAGCCGACGCTGTTCGTCGACGGCCCCACCTGCCGCGCGCAGTGCAACGCCGACGACTACAATCCCACCGCTCTTCGCCGTCCCGTGGCGTTCGACCGGCTGCGGGCGGCGGTCTCGGTCCGCGACATCACCGTCAGCGGACGCGACGTCGTCGTGTCGCCGGGCGCCCAGCGACAAACGCCGCGGACCCGGCAGGAAATGCTGTGGGGCTTCACGATCGAGGACGTCGGTTTCGAACGGCAGCCGCCGGCGAAGACCTACGCCGTTGCCGTGGACGCCGGGCTGCAGTCGCTCGACGGCCAGGTGCTCGGCTGCACCGGGACGGTCATCGTCGAGAACTGGCACGACCGGGCGTTCACGAGCTTTGGCGACGGCCACGGCGTCTGGGAAACCGGCGGAGGTCCGCTGCCGTTTTACGCGCGGAATTTCACCGACGTCTGGCAATGGGCGTCTGCGCTCAAGCCCGACCAGCTGATGCCGACGATCCTGCAGCTGACGAAAGACGACTTCCACACGCCGCCCTCGTCCGCGTCCGTGCACCGCGCGCTCGGGCTGACGGCGGACGCGATCCAATCGCACGGGCTCGACCTGTCGACGGCGCTGCAGCCGTCGGGGACCGGCCTCGTCTGGGCGGCGGTGAAGCGCGGCCAGCCGATAGAGCACGCCCGGACGTTTGGCGGAGACATCGACACGGTCGCGTCGATCGTACAAGTGACCAATCTCGGCATCTCGGTGAAAGACAGCCCGCAGAACACGCTGGTGTTCGTGACCCGCCTCGACAACGGAGCGCCCGTCGGGGGCGCGGACGTGTCGATCATCCGCACCGACAACAAGGTGTTCTGGGCCGGCAAGACCGACGATCAGGGGATCGCCATCGCGCCACAGACGCGCCTCCGCAGCGCCCGCGACCAGTGGAAGTTCGCCTTCATCGTGACCGCCCAGAAGGGGGACGACGTCGCGTACGTGGGCAGCGACTGGAACGAAGGCATCAGCCCCTACGAATTCGGTACCGGCTACGACCTCACCGAGGCGGACGCGCTGCTGCGCGGCACGGTGTTCACCGATCGCGGCGTCTACAAGCTGGGCGAGGAAGTCCACTTCAAGGGCGTGCTGCGCAGCGACTCGGCGTCAGGCATCCAGCTGATTCGCAACGGCACACCGCTGTATGTGGCCCTCCACGACAGCCGAGGCAAGGTGATCGATCGGCGCACGGTGGCGATGAACCAGTGGAGCACGACGGAGTGGACCGCGAAGCTGCCGGCGGACGGGGCGCTCGGCGACTACCAGGTGGTCGTCAGCCTCGACAAGAAGGCGCTCGAGGACACGCCGGCGCCGCCGCCCGACAGTGAAGAAGGAGAGGTGACGCCCGCCTGGCGGGCATCGGTTCGCGGGAGCTTCCTGGTGGCGGCGTACCGGCGCCCGGATTTCCGCGTGGACGCCAATCTCGCCGGCGACCCGCCGATCGTCGGTTCGGTGCTCAAAGGCGTCGTGACGGCGCGGTACCTCTTCGGCGCCCCGATGGCGAAACGGCCGGTGGCGTGGAGCTATTCACGCTCGCCCCTCTTCTCGGCGCCGGCCGCGATAGCCGACAAGTATCCGTTCGACCGGTTCGTCTTCGTCGGCTGCTGCGATCCTGACGTCCATCCTCAGCAGGAGCAGATCGCCTCGAAGAGCGGCACCCTCGACGCGAAAGGGCAGATCGCGCTCGACCTCGAAACGCGGCCAGCCGACGGTATCCCCTTTCAATATTCACTCGAAGGCGACGTCGAAGACGTCTCGCGCCAGCACATCGCGGGCCGCGCGAGCTTCCTGGTCCACCCGGCGTCGTGGTACATCGGGCTGCAGCGGCCGTCCGGCATGTTCGTCGAACAGAAGGACGGCCTCAAGACGGCGGTCGTCGCGGTTTCGCCGTCCGGCGTGGCCGTGCCTGGCGTCACCGTCGAGATCGCGGTGTCGCGCGTGCAGTGGAACAGCGTGCGCCGCGCCGAAGGCAACGGCTTCTATACGTGGGAGACCGAACGCAAAGAGATTGACGCCGGACACTTCACCGTGACGACCGGCGCCGACCCGGTGCCGCTGTCCATTCCGCTGACGGAAGGCGGCTCGTTCCTGGTGAAAGCGACCGCGCGCGAAAACGGCCAGCGATCGTCGACGACGCGCATGTCGTTCTACGCGCTCGGCACCGGCTATACCGCGTGGGCGCGCTACGATCACAACCGCATCGATCTCGTGCCCGAGCGCGAAACCTACAAGCCGGGCGAGACGGCGCGGCTGATGATCCAGTCGCCGTGGGAAAAGGCGACGGCGCTGCTGACGGTCGAGCGCGAGGGCATCCGGTCCCACACGCAGTTCGCGCTCACTTCGACGCAGCAGACGGTCACGGTGCCGATCACGGCGGCCGACATCCCCAACATCTACGTTTCGGTGCTCCTCGTGAAGGGCCGCACGAAAGTCGACGGCCCGCCTGGGGCGGAAGACTCGAGCGACCCGGGAAAACCCTCTTTCCGTCTGGGATACGCCAAGCTGACCGTGGACGACGCGTCGAAGCGCCTGTCGGTGAGCGTGAAGGCGAACAAAGACGAGTTCCGCCCGGCCGGTACGGCGAAAGTCGATCTCCTCGTCAAGGACGCGCGCGGGCTGCCGGTGTCGAGCGAAGTGACGCTCTGGGCCGTGGACTACGGCGTCCTCTCGCTGACCGGCTATCGTACGCCCGACGTGCTCGGCTCGGTCTACGTCCACAAGGCCCTGCAGGTGATGAACACCGACAGCCGCCAGCGCATCGTCAGCCGCCGCGTGCTGACGCCGAAGGGAAGCGGCGAGGGCGGGGGCGGCGGCGTCGACTCCGGCGTCAGCGAGCTGCGAAAGGATTTCCGCGTGCTGGCGTTCTGGCTCGGGTCGGTGACGACCGACAAGAACGGCCACGCGTCAACCGACGTGAAGCTGCCCGAGTCGCTGACGACGTACCGCGTCATGGCGGTCGGCGGCGACAAGGAGTCGCGATTCGGATCGGGTGAAAGCGAGATCCGGATCAACAAGCCGGTGGTGCTCAAGGCGGCGTTCCCGCGGTTCCTGGCGCGGGGGGACAAGGCGTTTTTCGGTTCGGTCGTCACCAGTCAGCTGAAGGAAGCGGGCACGGCGATCGTGACGATGAAGAGCCTCGATCCTGGCGTGCTGGAGATTGGCGGCGACGCGAAGCGGAGCGTGCAGGTTGCCGCCGGCGGATCGGCCGAGGTGCGCTTCGACGTCGTCGCGCGGGCGACGGGACGCGCGCGCGTGCAGGTCAGCGTGCGGCTGGGCACCGAGACCGACGCGTTCGAAGACGCGATTCCGGTGGAGGTGCTCGCGACACCTGAGTCGGTGGCCGCGTACGGCGAGGCCGCGCCGGACGCGAAGCAGACGTTCGTGATGCCGGCGGGCATCGTTCCTGGATTCGGCGGCTTGCACCTCGAGCTCGCGTCGACGGCGCTCGTCGGCCTCGGTGAAGGAGCGCGGTACGTCGTCGACTACCCGTACGGCTGCGTCGAACAGCGCTCGTCGAGGGCCCTCGTCCTCGCGCTCACGTCGGATCTGGGCGATGCCTTCAAGCTGCCCGGCATTGACGCGAAAGACCTGCACGCGAGGGCGCAGACGTCGCTGCGCGAGCTGGAGAAGTTCCAGTGCCCGTCGGGCGGGTTCGCGTTCTGGCCCGGCGAGTGCCTCACGGTCTCGCCGTATCTCACGAGTTACGTGCTGTACGTGTATCACGTGGCGGCGGGACTGAAGTACGACGTCAACACGACCGTCACCGACAACGCGTACAAGTATCTGGAAGGCGAGCTCGCGGAGAAGCCACCGACGAATGAAAGCTGGTGGCCGGCGTACACCGCGTGGGAATCCTTCGCGGTGAGAGTGCTGACTGAGGGCGGGCGCCATCAGGACTCAAACATCAACCGTCTCTATACCTATCTCGATCGGATGCCGGTTTTCGCGCTCGCGTACCTGCACGACGCAATGGCCGCGAACGGCGAAACAGGCGCGCGCCTCGCGGAGCTGCGGCGCCGCATGGCCAACGCGGTGCTGCCGGAAGCGGGCAGCATGCACGTGGAGGAGTTGAGCGATCCGTACCTGCTGTGGTTCTGGAACTCGAACGTCCGCTCGACGTCGGTCGTGCTCGACACGCTCGTTCACGCAAGTGACAAGGCGCCCGAGATCACCGGGATGGTGCGATGGCTGATGGCGGCGCGCAAGAACGGCCGCTGGGGCAACACCCAGGAAAACGCCTGGGCGATGCAGGCGCTCGTCGACTATTACCGGAAGTACGAGGCTCAGGTGCCGAACTTCACGGCGCTGGTGAAGCTCGGCACGGAGGATCTGGTGCGCCAGTCGTTCAAGGGGCGCTCGACGCAGGCGACGACGAAGGACGTGCCGATGGCGCAGCTCTCGGCTGCCGGTCCGGCTGGATCAGCGCGCGATCTGACCGTGACGCGCGACGGCGAGGGCACGCTGTTCTACACGGCGCGCCTCACATATGCGCCCGACGTCGCCATGCTGGCGGCGCGCGACGAAGGGTTCCACCTGCAGCGGCAATACGCCGCCCTGACGGACGGAAAGGCCGCCGCGGCGGCGACGACGTTCAATGCGGGCGATCTCGTGCGCGTCACGCTGTCGCTCGATCTGCCGAAGGAGCGCCGCTTCGTGGCGGTCACCGACCCGGTGCCGGCCGGGTTCGAGCCGGTCGAGTCGTGGTTCGCGACGACGGCGCGCGATGTGGTCAAGACCGAGGACGAGGACAGCGGAAACGTCAGCTGGCAGGACGTGTGGCGCCGCGGCACGTTCGATCACGTTGAGCGCCATGACGACCAGGTACTGCTGTTTGCGACGCGCCTCAGCGAAGGGCACCACGAGTTCTCCTACGTGGTGCGCGCGACGACGTCGGGATCGTTCCAGATTGCGCCGGCGCGCGTCGAGGCGATGTACGAGCCGGAGATCTTCGGGCGCACAGCGACGCAGAACGTCGAGGTGAAAAAATGAAGACGCGCCGGCTCGCCTTGTGCGCCGGAGCGTTGGCCCTCCTGGCCGCGGCCATCGTGTGGCTGCGGATCGGGCCGCTGCCCGCGGGGCTGCTCGATTCGAGCGGCGCCGAGTCGACGGTCATCGTCGACCGGACGGGCGAGGTGCTCTACGAAGCGCGCGCGGATGGGGGCAGCCGGACGGCGCTCCTGCGCGCCGACGCGCTGCCGCCCTCGCTGGTCGCGGCGACGGTGGCGGCTGAAGATCACCGGTTCTGGTCGCATCACGGGATCGATCCGCTGGCCACGGCGCGCGCCGTCGCGCGAGGCATTCGCCGGCGTCATTTTTCAGAAGGCGGATCGACCATCACGCAGCAGGTGGTGAAGCTGCTGCTGGCGCGCCGTGCGGCATCTCCGCCCGAGCCGCGCGGCTTCGCGACGAAGGTCCGGGAAGCGGTGCTGGCTTTGCGGCTCGAGCATCGCCTCGACAAGCGCGACATTCTCGCGCTGTATCTCAACCTCGCGCCGTACGGCAATCAGCTCGTCGGCGCCGAGCGCGCGAGCCGCGCGTACTTCGGCTCCGGGGCGGCGCTCCTCACGCCGGCGCAGGCGGCCTTTCTCGCGGCGCTCCCGCAGCGGCCGTCGAGATTCAACCCGTACCACGATCCCGAGCGCGTCCGTCCGCGACAGCGGTACGTCATCCAGCGGATGGAGGCGTCGGGCGCCCTCGCGCCGGACGCCGCGCGCGAAGCGCTGGCCGAGCGTATGTCGCTCAAGTCGGATCCGCCCGTGTTCCTCGCGCCCCATTTCGTCCAGCGGGTCCTTGCAGCGACCGGCGACGTACGGCCGAGCCGCGTGACGACGACACTGGACGCTGAGCTCCAGCGCGACGTCCAAGGCATCATCGGCAGCCAGCGCGCGGCTTTACTGAAGTACGGCGCGCACAACGTCGCCGCCGTCGTGCTCGACAACGCGAGCGGCGAGTGGCTGGCGTGGGAAGGGTCGGGCGACTACGGCGACCTCGCGCACGGCGGGACGATCGACGGCGTCGTGACGCCGCGGCAGCCCGGCTCGGCGCTGAAGCCGTTCACTTATGCGCTCGCGTTCGAAGAAGGCGAGACGCCGGCGACGGTGCTGCCCGACGTGCCATCGTACTTTCCGACCGCGCAGACCGGCATCCTCTACAGCCCGCGCAACTACGACGGGCAGTTCCGCGGCCCGCTGCTGGCGCGGCGGGCGCTCGCCGGCTCCGAGAACGTGCCGGCTGTCGCCATGGCGTCGCGCGTCGGCGTCCCGAATCTGCTGCGCTTTCTCCGGCGCGCCGGCTTCACGTCGTTCGACAAGACGGCGGCGTATTACGGCCTGGGATTGACGCTTGGCGACGCCGAGGTCCGGCTCGACGAGCTCGTTGCGGCGTACTCCACGTTCGCGCGCGGCGGCGTGTTCGTGAAGCCGACGCTCGTCCGGGCGGCGGATCGCGAAGCGGTCCGAAGCGCCGAGACGGTGATGTCATCGCGCACGGCGTTTTGGATCAGCGACATTCTCGGCGACGCGAACGCGCGCGCGTTCGCGTTCGGCCGCGGCGGGAGCCTCGAGTTCCCGTTCGCGGTGGCCGCCAAGACCGGCACGTCGCAGGCGTATCGCGACAACTGGGCGATCGGGTACACGCGCGCGGTGACGGTGGGCGTCTGGGTCGGCAACTTTGATCGCTCGCCGCTCGTGAACTCCTCGGGCGTCACCGGCGCCGGGCCGATCTTCCACGCGATCATGCTCGCCGCGGAGCGGCGCGTCGCGGGCGGGCTGCCGCAGCTCGACGAAGCGCCGACCGAGGCGCGCGCCGAGCAGGTCGAGCGGCGCGCCATCTGCGCGCTGTCGGGGATGGCGGCGGGCCGCTGGTGCCCCGCGCAGATCGACGAGTGGATGCCGAGCGAGGCGCACGGCGCGGAGTGCACGTGGCACCGGCCGGCAAAGCCAGGAGGGGAGCGCCTGCGGCCCGCGTCGAGCGCGGACGCGCGAGACGCGAGCGAGCGCGGGTGGGGCCCCGCGAGCCGTGAAGAAAGTCGGGCGGGAGTGGTGGTGAACTGGCCGGCGGAGTTCCGGTCGTGGGCGCAGTCGCAGCGGCTGCTCGTGCGCGCCGCGGACCGGCCTCCTGCGCCGGCGGCGTCCTCCGACGCGCGTCTGCTCGTGCTCAACCCGCCGCCCGGCGCCGTCTACCTCATCGATCCCACGCTCAGGCAGGCCTTCCAGACGCTGCCGCTGCGCGCCTCCGCCGCCTCGCGCGGACCGATCGAGTGGCGCGTTGACGGCGAGCGCGTCGGCAGCTGCGACGCCGACGCGACGATCGACTGGCCGCTCGTCCCCGGCGCGCACACCGTCACCGCGCGCGACGCGCATGGGCACCAATCGGACGCCGTGATCCTGGTGAAATGATCGGGGCGCCGCAACGCGCGTCTTGACGCGTTCGCGCGTTGCCGACTAGCATCAGGAGTTTTCTGACCACGATGAAAATCCACGAATATCAAGGTAAAGCGATTCTCGCGCGCCACGGCGTGCCGGTTCCCAAGGGCGAAGTCGCCTTCAACGCCGCCGAAGCTGGCGAGATTGCCCGCCGTCTTGGCGGCGCGATTGTCGTCGTCAAGGCGCAAATCCACGCGGGTGGCCGCGGCAAGGGCGGCGGCGTCAAGCTCGCCCGCTCGGCGGACGAGGCCGAGCGGATCGCCGGCGACATGATCGGCATGACGCTCATCACCCATCAGACCGGCCCCGACGGGCGCGTCGTCTCGCGCGTGCTCGTCGAGGAGGGGCTGCAGATGACGCGCGAGCTCTATCTGAGCCTCGTCCTCGACCGCGCGGCGGGAAAGCCCGTGATGATGGCCAGCGCCGCCGGCGGCATGGACATCGAGGAGGTGGCCGCGTCGACGCCGGAGAAGATCGTCAAGGTCTACATCGAGCCGGGCGTCGGCCTCGTGCCGTTCGAGGCGCGGCAGCTGGGCTTCGCGATCGGCCTCGACGGCCCGCAGGTCAACAAGTTCGTGAAGCTCACCACGGCGCTCTATGACGCGTTCGTGGCCACCGACGCGTCGCTCGTCGAGATCAATCCGCTCGTCGTGACGGCGGCCGGCGAGCTCCTCGCGCTCGACGCCAAGATGAATTTCGACGACAACGCGCTGTACCGGCATCCGGACATCCGGGACCTCCGCGATCTCAGCGAAGAGGATCCGCTCGAGGTCGAGGCGTCGAAGTTCTCGCTCAACTACATTCACCTCGACGGCACCATCGGCTGCATGGTCAACGGCGCCGGCCTCGCGATGGCGACGATGGACATCATCAAGCTGGCGGGGGGAGAGCCGGCCAATTTCCTCGACGTCGGCGGCGGCGCCAACGCGGAACAGATCCGGCACGCGTTCAAGATCCTGATGTCGGACCGGAACGTCAAGGCGGTGCTCATCAACATCTTCGGCGGCATCCTGCGGTGCGACGTCCTCGCGCAGGGCGTGATTGCGGCCGTCAAGGAGCTGGGCGTGCAGGTGCCGATTGTCATTCGCATGGAAGGCACCAACGTCGAGGAAGGCAAGCGTCTGCTGCGCGAGAGCGGCATGAACTTCACGACGGCGGACAGCATGGGGGAAGCCGCGCAGAAAGTCGTCCAGCTTGCCGGATAAACCCGGGTCGCATTTGAAAACCTATGTCCGTACTGATCGATAAGTCGACGCGTTTGATTGTGCAGGGCCTGACCGGCCGCGAAGGGACGTTTCACGCCAAGCAGGCGGCCGCCTACGGGACGACCGTCGTCGGCGGTGTCACCCCCGGCAAAGGCGGGACGACGCACGAGGGGTGGCCGGTATTCGACACCGTCCACGACGCAGTGCGCGAGACCGGCGCGAACGCGTCGGTGATCTTCGTGCCGCCGCCGTTCGCGGCCGACGCGATCATGGAATCGGCCGACGCCGGCGTCGCGCTCGTCGTCTGCATCACCGAGGGGATCCCGACGCTCGACATGATGCGCGCCATGACGTTTCTGAAGGGACACCCGACGCGCCTCATCGGGCCGAACTGCCCCGGGCTCATCTCGCCGGGCAAGGCGAAGGCGGGGATCATCCCCGGCCACATCTGCAAAGAGGGGCGCATCGGCATCGTGTCGAAGAGCGGGACGCTCACCTACGAGGCGATTCACCAGCTCACGCGGCTCGGCCTCGGCCAGACGACGTGCATCGGCATCGGCGGCGATCCGCTGATCGGCACGTCGCACATCGACGCGCTGACGCTCTTTGGCGGCGATCCCGATACCGACGCCGTCGTGATGATCGGCGAGATCGGCGGCAGCGCGGAAGAGGATGCCGCGGCGTGGATCAAAACCCACTTCAAGAAGCCGGTCGTGGCGTTCATCGCCGGCCAGACCGCGCCGCCCGGACGCCGGATGGGCCACGCCGGCGCCATCATCGCGGGCGGCAAGGGCACAGCCGCCGAGAAGATGGCCGCGCTGACAGCCGCGGGGGTGACGGTCGTCGAGAGCCCCGCGGACATGGGTAAGGCCATAAAAGAAATACTGGGCGTGTAGCGGCGATCGATAAGCCAGATGCATCAGCCTGATGACCAGAACTGATGAAGGAGTGCCGTGCGACGCCCATCGCACACCGTGGCCGAAACCTTCTGATATACTCCTTTCGTTCTTCCCAAATCGGCGCCGACTCGCCGAGAACTCCTCTGTTCTTATAGGTTTCTAGAAGGAATTCGCCAACATGTCACCGACAGATCTTGCCGTTCAGCAACAGCAGGCCCGGTCCGGCGCGCAGCGTGTCGTGAACGATTTCAGCATTCAGGTCGCCACCGTCAACGGATCCGGCAGCCAGACGGCGAACATGGTGCTGCTGCGGTCGATTCTCTTGATGGGCGTGCCGGTGTCCGGCAAGAACATGTTCCCGTCGAACATCGCCGGGCTGCCGACGTGGTACACGATCCGCGCGAGCAAGCGCGGCTACATCGCGCGCAAGAAGGAAGTGGATTTCCTCGTCGCGATGAACGCGGAGACCGCGAAGGAAGACGTCCTGACGCTCGAGCCGGGCGCCGCCGTCGTCTACGACGAGCCGCTGAAGCTCAGCGCCCTCAGGAACGATCTCGTGTTCTATCCGGTGCCGTTCGACACGCTCGTCAAGCCGGTCTGCCCGGACGCGAAGCTACGCCGTCTCGTCAAGAACATGATCTATCCGGGCATCCTCGCCAAGCTGCTCGGCATCGATCTGGCGTTGATGGAGAAGGCGCTCGGCAAACAGCTCGGCAAAAAGGCGAAGGCCGTCGTCCTGAACGCCGCCGCGCTCAAGGCCGGCTTCGACTACGCCGAAGCGAACTTCACCAAGCAGGCCCCGTACAGCCTCGAGGCGATGAACGAGACGGCGGGCAAGATTCTCATCGAAGGCAATCAAGCGGCCGCCATCGGCTGCATGATGGCCGGCGTCACCGTCGTCGCCTGGTATCCGATCACGCCCTCGTCGTCACTGTGCGAATCGCTGATCGGTTACATGAAGAAGTACCGGGTCGACAAAGACGGGAAGGCGACGTTCGCGGTCGTGCAGGCGGAAGACGAGATCGCGTCGCTCGGCATGGTGATCGGCGCGAGCTGGGCGGGCGCGCGCGCGATGACGGCGACGGCCGGTCCCGGCATCTCGCTCATGGGCGAGTTCGCGGGCCTCGCGTACTACGCCGAGACGCCCGCGGTGATCTTCGACGTGCAGCGCGTCGGGCCGTCCACCGGCCTGCCGACCCGCACAGCGCAGGGCGATCTGCTCCAGATCGCCTTCCTCTCGCACGGCGACACCAAGCATCTGATGCTTATCCCGTGCTCGGTGGAGGAGTGCTACACGATGGCGCAGGACGCATTCGAGCTGGCGGAGCAGTTCCAGACGCCGGTCTTCGTCATGATGGACCTCGACCTCGGCATGAACAACTGGATGGCCGACGGTTTCAAATACCCGACGGCCCCGATCAACCGCGGCAAGCTGCTGACGAAGGCGAAGCTGGCCGAGATCGGCGAGTGGGGCCGGTACAAGGACGTGGACGGCGACGGCATCGCGTATCGCACGATTCCGGGTGACGGCCTGCCGGCGTCTTTCACCCGCGGATCGGGCCACAACGCGAAGGGGCAGTACAGCGAGCGTCCCGACGACTACGTCGAGAACATGGATCGTTTGAACCGCAAGTTCGCCACGGCGCGCAGGTTCGTGCCGAAGCCGGTCGTGCAGACCAACCCGAAGGCCAAGGTCGGCTTCGTCGGCTACGGCACGTCGCACTTCGCGATCGAAGAGAGCCGCGATCAGCTGCGGGAGGAAACCAAGGTCGAGACCTCCTACTTCCGGCTGCGCGCCTATCCGTTCACCGACGATCTCGCGGCCTTCGTGGACGCGCACGAGCGCGTCTACGTCATCGAGCAGAACCGCGACGCGCAGCTCCTGCAGCTGATGAAGCTGGAGCTCACGCCCGATCGGCAGAAAAAGCTGCAGAGCGTGCTGCACTACAACGGATTGCCCATCGACGCCCGCAGTATCACCGACGAGGTGCTGGCGCGCGAAGGGTTCGACGTGGCGAAGAAGACGGCCACCCGCATGAGTGCGGGCACGGCGGGTGGGGAATAGGACCATGGCGACACCAGTCAAAATGAACCGGATTGGCCTCGAGCCGCAGATCTACAAAGGCGGCAAGACGACGCTCTGTGCCGGCTGCGGCCACAACGCGATTTCCGAACGCATCATCGACGCGTTTTACGAAATGGGGATCGACCCCAAGCAGGTCATCAAGCTGTCGGGCATCGGCTGCTCGAGCAAGAGCCCCGCGTATTTCCTCGGCGGCTCGCACGGCTTCAACGCCGTGCATGGCCGGATGCCGTCGGTCGGCACCGGGGCCTTGCTGGCCAACCACAAGCTGATCGCCATCGGCATCAGCGGTGACGGCGACACGGGCGCGATCGGCATCGGGCAGTTCGTGCACCTGATGCGCCGCAACCTGCCGATCGTTTACATCATCGAGGATAACGGCTGCTACGGCCTCACCAAGGGGCAGTTCTCGCCGACGGCGGACCTGGGGTCGAAGCTCAAGACGGGGGTCGTCAACGACCTCCCGCCGATCGACACGTGCGCGCTGGCGATCGAGCTGGGCGCGACCTTCGTCGGGCGGTCGTTCTCGGGCGACAAGAAGCAGCTCCTCTCGCTGCTGAAGGCGGCGCTCGCGCATCGCGGCACCGTGATGCTCGACGTCATCTCGCCGTGCGTCACGTTCAACGACCATGAAGGCTCGACCAAGAGCTACGCCTACGCCAAGGAACACGACGATCCGGTCGAAGACGTCACCTTCGTGCCGTACTTCGAGGACATCTCGGTCGACTACGAGCCGGGCTCGACCCAGGAAGTGACGATGCACGACGGGTCGAAGCTGTATTTGAAGAAGCTCGAAGAGGACTACGATCCGACCGACAAGCTCATCGCGATCAGGCGGCTCCACGAAACCGCGCGCCGCGGCGAGTTCGCGACCGGGCTGATCTACATCGAGCCGGATCGCGACGACTTCCTCACGCTGTTGAACGTCGTCGACGAGCCTCTCGCCACGCTTCCCCTCGATCGAGTGCGCCCTGGACGCGAGGCGCTCGAAGAGATCATGGAAGGCCTCCGATAGAGAATGTGGTGACGGGGTGAACTGGTGATGGAATGATGGGGTGATTTTCCCTCACTCCATCATCACTTCACTCCATCACCCAATTCACCGCTCAGTCACCCCTGGCTCTTGTCCTCATTAGCGCCGATTTTATCCTGCGCGGTTGCAACCGGATTATTGGGAAGCCCGTTCTTGTCGATCCCTGTACCCGCAGGGTTGCCCACGCCGTCGTCGTTCGGGCGCTCGCTTTCAATCGCGCCCTTGTGGACATCCTGATCCTTCTGCTGCTTGTTGGCCGTCGGCGTCACGATATCGCCTCCCTGTCTAATCTGTGGCTGAGTTAGGGCCTGCTATAATCGCCGGATGAGTGAGCGGACGTTGGCGATTATCAAGCCCGATGCGGTGGAACGGCGCCAGATTGGCGCGATCATCCAGCGCATCGAGAATACGGGATTCCAGATTCGTGCCATCCGGCGGGTGCATCTGTCGAAGGCGCAGGCCGAAGGCTTCTACGCGGTCCACCGCGAGCGACCGTTCTTCCCGAGTCTGACCGCGTTCATGTCGTCGGGGCCTGCAGTCGTTCTGGTGCTCGAAGCGGCCGGCGCGATCAAGAAGTGGCGCGCGCTGATGGGCGCCACCGACCCGGCGAAGGCCGACGCCGGCACGCTGCG
This sequence comes from Acidobacteriota bacterium, assembly GCA_017883165.1. Taxonomy (GTDB): domain Bacteria; phylum Acidobacteriota; class Vicinamibacteria; order Vicinamibacterales; family CAVVIG01; genus JADGOC01. Next base: position 14,750 of record JADGOC010000053.1, read on the forward strand.
CAAGGAGTTCGCCGAGTCCATCGAGCGCAACGCCACGCATGGATCCGATGCACCGGAGACGGCGGCGTATGAAATCGCATACTTTTTCGCGGGCTTCGAACTGGTTTGAGGAGCTGATTCAGCTTTGAGGCTCTGAGTCACCACTAAGGACACCGCGGACACAAAGGGTCGAACCCTCTTTGGCTTGGTGTCCTTTGTGATGAGTCAGCGGTGGAATATGGGCAAGCTGCTGGTGTTGATCGGCCTCGCCATTGCCGCCGTGGGGCTTGCCATCATGCTCGGCGTGCCCCTCGGGCGCCTCCCCGGCGACATCGCCGTCCGGCGGGGCAACTTCTCGTTTTATTTTCCGATCGTGACATCGATCGTTTTGAGTATCCTTCTCACGCTGATCTTTTCACTGTTCAGACGTTGACGCGACGTTGACTAAGTGGGCAGTCGCCCCGAGCTAATGCCGAGCGGCGTAAGCCGCGAAGGCACAGGCGCTGGGGGTGGGGCCCCAGCGCAGAGTAAATAATGTCCATCAAACCTGACCATTGGATTCGGCGGATGGCGCGCGAGCACCAGATGATCGACCCCTTCGTCGACGATCAGGTGCGCGACGGCGTAATCTCGTACGGGGTCTCGTCGTACGGCTACGACGTCCGCGTCGGGAACGAATTCAAAGTCTTCACGAACGTCTACAACACCGTGGTCGACCCCAAGAACTTCGATCCGAAGTCGTTTGTCGACATCACGGCGGATGTCTGCATCATCCCGCCGAACTCGTTCGCGCTCGCCAGCACGATCGAGTACTTCCGGATTCCGCGGGACATTCTGACGATCTGCCTCGGCAAGTCCACCTACGCGCGCTGCGGCATCATCGTCAACGTGACCCCCTTCGAGCCGGAGTGGGAAGGGCACGTGACGATCGAGATCTCGAATACGACGCCGCTGCCCGCTAAGATCTACGCCAACGAAGGGATCGCGCAGGTCCTGTTCTTCCAGAGCGACGACGCGTGCACGAAGTCGTACAAGGACAAGAAGGGCAAATATCAGGCGCAGCGCGGCGTGACGCTGCCCAAGCTGTGACCAGTCCGGAGAATAAGCAATACTTATAATCTCGTTAATTTTATTAATTGGACTTCTATGGCGGAGGTCGGCTCCAATCGGGTATGCGGATCGCCTACCAGGGGGAGCTCGGCGCCTTCAGTGAAGCAGCAGCGCGGCTGGTGCACGCCGACGCGGAGCTCGTCGCGTACCGGAGCTTCGAGGAGGTCTTCGGCGCCGTCGACGCCGGGCCCGCCAGCTACGGCGTGCTGCCGATCGAGAACTCGATTGGCGGCAGCATCCACCGCAACTACGACCTGCTGGTCGAGCATCATCTCCCGATCGTCGCGGAGGTGGAGCTGCCGGTCGTGCACCATCTGCTCGCGCTGCCGGGCGTCGGCCTCGGCGATCTGCGCCGCGTCTATTCGCATCCGCAGGGGCTCGCGCAGTGCGAGCGGTTTCTCCGGACGCTGACCGGCGTCGAGATTATCGCCACCTACGACACCGCCGGTAGCGCGAAGCTGGTGGCGGACGATCATCTCATCGACGCCGCGGCGATCGCCTCGGCGCGAGCCGGCGAGGTGTTCGGCCTCATGCCACTCGCGTCGGCCATCCAGGATTTCGACGACAACATCACACGGTTTATCGTCATCGGCCGCAGGCCGCTCGACGAGGCGCCGGCCGACAAGACCACCATCGCCTTCACGGTTCCCAACGTGCCGGGGGCGCTGTTCAAAGCGCTCAGCGTCTTCGCGCTCCGCGATGTCGACCTCGTCAAGCTGGAGTCGCGTCCGATTCCCGGCCGGCCCTGGGAGTATCTGTTCTACGCCGAGGTCGGTTCGGCGCGCGACGAGCTGCGCTGCGCCCGCGCGCTCGCGCATCTCGCCGAGTTCGCGCCGATGCTGCGCGTGCTCGGTACCTACCAGAGCTGGAAGAGCCGCCAGAAGGCGACCCGCAGCGAGATGGCTCCGTGATCACGTTCGGATCGAATCCGCTGACGACCGGCCCGCACCGCGCGGCGGCGCGCGCGATGCTCAAAGGTGCCGGCTTTTCCGACGCGGACCTCACGAAGCCGCTCATCGGCGTCGCCAACACCTGGATCGAAATCGGCCCGTGCAACCTGCACCTGCGCGAGCTGGCGGTCCCTCTCAAAGAGGGTATCCGCGCCGCCGGCGGCACGCCGATGGAATTCAACACCGTGTCGATCTCCGACGGCATCACGATGGGCACCGAGGGGATGCGCGCCTCGCTCGTCAGCCGCGAGGTGATCGCCGATTCGATCGAGCTCGTCGCGCGCGGCAACGGCTTCGACGGCCTGGTGATCCTCGTCGGCTGCGACAAGACGATTCCGGCCGCCGTGATGGCGCTCGCGCGGCTGAACGTTCCCGGCCTGGTGCTCTACGGCGGATCGATTGCACCGGGGAAGTTCGACGGCAAGGACGTCACGATTCAGGACGTGTTCGAGGCCGTCGGCACGCACGCCGCCGGCCGCATGAGCGACGGCGATCTTTGCCGGCTCGAAGCCGCGGCGTGTCCCGGCGCGGGCGCGTGCGGCGGCCAGTTCACCGCGAACACGATGGCGATCGCCTGCGAGTTTCTCGGCATCGCGGCGCTCGGCAGCGGCAGCGTGCCGGCGACGGATCCGGCCAAGGCGGACGTCGCCCGCGCCACCGGCCAGCGCGTCGTCGATCTCGTGCGCCACGGCGTGCGGCCGCGCGACATCCTCACGCGCGCGGCGCTCGAGAATGCCATTACGGCGGTGGCGGCGACGGGCGGATCGACCAACGCGGTCCTGCACCTGCTGGCAATCGCGCGGGAAGCCCACGTCGATCTTTCGCTCGCCGACTTCGACCGCATCAGCGCGCGGGTGCCGCTCATCGCCGACCTCAAGCCGTCGGGCCGCTTCGTCGCGACCGACCTGCACGCGGCCGGCGGCAGCGCGCTCATCGCCCAGCGGCTGTCGGCGGGCCAGTTGCTGGCGTCGGCGTCGCCGACCGTGACCGGCCGCACGATCGGCGACGAGGCCGCGCTGGCGCGCGAAACGCCCGGCCAGCAGGTCGTCTGCGACGTCGCTCACGCCTTGAAGCCGACCGGTGGGCTCATGATCGTCTCGGGCAATCTCGCGCCCGAGGGCGCGGTCGTGAAGGTGTCCGGCACCGAGCGAGTGCGCCATCGCGGCCCGGCGCGCGTGTTCGAAAGTGAAGAGGCCGCGTTCGACGCCGTGCAGCGTCAGACGATTCGGCCCGGCGATGTCCTGGTAATCCGCAACGAAGGGCCGAGCGGCGGGCCCGGCATGCGCGAGATGCTGGCCGTGACGGCCGCGATCGTCGGGGCGGGGCTCGGCGAATCGGTCGCGCTGCTGACCGACGGCCGTTTCTCCGGCGCCACGCGCGGCCTGATGGCCGGGCACGTCTCCCCCGAAGCCGCTCGCGGCGGGCCCATTGCCGCCGTCCGCGACAACGACATGATCGTCTTTGATCTCCCCGGGCGGCGCCTCGACGTCGAGCTCGCCGCCGACGAATTGGAGCGGCGCCTCGCGGCGTGGGCGCGGCCCGCGCCGCGGTACGCGAACGGTGTCTTCGCGAAGTACGCGCGCCTGGTGTCGTCGGCGTCGACCGGCGCGGTCACGGGCTAATTCGATGAAGCTGACCGGTGCGCAGATTTTGTGGGAATGCCTGGTTCGCGAAGGCGTGACCGACGTGTTTGGCTATCCCGGCGGAGCCATTCTGCCGGCGTACGACGCGCTTCTGGAATACCCGATTCGTCACGTGCTCGTGCGGCACGAGCAGGGCGCGACGCACATGGCCGACGGCTACGCCCGCGCGAGCGGGCGCGTCGGCGTCGCGATCGCGACGTCGGGGCCGGGCGCCACCAATATGGTCACGGGCATCGCGACGGCGATGATGGATTCGTCGCCGATCGTCTGCGTCACGGGCCAGGTCGGCAGCCGCCTGATCGGATCCGATGCGTTTCAGGAAGCCGACATCACCGGCATCACGCTGCCGATCACCAAGCACAACTACCTCGTCACGAGCGCCGAGGACGTCGCGCCGGCGGTACGCGAAGCCTTCGCGGTCGCCGCCGGCGGCCGTCCCGGACCGGTGCTCATCGACATCACCAAGGACGCGCAGCAGGGGAGCTGCGCGTTCGACTGGAACGCCGCGGAGCCGCGCCTCACCGAGGCGTACGACGACGCGCTGCCCGGCGACGGCCCGTCCTGTGACGCGGTGGCGCTGATCAACGCCGCGGAGCGGCCGCTCATCCTCGCGGGACACGGCGTGATGCTCTCCGGCGCCGAACGGGAGATCCTCGCGTTCGCCGAGCGCGGGCAGATTCCGATCGCCGTGACGCTGCTCGGGATCGGCGGCGTGCCGGCCTCGCATCCGCTGAACCTCGGCATGATGGGGATGCACGGCGAAGCCTGGGTGAACGTGGCGATTCAGCAGGCCGATCTGCTCATCGCGCTCGGGATGCGCTTCGACGACCGCGTCACCGGCAATCTAAAGACGTACGCGCCCACGGCCCGCAAGATCCACGTCGACATCGATCGCGCCGAGCTGAACAAGAACGTCCGCGTCGACGTCGCGATTGCGAGCGACCTGCGCGCGGCGATTGCCGACTGGCTCCCCGACGTCGCGCCCGGCGACCGCGCCGCGTGGTTCGCCGAGATCGACGCGCTCAAGGGCGATTCCGCGGTACGCGATATCCAGAATCTCCCCGACGACGGGCACCTCTACGCGGCGCACGTCATCAACGATCTGTGGCGGCTGACCGACGGGCGCGCACTCGTGGTCTCCGACGTCGGCCAGCACCAGATGTGGGAAGCGCAGTACTACAAGCACGACGCGCCGCGGTCGCTCATCACGTCGGGCGGGCTCGGGACGATGGGCTTCGCGCTCCCGGCGGCCATCGGCGCGAAGATCGCGCGGCCCGACGCGGAGGTCTGGGTCGTCGTCGGCGACGGCGGATTCCAGATGACGATGTGTGAGCTGGCGACGATCGCACAGGAGAAGCTCGACATCAACGTCGCCATCATCAACAACGGCTACCTCGGCATGGTGCGCCAGTGGCAGGAATTCTTCTATCAGCGCCGGTACGCGGCGACGCCGATCACCGGGCCCGACTTCGTCAAGCTCGCTGACGCGTTCGGCCTGTGGGGCGCTGCTGTGCATCGCCGCGGCGAGGTCGAAGCCGCTGTCCTCGCCGCGCGCGCGTGCCCGGGCGGCGCCATCATCGATTTTCGCGTCGAGCAGGAGGATACGGTCTATCCGATGGTGCCGGCCGGCGCCGATCTTCACAGGATGATTCGTCGACCGTCGCCCATCGTCGAAACCGCGGCAGATTAGCGGAGGCATATGCAACCGGGAAACATGCTGCATACGTTCGCGATTTACGTCGACAACAAGCCGGGCGTGCTCACTCGGGTCGCGTCGCTCTTCCGGCGGCGCGCGTTCAACATCGAATCGCTGACGGTGGGGCACACCGAGCGCCCGGGCGTCTCGCGGATGACGGTCGTCGTCGACACCGACGACTACGGAGCGCGCCGGCTCGAGGCGAATCTCTACAAGCTGGTGCCGGTCCAGCGGGTCGACGACATCACGCAGACGCCGTCGATCGCGCGCGACCTCGCGCTGATCAAAGTGGCGGCGACCGGCGAGGCGCGCACGCACGTCATGCAGCTCGTGGACGTGTACCGCGCGCGCATCGTCGACGTCGGCCCGGAGTCGCTCGTGATCGAGGCCACGGGGCCGGAAGCCAAGATCGACAGCCTGCTCGAAGTGCTGAGGCCTTTCGGCGTGATTGAGATGGCGAGAACCGGACGCGTGTCGATGGCCCGCGGCACGACGACCGCCAGACGGTTCGACCCGCCGCGAGCGCCTGTGGAAGCCGCGGCGATCGACCTGAGCAACTGTTCGGTCTGAGTCTGGTGGCTGGTGGCTGGTGACTGGTGGTTGGTGGTTGGTGACTGAAGGAGTTCCGAATGGCGACGATGTACTACGACTGTGACGCCGATCTGTCGATCGTGCGGGGGAAGAAGGTGGGCGTGATCGGCTACGGCTCGCAGGGCCACGCCCACGCGCTCAATCTGCGCGACAGCGGCGTCACCGTCCGCGTCGGCCTGCACGCCACGAGCGCGTCGCGCGACAAAGCGCGCGCGGCGGGGTTGCCGGTCGCCGACGTCGCCGACGTCGCCGCGTGGGCCGACGTCATCATGATTCTCGTGCCGGACACGTCGCAGCCCGACGTCTATCGCGACGCGATCGAGCCGAATCTGCGGGCCGGGCAGTTGCTGCTCTTCGCCCACGGATTCAACATCCGCTTCGGCGGGATCACGGTGCGCCCCGACGTGGACGTGGCGATGGTCGCGCCGAAATCACCCGGGCACCGCGTGCGCGAGCTCTTCGTGGAAGGCGCCGGCACGCCGGCGCTGATCGCCATTCACCAGGACGCCAGCGGCCGCGCGAAAGCGACGACGCTGTCGTATGCGAAAGGCATCGGCGTGACGCGGGCCGGCGTCATCGAGACGACGTTCGCCGAGGAAACAGAGACCGATCTGTTCGGCGAGCAGGCGGTCCTGTGCGGCGGCGTCAGCGCACTGATCAAAGCGGGCTTCGAGACGCTGGTTGACGCCGGCTATCAGCCCGAGATCGCGTACTTCGAGTGTCTGCACGAGCTGAAGCTCATCGTCGATCTGATCTACCAGGGCGGCTTGAGCTACATGCGCTACTCGGTCAGCGACACCGCGGAGCACGGCGATTACACCGGCGGCCCGCGCATCGTCACTGAAGAGACGCACCGCGAGATGCGGAAGTTGCTCGAAGAAATCCAGAGCGGCGAGTACGCACGGCGCTGGATGGCGGAGCACGCCGCCGGCCGGCCGACGTTCAACGAGACGCGGCGCGCCGAGCGCGCGCATCAGATCGAAGACGTTGGCCAGCGGCTGCGCGCGCTGATGCCGTTCCTCAAGCCGGTGAAGGCCCAGGAGACGGTCGCGGCGCTCTAGCGACTCCGGCGGGGAAGGCAAGTGGGGTGCCGGGAACTCGGCACTGCCGCTTGACCGTTAAAGGGCCTACGTAGTAAAACTTACACGTCCCGCCGTTCTGGGGCCTGCGTCATTTCCCAATACATGGATAAACTCACCGAGCGCGAACCCGCGACTCGAAACCCACTGGTCGCCGCACCTGCCCTCGCCGTTCAGTTTTTTCTGATCCCATTAGCCGTCATTGGCGTGACGGTCATGGTGTACGTGGGCTTTCGGTCGCTGGTCGTGGACGACCACTCCGCGCAGGAATACCTGACCGAGATCCGCACCGGTGGATCGAGCCGGCGCTGGCCGGCCGCCTACGAGCTGTCGCGGATGATGGCCGATCCGAAGGTCCGCGCCGATCGGACGCTCGGCCCGGCGCTCGTGAAGGCGTTCGAAGAGTCGAAAGGCGGCGACCCGCGCGTCCGCCGGTATATCGCGCTCGCGATCGGGCGTCTCGACCCGCCGCTGCCGCCGAAGGCGGTCGCCGATCTCAGCACGTCGCTCGACGACCCCGACAGCGAAGTGCGCATCAGCACCATCTGGGCGCTCGGTTCGTCGGGCGATCCGTCGGTCGTCCCCAAACTGCAGCCGCTGTACGCGTCGAGTGATGCGGGGATCCGCAAGATCGTGGTCTATGCGCTCGGCGCGTTGCCCGGCGACGCGCAACTGGGGACGCTGCGCGCCGCGCTGGAAGATGTCGCGCCCGATGTTCGCTGGAACGCCGCCATCGCGCTCGCGCGCCACGAGAGCCACGAGGGCGTGCCGGTGCTGCGCCAGATGCTCGATCGCGGGTACGTCGAGGGCGCGGTCACGCGCGACGTGCGGCAGGACGACGATCAGGACCCGGTGGCGGAGGTGATGATCGGCGGGCTGCGCGCCGCCGCCGCGCTCAAGGACCAAACGCTGAAGCCGTCGGTGACGACCCTCAGCCAGCAGGATCGCAGCATGAAGGTGCGGCAGGCCGCCATCGAAGCGCTCAAGGTCATGGGGTGATGGGATCGCTGGTGAATGTGCATGGCTGACGAGATAAAACCAGAAGTGCCGAGTACGCCGGCCCCGCGGCCGGTGGCGCCCAAGCCGCCCGCGGTGCCGATTCCGGATCTCGCGGGCAAGACGACCTCCGCGGCGTCGGTCGGCGGCGCAGCCGCCAAAGCGGTGACCGCCACCGCCAAGCCGGCCGTGGCGGCCGGACGCGACCCAGACGACAGCTCGCCGCTCTTCACGCGCCGCGCCTGGATCGGCCTCTCGTGGGGCGCGTTCGCGGCCGCGTCGGCGGCGGCCCTCGCGGCGACCGGCCGTTTCATGTTTCCCAACGTGCTGAACGAGCCGCCGCAGCAGTTCAAGGCCGGCTTCCCGAACGAATACGGCATGGGCGTCGACGAGCGCTGGAAAGAGAAGTTCGGCATCTGGATCGTCCGCACGCCAGAAGATCTCGAACAGCACGTCAGCGGCTTCTACGCGCTCATCACCGTGTGCACGCACCTGGGCTGCACGCCGAATTACCTGTCGGCCGAGAACAAATTCAAGTGTCCGTGCCACGGGAGCGGCTATCGCCTGACCGGCGTCAACTTCGAAGGGCCGGCGCCGCGTCCGCTCGAGCGCGCGCGCATCGTGCTCGCCGACGACGGCCAGATCCTGGTCGACAAGAGCCGGCATTTTCAATTCGAGCTGGGGCAGTGGAAGGATCCTGAAGCGTTTCTCAAGGCGTAAGCACAAATGGCAGACATAAAAACCGTCGAACCGAAGGAAGGCGCGCTCGTCAGGTTCTGGAACTGGCTGACCGAGACGCAGGTCTGGGTGTCGATCTTCCGGCACGGCCGGCCGACGAACGACCGGAACCGCGTGCTCGTGATGCTGTCGAACGTGTTCCTGCATCTGCACCCGGTGCGCATCCGCAAGTCGGGCGTCAAGCTGCGCTACACCTGGTGCATGGGCGGTCTGAGCTTCTTTCTCTTCCTCGTGCTGACCTTCACCGGCCTCCTGCTGATGTTCTACTACCGGCCGACGCTCGAGTACGCCTACACCGACATCGTCAGCCTGCGCGAGCACGTGCCGCTCGGCATCATGCGCGAGATGCACCGGTGGGGCGCGCACGCGATGGTCATCACGGTGTGGCTGCACATGTTCCGCGTCT
>JADGOC010000167.1 GCA_017883165.1 Acidobacteriota bacterium
TCCTTCGACTCCTTCGACTCCTTCTTCAGGGGCCGCCGGTCGGAGGACGCGGGCTGAAGCGCCAGCGCGAGGACCTCGTCGACGGTGGTGACGAGGTGGACCGTCAGGCCCTTCCGCAGTTCCTCGGTCAGATCTTCCTTGATGTTCTTTTCGTTCTGCTTCGGCAGCACGACCTCATGGATCCCGGCGCGCCGCGCCGCCAGCACTTTCTCTTTAATGCCGCCGACCGGCAGCACGCGGCCCGAGAGCGTGATCTCGCCGGTCATCGCGAGGTCGCCTCTGACCGGACGACCGGTCAGCTCCGACGCCATCGCCGCCACCATCGTCACGCCGGCCGATGGCCCGTCTTTCGGAATCGCGCCCGACGGGACGTGCACGTGCATCTCGGCGTTCTTGAAGAAGTCCGGATCGATGCTGTACTCGCGCGCGTGCGCGCGCAGCCACGACAGCGCCGCCCGCGCCGATTCCTTCATCACGTCGCCGAGCTGGCCGGTCAGCGTGAGCGAGCCGGTGCCCGCCATCCGCGACGCTTCGATGAACAGCACCTCGCCGCCGACCGGCGTCCACGCCAGACCGATCGCGACGCCGGGATCCTTGGTGCGCTGCTCCATCTCTTCTTCGAGGAACCTCGGCGCGCCAAGCATGTCGACGACGACGTCCGGGGTGATCGCGATCGGCGTCTCGTTCCCTTCCGCGCGGCGGCGCGCCACCTTGCGGCAGAGCGAGCCGATCTCGCGCTCAAGATTGCGCACGCCCGCCTCGCGCGTGTACCCGCGAATCAGTTGGCGCAGCGCGTCGGGCGAGAAGCGGATGTATTCCGGCGTCAACCCGTGGTTCTTCACCTGCTTGTCGACGAGGTGATCGATCGCGATCTGCAGCTTCTCTTCCTCGGTGTAGCCCGCCAGCTCCAGCACTTCCATGCGGTCGCGCAGCGCCGCCGGGACCGGATCGAGCACGTTCGCCGTGGTAATGAACAGCACCTCGGAGAGATCGAACGGGACGTCGAGATAGTGATCGCGGAACGTGTTGTTCTGCTCCGGATCGAGGACCTCGAGCAGCGCCGACGAAGGATCGCCGCGGAAGTCGGAACCGAGCTTGTCGATTTCGTCCAGGATGAACACCGGATTCTTCGACTCCGCGCGGCGCAGCCCTTGAATGACCTGCCCGGGCAGCGCGCCGATGTAGGTCCGGCGGTGGCCGCGGATCTCCGCCTCGTCGCGCATGCCGCCGAGCGACACGCGCACGAATTTTCTGCCGAGCGCCTGCGCGATCGATCGCGCGAGCGACGTCTTGCCGACGCCGGGAGGGCCGACGAAGCAGAGAATCGGTCCCTTCACGGCAGGATTGAGCTTGCGGACCGCGAGATATTCGAGGATGCGGTCTTTCACCCGTTCGAGCCCCGAGTGATCCGCGTCGAGCACGCCTTTGGTACGCGGCAGGTCGATCACTTCGTCCGTCCGCTTGTTCCACGGCAGCGCGACGAGCCAGTCCAGATACGTCCGCGACACGGTGTACTCCGCCGCCGCGGCCGGCATCTTGGACAAGCGGTCCAGCTCGCGGAGCGCTTCCTTCTTCACCGCGTCGGGCATGCCCGCGGCTTCGATCTTTTCGGAGAGCTCTTCGACGTCCTTAGTCTGGTCGTCGCCTTCGCCGAGCTCCTTCTGAATCGCCTTCATCTGCTCGCGGAGGAAGTAATCGCGCTGGTTCTTCCCCACCTCCGACTGGACCTGCGACTGAATCTTCGACCCGAGCTCGAGCACTTCGAGCTCCTTAATCAGGATCCGGTTCAGGTTGTCCATCCGCGCGCGGATGTCGAGCGTCTCGAGCACCTCTTGCTTGACGGCGGTGTTGATGGTCGAAAGCGATGACGCGATGAAGTCGGCCAGCCGGCCCGGCTCCAGGATGTTCGCCGCCAGCGTCTGCAGGTCGTCGGACAGCAACGGCGACAGTGACACGACCTGCTGAAAGTTCGTCTTGATATTGCGTGCGAGCGCGTCGATCTCGAGACGATCCGCGTCGTTGGTGCCCTCGACGGCGTTCGTCACGCGCGCGCGCAGGTAGGGCTGCGTCGCCACGACCTCGTTGAGCGTCAGGCGCGCCAGACCCTGGACGATCAGCCGGAGGCTGCCGTCGGGCAGTTTGAACATCTTGTGGATGTGCGTGGCCGTGCCGACCGTGTACAGGTCGTCCTGTCCGGGCTCTTCGACCGACGCATCGCGCTGCGTGAAGACGGCGATCAGTTTGTTGTTCGCAATCGCATCGTCGATCAGATGGACGGAGCTTTCGCGCGCGACGGCGAGCGGCATGAACGAATTCGGAAACAGCACCGTATCGCGAAGCGGCAGAATCGGCAGCTCGTCGGGAATCGCGAGCGGCCGATCGCCCGTGGAGAGATCCTCGGATTTGAGTGGTTCGTTGTGATCGCTCATGGCGACCTTCCTTTGACCAGATAACCAGATGACGAGATTCTGAAAAGGGGCCGGCGGAGGAGGGGAATCGGGCTCCGCCACCGGCGGAGCCCCATCGGACGCCGGAAACAGCTTACATGTCGAAGAAGAGCGACGTCGCGCCGCGGCGCTGAGCCATGTGGCGCTCGCGCTGCTCGACAGTCTCCCTGGCTTCCTCGCAGTCCTTGCAGCGGACCGCGAAGGGCAGCGCCCGCAGCCGCTTTTCGGCGATCTCCTCGCCGCAGTCGAAGCAGTTGCCGTAGTCGCCCTGCTCGAGCCGCATCAGCGCGTCGTTGATCTTGTTGAGCGTCTCCGACTTCATCTGCACGAGCGCGAACTCGATGTCTTCCTGGATGTCAGCCTCGGCGCTCTCGACCGCGTCGAGCACTTCGTTCTTCTTGCCGCCCCAGGTGCCTTCGGCTCGCACGTTGCGCATCTTGCCCTGAACCTCGGCGTGAATCTCGCCCCGACGCTCCTCGAGCATGTGCTTCAGGTCGGAATAACGGTTCCGCGACGGGTTGTCGCTTGCCGCCCGTTGAGTTGCCTTCATAACGCCGCTCCTTCCAGGCCCACCCGATCGGGCCACCAGTCTAAGTGCCGTTCGCTATGCAAATAATCTGCCAATAATAACATGAACTAAAGTCATATGAAAACTACTCTCTGTCCCGCTCGACTCCGGTCCGTCGCTGGCCACTGTCCGAATCAGGCGTCACCAGGGCCGCTCGGCCCCGGGTCCGCGACGCCCCTACTAATTACTTTATAAACAGTGCCTTACGGACACCTTTCCCAGACGCTCGACCGCCTTTTGAAAGTCGATGCTGTGTTAGACGCCGGACGTCGTGGAACGGTTCGCGCCTGCCAGGATCGACTTGTCCTATCTAGCGGACGGATAGGCCGTTGCGGAATTACCGGAGGTGTGCCGTTCTAGCGACGCAGTTACTGAATCCGGCTGGTCCTCACGGAGGCGTTCGGCACCACCCCCCGCTCGACCAGCAGCTGGCCGCTTCGCCGGCTCCCGGTCTTCAGCCACTTCTCGTACAGCCGCAGAAGGTCCGCGTTCGACGTGCACGACGTCCGCTCGCTCACCTCCGACAGCACGTCGACGAAGCGACCGAAGTTCTCGGCGAGCTCGCCGAAGACCGGCGACAGCGCGTCGGCGTCGATGCGGCTCAGCGCCGTGTACGCGGAGCCGCCGATCGACACGTAGTAGTCGACGTCGACGAGCTTGCGCCGCAACGAATCAGAAAAGAAACCGGAGATGAAGAGCGACACGTCGCCGATCTCGCGCAGGCTGGCGCGCTGCTGCATGCCGCTGCTCTCGAGCGCCCGCACCAACCGCAGCGCGAGCGGCTCGTCGTCCTGGTCCGCCGGCCGCTGCAGAAATCCCGCGAGCAGATTGACGACGTAGTACGCCGTGAGCTCGCCGGCGCGCATGCGTTGGTTCGCCAGCGCGCCGTCCACCAGCTCTTTGAAGTACTCGACCGCCGACTCCCGGCCAAACACCGCATCGCTCATAGAGGAGCCCCCGGCTCGACAGCGACATAAGCGACTGCAAGGCACGTTCCGATGAGTTCTGAGGATTTCGGGCCGATTATACAATAATACTGCTGTGACGTGTCCCCTCTGCGGCCAGCGTAAAGCGCGGCGCGCGTGCCCCGCGCTCGGCCGCGAGATCTGCGCGGTCTGCTGCGGCACCAAACGGCTCGTCCAGATTCAGTGCCCGTCCGACTGCGCGTACCTCTCGACGGCGCGCGAGCATCCGCCGGCGGCCACGGTGCGCCGGCAGCAGCACGATCTTGGGCTGCTCGTGCAGTTCATGCGCGATTTCAACGAGCGTCAGTCGCAGCTTTTCTTCCTCGTGAACACGTTTCTCGTTCGCTACGAGCCGCCGGAGCTCCAGCCGCTCATCGACGATGACGCGGCGGAGGCGGCGGCGGCGCTGGCGGCCACGCTCGAAACGTCCTCGCGCGGCGTAATCTACGAGCATCGCCCGGCGTCGCTTCCCGCGGAGCGCCTCATGAGCGCGCTCAAGCCGCTGCTCGCCGAGGCGGGCGGCCCGGCCGGCGGCACCGCCTTCGAACGCGACGCGGCGGTCGTCCTGCGCCGCGTCGAAGAGGCGGCGCGCGGCGTCCGCGCGAGCGACGCCGGCAACCGCCGTGCGTTTCTCGATCTGCTCGGCCGCGCCATCAGCAGAAACGATGACCCCGGCGAGGCCGCGAAGAAGGAGTCGAACGCCCCGCCGCGGTTGATCCTCCCCTGATTGCCCGGTATACTTGGAGTTTCCCCTGCCGGCAGAATGCGTGCCGGTGAGGCCAACGAAAGACAAGAAGATGGCGAAACGTTGCGAGATTTGCAGTAAAGGCCCCGTCGTCGGGCGGCAGCACAGCCACGCGAACAACGTGAGCGCGCGGCGGTTCGAACCGAACCTTCAGACGGTCCGGGCGGTGATCAACGGCGGCGTCAAACGCATTCGCGTCTGCACGCGCTGCCTGCGGTCGAAGAAGGTGGTCAAGGCCGCTTGAAGCAAGCCATCTCGAGCCCTGACGCACCGAAGGCCATCGGCCCGTACTCGCCGGCGATTCGCACGGGGGGACTGCTGTTTGTGTCGGGCCAGATTCCGCTCGATCCGGCGACCGGGCAGATGATCGACGGCGACATCTCGGCACAGACGCACCGTGTCCTCGACAACGTCGGCGCACTGCTCGCGGCGGGCGGTTTGACGTTTGCCGACGTGGTCCGCACGACGATCTTCCTCGCGGACCTGAGCGACTTCACGTCGGTCAACGCGGTGTACGGCACGTATTTCTCGGAACCGGCTCCCGCGCGGGCGACGGTGCAAGTGGCGCGTCTCCCAAAGGACGCGCGCGTCGAGATCGACGTGATCGCGAGTTATTCGTAGCGCCTATCCCGCCCGTCCCGCCCGCTCGACACCAATCACGCCGGCCACGCCCCTTAACGACTTGATCACCTTCTCGAGGTGCTTGACGTCGGTGATCTCGACCGTCATGTCGATCCGCGCGCGCTGATCTTCGTCGGTCCGCGCTTCTATATTCTTGATGTTCGTGTTGATGTCGGCGATCTTCGTGCTCACCGCCGCCAGCAGCCCCTTCCGGTTCTCCACCTCCATCGTCAGCTTCACTGGATAGCGTGAGGCTTCGGTGGCCGCCGCCGACTTGTCCCACTCGACTTCGATCCGCCGCTCGGGGTCGTACAACAGGTTGACGACGTTGGGACACGTCGCCGAGTGGACCGAGACGCCCTTGCCGCGCGTGATGTAACCGACGATTTTTTCGCCGCGGATCGGATTGCAACAGCGGGCCCTGAAGACCATCAGATCGTCGAAGCCCTTCACCTTGATCTTCTCTTCGCCGGTGCCGAAGACGCGCTTGACGGCGGCCGCGACGGCTCCGTCGGTCTTCTCGTGGAGGGCGGCGCCCGGGTTGAGCCAAGCAAGCAGCTGTTTCGAAGCCAGCTTGCCGTAACCGATGGACGCAAACAGATCGTCGGCTTTGGTGACGCCGAAGTCGGCGAGCACCTTGGCGAACGCCTCGCCTTCAACGAGCGTGCGGGCATTGAGGTCGTAGCGGCGCGCGTCTTTCTCGAAGAGCTTGCGGCCGAGCTCGATCGCGCGCGCTTTCTCTTCGGAGTGAATGAGGTGCTTGATCTTGTTCCGCGCTCTGGACGTGACGACGAAGTTGAGCCAGTCGCGGCTCGGCTTGTGGCCGGTGACCGAGACGATTTCGATGATGTCGCCGTTTTTCAGGCGCGTGCGGAGCGGCACCATCTTGCCGTTGACGCGCGCGCCCACGCACTGGTGGCCGACGTCGGTGTGAATCGCGTACGCGAAATCGACCGGCGTGGCGCCCCGCGGCAGCGCCTTCACGAGCCCTTTCGGCGTGAAGGTGTAGACCTCCTCCGGATAGAGCTCGACCTTGAGGTTCTGGATGAACTCCTGCGGGTCGCGGAATTCCTGCTGATACTCGAGGAGCTGGCGCATCCACTGGAAGTAGCGCTCGTCGCGCTGATCGCCGACGCGGCCTTCCTTGTACTTCCAGTGCGCGGCGATCCCTTCCTCCGCCATGCGGTGCATTTCGATCGTGCGGATCTGCACCTCGAAGGGCATGCCCTGGTCGCTGATCACGGACGTGTGCAACGACTGATAGCCGTTGGGGCGCGGCATCGCGATGAAGTCCTTGATGCGCCCCGGCACCGGAGACCACGTCTGGTGGATGATGCCCAGGGCGGCGTAGCAGTCCTTCACCGCGGCGGTCACGATCCGCAGCGCGATGAAATCGTAGACCTGCTCGATCTCGATCTTCTGCCGCCTGAGCTTCTCGTGGATGCTCCACAGGCGCTTGATGCGCCCGTCGATTTCGATGACCGGCACCTGCGCCTCGCGCAGCTTGGCCGTGATCGTGGTCTTGAGCTCCTCGATCAGCCCTTCGGTCGCGCGGCGCTTGGCGTCGACCTTCGCGCGCAGCGCTTCGTACGCCTGCGGCTCGAGGTACCGGAAGGACAGCTCCTCGAGTTCATTTTTTACTTTGCTCATGCCGAGGCGATTGGCAATCGGCGCGTAGATGTCGCGCGTTTCCTGCGCGATCTTGACCCGGCGATCCTCGGGCAGGTGGCTGAGCGTCCGCATGTTGTGGAGCCGGTCGGCGAGCTTCACGAGAATGACGCGGACATCGTCGACCATCGCCAGGAGCATCTTGCGGAAGTTCTCCGCCTGGCGCTCTTCGCTCGACAGGAACTGGATGGCGCTGATCTTGGTCACGCCTTCGACGACGTGCGCGACGTCGGGGCCAAAGAGCTCCTGAATCCGCTCGATCGTCGTCAGCGTGTCTTCGACGACGTCGTGGAGGAGGCCGGCGGCGATGGCGACGACGTCCAGCTTCATGTCGGCGAGGAAGTCGGCGACGGCGAGGGGGTGGATCAGGTAAGGTTCCCCTGAGTGGCGGACCTGGCCCCGGTGCTCGAAGGCTGAAAAGACGTAGGCGCGCCTGAGCAGCTCGACATCGGCGTCGGGGCTGTAGGCGCGGACCTTTTCCAGCAGATCTTCGAATCGAATCATGGAAACCGGTGTCTAAATCAGTTGCCGGACGGACGTCTCCTTCACTATACTGGCCAAGTTTCGGACACGGCAATTTTCTCTGATTCTCTAATAAGGGGGCTCAATGCGATCGTTCTCGGGCACGTCGCTGGCCGTTGCGGCGCTGTTGACATTGTCGGTCCTGCCGGGCTGCGCGAAAGTGGGCCAGCTGAAGGCCTTGAAATCGCTCAAAGCAGCCAACGCGGCCTACAAGCAGCAGGATTACAAGGCGGCCAGCGACCTTTACGA
>JADGOC010000168.1 GCA_017883165.1 Acidobacteriota bacterium
CATGGCAGGCCGCCGCACGATGAGCCTTGGCGCGGCACAAGCCGGATTATACCGTCGGGCTTCGACTTACCCCGGGCAGGAGTGGTTGACCACTTCGTCCCGCTTCTGCTTGAAGGCGGCGACCCACTGGTCAATCGTTGTCGGGCCCGGCGCGCTGTCCGACGCGATCGATCGGCGCTCGAAGCGCGCGGCGTCGAACAGGTCGTGCAGTTGAGCATCGGTGAGCTGCACCAGCCGATCGCCGAGGAACTTCCGCCCTTCCTCCGTGATCATCGGGTTGTCCAGCGTGCCGGTAGACGAAGCCGGCAGGTTGGCGATGCAGTGCGTCGCATCCTTCCACACGTGCGCATGCGACCATTCCTCGAGGTTCACGCTGCCCACGCTGTCGCGGTTCATCTGATTCGCGTGCCCGAAGGTCTGCCCAAGATCGTGCACCATCATCACGGTCTCGGAGCACGGCTCGGCTCCGTTTCCTTTTTCGCGCTTGCCCACGCAGACGAGCCGCTGCTGCTCCGGCTTGCTGTCGGTGTGCTGAATGAACACCGCCAACAGCTTCAACGCGTCGCGCTGGGCCCGCGGCGCCCCGCCGGCTGAGGGCTCGACCAGATCGAGCTCGGGCCACGCCCAACCCACGTAATTCTC
The DNA here is from genome assembly GCA_017883165.1 of Acidobacteriota bacterium. Lineage (GTDB taxonomy): Bacteria > Acidobacteriota > Vicinamibacteria > Vicinamibacterales > CAVVIG01 > JADGOC01. Next base: position 643 of record JADGOC010000168.1, read on the forward strand.
AGACTCGATGTCCTTGCCGGGCATCTTGCGTTCGATGGACGACATCTCCGTGCCGTGGATGCTCGACGGACAGCCGCGGCAGACGACGCGCACCGCGTACATGCGTTCGGCGTAGAACCCGAGCGCCCATAGGAGCCGGCTCGCCGCCACCTCCGCATACACCTCGCCGTTGTCGCGTCCGAATTTCACCTTCAGCTCATCGTCTGGCGGGATCACGCAGGCGAACTTCGGCGAGTTGCCGCTCAGTGGCTTGTCGAGGTAGTCGCACGTGACGGTTTCGTTCGGCGCGAAGGACCCCTTCCCTTTCGGCCCGGCCATCAGGTCCATCGACGCGATGTCGGTCGCCGTCCATACCTGCGCTTTGCGGATGGCGTCCAGGCGCGCGGGGGCTGTCGCATTCGGCTTGGCCTTCTTCGACACGCCGCCCAGGTGCGCGCAGCCCGCGAGCGACGCACTGAGGGCGACGAGGGTGGCGAGCGCAAGGCGGCGCATCACAGCGCGGCCAACTCCGCGATTCGCTTGCGAACCGTCCGCGTGAGCATCTCGATTTCAGCCGGCGCATAGCCCGCGGCGCGGAAGGCGTCGCGGATTTGCTCCTCGGAAAGCTTCGACAGCCGCTGGCCCAGCCACACCGCGTCGGCGCGAGGGATGTGTTTGGTGACCTGTTCCATCCTCGTGCGATCGCGATAGTTGTTGACGTCGACGGCCCCTAGCAGGAACGGGCGGCTGTGCAGGACAAAATCAACGAAGTCGAGGGCGGCCTTCTCCACGAATGTCGAGGCCTCATAGTCTTTGGGCACGCTCTTGGACCGCGTGAAGTTATTGCCCGTATTCCCGAATGTGGCGCCCGCGTCGCTGACGGCGTACTGGCGCTCGCCGTTCACCTCGTAAATCGAGTTGTTCAGCGTGGACAAGTCCCAGTTGTTCAACAGCGACATCATCACCCGCAAGCCGTTCAGTTCGCGGGTGCCGAGGAACGGGTTGTCGAACCAGTCCCAGGTCCCCAGTTTCTTGCGCGCTTTTGTTCTTCGCTCCAGGCGCGCGTTGTGGACGACGCCGTGCGCCGAAACAAACTCCTGGCCACGCTTCAACGTCGGGAGCTTGTCGACCTTGAGTTCCGCCACGTAGTAATCTTCGTCGACGAAATACCCGGCCGCCCACAGCAGACGCGTCGCCGCGGTTTCCGACTGCGGCTCTGCGCCAAGCTTGACTCGCCACTGCACGCGCTGATCATCTTCGACATCGAACTTTGGACTGGTTTCCGCCAGGTCTTCCCGCTTGAAGGTGAATGTGCCCTGCGGGTTTGGCGCATGCTCCTGCCCGCCGGCGCCATAGAACAGATTCAAGGAGGCGGCGTCGCCAGGATCGCGCCAGATCACGGCCGGCAGGGCGGCGGCCTTTTCTTTCTTCTTGTTCTTGTCCGGCTTCTGAGCCGTGGCAGACGCCGCGATCGATACGCTGAGGGCGACGAAACAAGCAAACTGGACGGTGGAGTTGAGGCGGCGGCGCGTCATTGGTTACCCATATGGCTCCGCCATACGCAAGAACACGACCACCCAGGCCGTACCCGGCGCCCGAAGCTCAGCCTATTGCCGTCTGCCGTAGCCGCCGTCGCGCTAACGGAGGTTCTTGTTGAGGAAATCGAGCGTCCGCTGCCACGCGAGCTTGGCCGCCGCTTCGTCGTAGCGCGGCGTCGTGTCGTTGTGGAAGCCGTGCTGCGTCCCTTCGTACACGAACGCTTCGTACTTCTTATTGTTCGCTTTCAGCGCCGCCTCGAACGCCGGCCACCCCGCGTTCACGCCCTGATCGTTCCCCGCGTAGTGCAGCATCAGCGGCGCTTTGATCTTCGCCGTGTCTTCGGCGCTCGGCTGGCGGCCGTAGAAGGGCACGGCGGCGCCCAGGTCCGGGATCCTGACGGCGAGGGTGTTCGCGATCCCGCCGCCGAAGCAGAAGCCGACGACGCCGATCTTGCCGGTGCAGTCGGGCCGCGCTTTGAGCCAGCCGGCGGAGGCGACGAAGTCCTCGACCATCTTCGGGCCGTCCACCTCACGGAACTTCACCGCGCCTTTCTCGTCGTCGCCGGGATAGCCGCCGACCGACGTCAAGCCGTCAGGCGCGAAGGCGACGAAGTTGGCGACGGCGAAGCGCCTCGCGACGTCTTCGATGTACGGATTCAGGCCGCGGTTCTCGTGGATGACGAGCACGCCCGGCAGCTTGCCGCTGGCGTTGGCGGGACGCGCGAGGTAGCCGCGAATAGTGCCATTGCCCTGCGGCGACGGCACGGTGGCGTACTCGAGCTTCAGCCGCGAATCGTCCTTGGGAACCTGCTGCGCCCAGGCGTAGTTGGGCTTCAGGCTTTCGAAGAGCGCCATAGCGGTGACGCCGCCGACCGCGAACTTGCGCGCGCGGTCCAGAAACTTCCGGCGGTCGATGTCCCCGTGCTGGTACTCGTGAAAGAGATCCAAGAGCTCCTGGGGGTAGTCTGATGCTTTCTTTCGTTCTTCCATGCCGGCGCTCCTTTGGAATGCTGGATTGTAGCTGAAGGCGGTTCCCGTGCGCCGAACTAACTGACCTAGGTCCTGCTGCTCGTCGTCGTCACGGCCGGCGATTCCGCCAGCAGCGTCACGTCCGGATGCTGGCGTTGAAAATACTGCAGCTCCCAGTCCGATCCAAAGAGCAGCACGCGCCGCTCCTGCCGGTCCACGCCGACCGCGCTCTGTTCGCCCACCGCTGACGGTGGCAGCCCGGCCCCAGGCGCCAGCCATCGGGCAGAGGTGTACTTTGTCGGCTCGATCTGCGCCTCCACGCCGTACTCGCTGCGCAGACGGCTCGCGATCACGTCGAACTGCAGCGCGCCGACGACGCCGACGATCGGCTCGCGGCGGCCGGAGGTGACGTAGAACACCTGCATCAGCCCTTCTTCCTCGAGCTGACGGAGTCCCTCGTCGAATTGCTTGTAGCGCGTGTCCTGCAGCCGGACGCGCCCGAAGTGCTCGGCCGGGAAGCGCGGGACCTCAAGAAATTTCAGCGGCGCGCCGGTGTGAAGCGTGTCGCCGATCGCGAACTGTCCGGGGTTGACGAGGCCGAGGATGTCGCCGGCGTACGCCACGCTGATCGTCTCGCGGTCGCGTCCGAAGAACCGGTAGGCGCGCGACGCCCGCAGCGACTTCCCCACGCGGCTGTTGAACACGGTCATGTCCTTCGTGAACCGGCCGGAGCAGACGCGGACGAACGCGACACGATCGCGATGGCGCGGATCCATGTTCGCCTGGATTTTGAAGACGAACCCGGTGAACCGCTCATCGGTCGGGTTGACGACCCCCGCGTCGCTCGGCCGCGGCTGCGGCGGCGGCGCGAGCTCGACGAGTGCTTCGAGGAACGGCTCGAGGCCGAAGTTGTGCAACGCGCTGCCGAAAAACACCGGCGTCTGCCGTCCCGCCCGGTACTCCGCGACATCGAACGGCGTGCCGGCCGCGCGGATGACGTCGAGCGACTCGCGGAAATGCGCGTACGCGTTCTCGCCGATCAACGCTCGGGAGGCCGGGTCGTCGAGCGCCGACATGTCCACCGGCGCACGATACTGCCCCTGCGCCTCGCGCTCGTACATCAGCAGCGTCTTGCGCTCGAGGTCGTATACGCCGCGAAACCGCTCTGCGCTGCCGATCGGCCAGTTGACCGGCGCCGCGTGGATCCCGAGCGTGCGCTCGAGATCGTCCAACAGCTCCAGCGGATCTTTCGACGGACGGTCGAACTTGTTGATGAACGTCAGAATCGGCAGCCGGTGCCGGCGGCAGACCTCGAAGAGCTTCCGCGTCTGCTCTTCGACGCCGTTCGCCGCGTCGATCACCATCACCACGCTGTCGGCGGCGATGAGGGCGCGGTAGGTGTCCTCGCTGAAATCGCGGTGGCCGGGCGTGTCGAGCAGCGCCATGCGGCGCCCCTCGATCTCGAACTCGAGCGCCGCGGACGTGATCGAGATGCCGCGCTCCTGCTCGAGCTCCATCCAATCGGACGTCGCGTGCCGGCGGGCCTTGCGGCCTCGCACCGCGCCGGCTAGCTCGATCGCGCCGGCATACAGCAACAACTTCTCCGTCAGCGTCGTCTTGCCCGCGTCGGGGTGCGAGATGATCGCGAACGTCCGGCGTCTCGAGACCTCGCGTTCGAGCTCGCTCAGCGTCGATGCGTCGCTGTGTAGCTGTGGTTCGGCCGGTGAGGGATCCAATGCGTCACTATTGTAGAGGATACGATGGTGTGACGTGTCTCTGCCTCCCCGCATCCTGACGGCCGACCGCGGCGACGCCGGGCGCCGCCTCGACCTCGTGCTGCGCCGCCACCTCACCGGCGCCGATGCCGCCTCGCGCACGCGCGTCCAGGCGTGGATCGAGAACGGCCTGGTCACCGTGAACGGCGCACCGGTCCGGCGCGTCTCCGCACGCACCGCGCTCGGCGACGTCGTGGCCGTCGTGCTTCCGGCCTCGGCCGCTGACAGTGCGATGGCGGCGGAAGACGTCAGGCTCGACGTCCTGTACGAGGACGATCACCTGCTCGCGGTCGACAAACCGGCCGGCGTCGTCGTGCACCCGACCTACCGACACGCGGCGGGCACGGTGATGAACGCCCTGCTCTGGCACGCGCGCGCGTGGCCGGCGCTTCAGCGCCCGTCCATCGTCGGCCGGCTCGACAAGCTCACGTCGGGGATCGTCGTCGTCGCCAAGTCCTCGGCGATCCACGCCGCGCTGCAGCGCGTGATGGCGTCGATGGACTGCGAGAAGGACTATCTGGCGCTGGTCTTCGGGCGGGTGAATGTCGCCCGAGGCCGGATCGATCTCCGGCTCGGCCGCGATCGCGGCGATCGCCGGAGGGTTGTCGCGTCAACGACAGTGGGCGCGGCGAGCGCTACGCTGTTCGAGCGACTCGCGCGCACGTCAGCCCTTCCAGGGCTTTCCCTGCTCCGCTGCCGGCTCGTCACCGGCCGCACGCATCAGGTCCGCGTCCACCTGGCGGCGCGCGGCTGGCCGATCGTCGGCGATCCGGTGTACGGCAAGCCGCTCTGGTCAAAGATCGCCGACCCGGCGCTGGCCGCCGCGCTGCGAGCGTTTCCGCGCCAGGCGCTGCACGCGTGGCGCGTCGCGTTCACGCATCCCGTCACGCGCGCGCGTGTGGTCATCGAAGCCCCAGTGCCGCGCGACCTCGACGGTCTGATCACGACGATCAACCGTACGTGGCCGGCTTCGGTGTATAACAGTCTCAAGAGGAGCGTGCCGTGTTGATCAGCCGTGAACTCGCCAAAGCGTTCAATAAACAGATTGGCTACGAATTCGGCGCGAGTATGCAGTACGTCAGCATCGCCGCGCATTTCAATCAGCACCAACTCACGCTGCTCGCCAAGCTCTTCTTCGCGCAGGCGGAGGAAGAGCGGCAGCATGCGATGAAGTTCGTGCAGTACCTGCTGGATACCAAAGGTGATCTGAAGCTCCCGGCGGTGCCGGCGCCCACGCCGGCCTTCGCGTCCGCCGAGGAGGCCGTGCAGGCCGCGCTGAAATGGGAACAGGAAGTCACGCGCCAGATCTCCGCGCTGATGGATCTGGCCGCGAAGGAGAACGACCACCTCGCGCAGAGTTTTCTGCAGTGGTTCATCGACGAGCAGCTCGAGGAAGTCGTCAAGATGGACCGCCTGTTGAGCGTCATTCGGCAGTCCGGCGAGAGAAACCTGCTGATGGTCGAAGCCTACCTGGTGCACATCGAGAAATCCAAGTAGACGGCGCTACGAGAGCACGGACGTGCAGAACGCACAGCGGCGGGCGCCGATCGGCACTTCGCTCAGGCACTCCGCGCATTTCTTGGTCGTGGGATCGGGCGGAATCTCGCCGCGGCGCTGCCGCGCCACGATCGCGTTCATCGGCAGCACCACGAAAAAGTAGACCGCCGCCGAGATGAGCACGAACGAGACCACCGCGTTGATGAAGTCGCCGATGAGCAGGCGGCTGCCGTTCAGCGTCAGCACGATCGCGGAGAAATCGGGTTTGCCCACCGCCGCCGCGATGAGCGGTGTGAGGACGTCCTTCACCAGCGCCGTAACGACGGCGCCAAAGGCCGCGCCGATCACCACCGCCACCGCGAGATCGAGAACGTTGCCCCGCAGGACAAACTGCCGGAAGCCCTTCAACACTTACTTATCCTTATTATCTTTGCGCGTGGCGAGGTCGTAGATCAGCCCGCCCAGGGCGCCGACGCCCGCGCCAATGCCCGCGGCTTTCTTGCCGCCCGTGAGCGCCCCGACCGCTGCGCCCCCGCCCGCGCTGCCGCCGACGATGAGCAGTTCCTTCTCCCACGAACGCTGATTCGAATGCGGACGCTCGGCCCGCCGCGAGACAACGCCAGGCGATGCGACGAGTTGTTCGCGCGTGCTGTTGGGCTGCAGCTCGATCGGATGCAGGCCCTGATCGTCGCGCAGATACGCGGTGTGCGCTTGGGCGCGCCCGCGATTCGGAATCAAGAGCTCGGCGCGCCGCCCGTCGGCCAGCGTCACCGGCACCAGCGTTCCCCGAAGCGCTCCGTCCGACGTCGTGACCTGGCCGGCGTAGGCGTCGTCGATGCCGTACTGCTGCTGCAACTGCTGAGGTGTCAGCGCCTGAACGTCGCGCGAGCAGGCCGAAAGCAGACCACCGAGCAGGATGCCACCGCCCCCAATGATCGCGACCGACACGTACTTCGCACCACCATGTTCATTCATGCTCCTTCACCGGGGCTTCTGTATGGTCCCGATACATCTCGACCGGCTCCAAGCCGTCTGCAGGCAAACACGAGCACGATCGATGCCGATACACTACGGGACGGGCAGAATGACATCGCCGATCAAAACTCTCTCGCTGGCCGCGCTGCTGATGCTGTCGGGCTCGCGCGCGCACGCGCAGGATCGCATTGAAGCCTCGCTGGGCGTCTGGAGTCCGCGCGCCGACATCGTGGTCGCGAGCGACGGAGGCGGCCTCTCGGGGACTTCCATTGATTTGCGTCAGGATGCCGGCCTCACGGACGGCCACTTCCCGGCGGCCGCGCTGGCGCTCCGCGTCGCCGCCCGCCACAAGGTGCGGTTCGA
>JADGOC010000169.1 GCA_017883165.1 Acidobacteriota bacterium
TGACGGCGACGCTCGACGACCCGCTGCAGCTGGACGGCAAGGGAGACGAGGTCTACGGCAACGCGATGGTCAGCAGATGCGATCGTTCGACGCAGACGGCGATAGAGACGGGACAAGCGCGAAGCTGGACCTACGGCGACACGAACAGGATCGACGGCCGCATGATGGCGGGGTCACGAAGCGACAAGGGAGGGATTCAGTCCGGGGATTTGATTCCCGCGAGCCCGCGCCCCGACCTCGCGAGAACGGCAGCTCCGCAGCAGAGCATTTTCCCGATGATTATTTGGGAGGGAACGCTGACCGACGGGAAGGACGCGCTCGCGATCTCGCCGAGCATTTGGGAGGATGACCTGAATCCCAAGTACCTCTCGCCCTACGTGCAAGCGCAATTCGTGGCGCAGGGACCGCTGTGGCAGAACGCGCAGGTTCTCGCACAGGCGACGCAGCCCGTGCCGGCAGCGGCGAACACGACGCCGACGGATCCAACGTCGGCCGGCGTCGGCAACCCGCCATCGGATCCAACGTCGCTCGACAACAACGGCTTCCCCACAATCAACGTCACCGGCGGCAGTGCTCCTCCGCAATTGAAGCCGATCGTATTGGGCAACGCGGGGCACACGAGCGGGGCGGGCCAGGAGTCTACGCTCACGGCGACCTGGTTGCTGCCGCTGAATTTCATCATAGGGGAACGATTCGACCGTCCGATCGGAATTACTTCGGCGGGAGGGTCGACGGCGATCCTGCCGAACGTCGTGCTGGTGCTCACGCGAGAGATACTGGAAAACATCGCGCTTCCGCATGGAAGGAGGGCGGCGATGCTGCAGATCGAGTTCAGGGATACGGCGACGCCGTTGGAGCTGAAGGGGGATACGCCGGGGGATTATGTGATGTATTTGAGCGTGGAAAGGGAGACGGGGACGTAAGGGAAGGTTGAAGGCGCTAGGTGCGCGCGCCGAGCACGAATCCCAGCACGATGAACGTCAGCAGCGGGACGCGCTCGACGCGGTACGGGATGTCGCGTGCGAGCGCGCGGTCGGGATACGCGGCGTGGAGCTGGAGTCTGTCTCCCCAGGTGGGCGTGGCGTCGACGATTGCGAGCGACGCGCGATCGCCGCGCCGCGCGAACATCTGCTGCGCCGAGAGGAGCAGTATGAGGGCGAAGTGAACGTAGAGGTACACCGCGGGGATGATGCCGGCGAGCAGGACGCCGGTGAGCGCGCCGAGCGTGAGCCAGAGCTCGAAGGACGGCGTCACCTCAGGCGTTGCTCATGGCGCCCGGCGCTCGAGGTGGCGTCTGTGCTGTCCCCCGCTCTACGTGCCTAGCGGACTGCAGTTCGTCGGAAGGTTGCGGGCGCTGCACTCGTCCTGTGGCACCGGCATCCGCGACGGTACCTGGCCGCCGGGCACGCCGAGCTCGATGGTGTTGAGCAGGTTGTACCGCCGCGCGTCGATCCACCGTGTCCCCTGCTCCCACATCAGCGAATACCACCGCTCGTACAGCAATTCGCCGATGCGATCGGCAACCGACATGCCGTTCCACGTACCCGACGAGATCGCCGGCAGTCTCCCGGAGTTCGTCCGGATGAAATTGATGTCGGTGAGCGCGCCGCCCTGATTGCCGGCGCCGAGCTCGGCTTCGGCGCGCAGCAGAATGAGCTCCTCATCGCGGATGATGGGGACCGGCGCGTTGGGATCGGGCTGCCCCCCGGAGAAATAGATCGTGTACTTGAGCGCTCCCGGCAGCGGCACGGCGGGGATCGACCAGGTAGGCACGCGCGTGGCGCGCGTGGTCTTGGCGAGCACGCGTGCATCCAACGCGCCGCCCGCCTGATGTTGGGCGTGCACGATGACGAACGTGTCGGCGAAGAACGTGGTGCCGTCGAGCGGATCCGCGAGCTCGTTCGACACGTCGCCCGATGCAGTAGAAAAATCAAACTGTGGTCCGGTGGCGAGCGCCGACGCATCCATGCTGATAAACGTGGATGGCAGCGTTGCGAGGGCGGCGGCAAAGCATGGTTGTCCGCATCCCGCGGTGGCGCGCAACACCTCGGCCTTGGCCCTCAACGCACGGTTGAAGAGCAGGAACGTGGATGGTTGGTCGAAGCCGGAGAAGCCGGGTGGCGTGGGGAACGGAAACGACGCTCCACCGGCTGCCTGCAAGCTCGTCTGAGCATCGTCGAGCAGGCCGACGATGAATCCGTAGACGCTGTCCTCGCTGACAAACGGCGGCGGTGGCGCAGTGGGCGGCTGGTCCACGTCGACCGGCGCGCCCAGATTTGCCCGCGTTTCGACGACGTACATGAACGCCAGCGCTTCCATGGTCTTGCCGAAGCCCTGTGACGCGGCCAGTTCCTCGGCCGTGAGATCGGGCGCTTTGGGCGCGGCATCGAGGTACACGTTGATGCTGCGAATGTTGGCGAAGCGGCCGGCCCACTCCGAACCGCCGAACTGGGTCGAGGAGAGCGGACCGAAGTAGGGCTCCTGGTAGTCGGGCTGGTTGTTGCCCGACAGGTTGATGCCTTCACGTCCCATGGAGCCCACCTGCCAGATGAAGCCGGTGATGTCGCCGCGCGCGCCGGCAAAGATGCCCGTGGCGGCGGCGGCGAGCTTCGATCGGGTGGGATGGCTTTCCAGGTCGGTCTGCGTGGGCTGGTTGGTGTTGGTGATGTCGAACCCGCCGCACGCGCCAACTGAGATGGCGGCGCCCAACGCCAAGGCGACCACGAGAGCGGGCGTGGCGCGGTGCACGATGCGAGTCATGGTCAGAACCCCGCCGTGATGGTGAACATGAACGTGCGTGATGGCGGATACGGGCCGAGGTCGACGTTCCGCGTCACCGCCTGCTGGCCGTAGTTGCTCGACTCCGGATCGTAGCCCCAGTAGTTGGTGAAGAGGAGCAGATTGCGTCCGGTGACCTCGACCCGCACCTGGCTCGATCCGAAGAACATCCGCGCGAGCTTGTCGGAAAGCGTGTAGCCGACGCTCACCTCACGCAATTTGAGGAACGACGTCGATTGCACGTACGGCGTGGCGATGCCGTCGAAGCAGTTGTTGGCCCGCGCCAACCCGGCTGGCGTGCCGTTGTCGGGCGCCAGCAGGTTGCAGTCGTAGAGAGTCAGCGTCTGGTTCTGCGCGAGGCCGCCCGATTGCCAGTCCCAGAGCGAGGTGAGGAAGAACCGCTTGTACGTGAAGTCGTTGCCGATCGTCCAGTCGAAGTTCGGCGACGCGTGCCCCATGTACGTCACATTGAACGAGCCGTCCGGATTGATACTCGTCTGGCCGATGATCTGATCGATCGGCCGTCCCTGCTGTACGAAGAACTCGCCGAAAGCGAGGCCGAACCCGGCGGTGGGCGGGCTGAAGCCCGTGCCAGGCAGCTGCTGGACGAGCGACCGCGTGCGGGCGAACGTGGAATGGATGGTCCACGAGAAGTCGCGCTGTTGGACGGCGGCCACGCCTAACGTCATCTCGATGCCGGAGTTCCGGAGCTCGCCGCCATTGGTTATGAGCTCACCGTAGCCGCTGGATGACGGCGGCGTACGTGCGAGAAGGAGATTGGTGGTATGGCGCACGTACCAGGTGAAGTCGAGCGTCGCACGGCCATGGAACGGCGAGGCGTCGAAGCCGGTCTCGAATTCCTTCACGCGCTCGGGCTCAATGTTCGGCGCGCCGGCGACGCTGCCCACCTGGGTGCCAACGTTCCCACCAATGTTCACGCCGCCGACGAGCGTCGTGAACTTCTGGCCGAACAACGGTTGGTTGCCGGTCTCGCCATACGCTCCTCGCACCTTGAAGTCACTGCCGTCGCCTAACAGGTTCGGAAACCGGTACGCCGCCGAAAGCTTCGGGTAGATGAAGTACTGGTTGGTGTTGCCAAAGACGCTGCTGCGTTCGGCGCGCAGGCCGACTTCGGCCAGCAGCCGTTCGTCGAACGCTTTCAGCTGCTCCTGGCCATACATGGCGAACGTCTTCTCGCGCGTGTTGAGCTCGAACGGCTGGCCGAAAATCGCCCCCTGATCGATGTTCGATTGTCCCTCGAGCAGGCCGATCGCGGTGCCGCGCGCCTGCGCGAGCTGCCGGTCCTCGTACTGCAACCCGGCCGAGGTCGTGAACGACATCGACGGACCCGATGGCGTGAACACATCGATTGCGTTCAAGTTCCAGTTCACATAGCGACTGTCGGCGTTGCCGAGCGTCGACACACCGGGGTACTGCTGTGTGGCCTCGAAGTACAGATCCGGCGGCGCATAGACCATGTTTTTCTGGTTGAATAGGTCCGCGCCCGCGGCGCCCACCAGCTTGAGATCATTCTTCTCGCCTTGCAGCGCCTGATAGGTGAGCGTCGCGCCGCCGGTAAACCGGTTGACGGTTTCGGCGTTGGAGGCCAGCGCGATGGTCTGGAGCGGATTCGCATTCTGGTACGTGAACGCGGGTTGTGGGTACACGCCGTTCACGGGCACGAGCGGCACGAAGCCCGGGATGTAGGCGAGCGCGTACGTGATGCCGGCGCCGCTGTTGTCATTGTTGGTCGTCCCGCGGTTGGTCGTCGTGCGCGTGAACGAGTTGCTGAGACTGAGCTTCAGCTTCTCGTTGAGACGCTGGTCGAGATTCATGCGCAGGCTCTGTCGTCCGGCATCGGTATTGTTGATGATGCCGCCCTGGTGCGACCAGCCGCCGGAGACGAAGTATTGCGTGTTGTCGTTGCCGCCGCTCACGTCGAGCGCCGTCTCGTAGTTCAACGGCTTGTTGCCGGCGGCCTCCTGGAGATGATCGTACACCGGGAGGCGGCCGTTGACCTCGAGCGAGCGAATGACGGCCGAGTCTTCGGGCGAGTTGTAGAGGTCGAACGCCGAGGTGGTGTCGAAGGCGCGCACGCCGGGTCCGCGCAGCAGACTGGAAAATCCCAGACGCTGGGAGATCGTCGCCTTCGGCTTGCCGCTTAGCCCGCGCTTGGTGGTGATGATGATGACGCCGTTGGCAGCTTTGGAGCCGTAGATCGATGACGCGGCGGCGCTCTTGAGCACCTCCACCGACGCAATGTCCTCCGGATTGAGATCGGCGAGTCGATTGTCGGCGTCGTCCTGCTGAGGGCCCGTGCCGGCGGCGCTGCCGCTTCCGGTCACGGTGTAGAGCCCAGACGCGACGGCCGCGTTGCTGTAGATGACGCCGTCGACCACGATCAGCGGATCGGATGCGCCGAGGATGGTGTTGATGCCGCGAATCTGGATCTGCGCGCCGCCGCCCGGCGCACCGGAGTTGGTCTGGATGTTGGCGCCGGCAACCTTGCCTTGCAGCGCCTTGTCTACCGATGCGGCGGAAACGGTATTGACCTGATCGCCGGTGACGAGCGACGTGGATGTCGTGGCGAGCCGGCGTTCGACGCCCGTTGCCTGGCCGGTGACGACCACCGCGTCGAGGAGCAGCGGGTCGCTCTTGAGCCGGATCGTCACCGTACTGTCGGCGACGGCCACCGGCACCTCGGCGGGCGCGTACCCGACAGCGCGCGCGAGCAGCGTGACGGGCACGGGGTCGACGAGGATGGTGAAGCGGCCATCATCGCCCGCCTGGGCCGCGCCGCGCCCGCCCTGGCGGACGGTGATCACGGCTCCGGGCACCGGCTGTCCGTTGTCGGCGTTGGTGACCGTTCCTCTGATTGGTCGTTGCTGCGCAACGAGCGTCGCGGGTGCAACGAGTGCCGCGATCACAACCCACCGGACCAGGCGTGCTGTCATGGCTCCTCCAATCTGGTTCGGAGTGACGAAACCGCCGACAACGCTACGCGCGATACGATACGATCTGTTCAGAGGGCGTGCAAGTGCGCTCGCGCATCGTTGACACGCTCAATATCCATCGCCAATGACCGCTCATCGTATCCGACTCATGACGAGCGCGAACCCGTCTTGCGGGCCTCTGTGCGCGGGACTAGCATTGCTCGCGGTCAAACGAATCGGGGAGGGTAGTAGTGAGTCAGGATGCGGGGCGGTTCGCGGCACATCACCGCGTTGCGGTTCGTGTCGGCGCGACGGCGATCGTCGCGCTGGCGGCGCTGGTCATCCCGATGACGCCCGGATATGGAGGAACGCTGGCCGCGAAGACGACCGCGACGCGTCGATCGAACGCCGCCGCACCCGGGTTGCAATTCCGCATCTCGTTTCCGTCGTCGGTCTCCACCATCGCGCAGACCGGACACATCATCCTGATCGTTTCGAAGGACACGAGCGCCGAGCCGCGATTCCAATACCAAGTCTATTCGCCTGACGTACAGCCGGGGTTCGGGCTGGATGTGAATGCTCTGGCCCCGAGCAAGCCGGCGGTGATCGACGGGACGGTGTTGGGCTGGCCGCTCAAGAGCGTGAACGACCTACCGGCTGGCAACTACGAGGTGCAGGCGATACTCAATCGCTACGAGACGTATCATCGCGCGGACGGTCACACCGTGGAGCTGCCGCCGGAGAAAGGAGAGGGGCAGCACTGGTACTCCAAGCCGGGGAATTTCTACAGCACACCGCAACGAGTGCATCTCGATCCGGCCGCCGGCCAGACCGTAGATCTCAGCCTGGACAAGGTGATCCCGCCGATCCCCGAACCGAAGGACAACAAGTGGGTAAGGTTCGTGCGGATCAAGAGCGATCTGCTATCGAAGTTCTGGGGGCGGCCGACGTACCTCGGTGCGTTCGTTCTGCTGCCGGCCGGCTTCGATGATCACCCTACGGCCCATTATCCGCTCGCGGTGGACCAGGGTCACTTTCCCGAGCGCGGCTTCCCCAACTTCAGTCCGCAGCCGCCGGCGCCCGGGATGAGCGCGCGTGACAGCACGCGCACGGCGTACGGGTACGATCTGTTCAAGCAGTGGACGGGGCTCAAGTTCCCGCGAATGCTGGTGATATCGATCCAGCACGCCAATCAGTACTACGACGATTCGTACGCCGTGAACTCGGCCAACGTGGGCCCGTACGGCGATGCGATCGTCCACGAGCTCATTCCGTACGTGGAGAAACGGTTCCGCGGCATCGCAGCTGGCTGGGCGCGCACTCAGTTCGGCGGGTCCACCGGCGGCTGGGAATCGTTAGGCGAGCAGATCTTCTATCCCGACGACTTCAACGGCGCGTGGGCCTTCTGTCCCGATCCGGTGGATTTCCGTCAGTACGAGACGATCGACATCTACCACGATACGAGCGCGTTCGTCTTCAACAACCAGTGGAAGCAAACGCCACAGCCCTCTGGACGCGACTACCTCGGGCACCTGCTGACGACGGTGGAGAACGACAACCACTGGGAGTACGTGCAGGGCCGCAAGGACCGGTCGAGCGAGCAGTGGGACATCTGGGAGACGGTGTTCGGACCCGTGGGCAGCGATGGATACCCGGCGCGTTTGTACGACAAGCTCACCGGCCACATCAATCCGGAGGTCGCCGAATACTGGAAGGAGCACTACGATCTTCGGTACATCCTGCAGCGCGACTGGAAGACCGTTGGGCCAAAGCTGGTGGGAAAGATTCACATCTACAGCGGCACGATGGACAGCTGGCACCTGAATAATGCGGTCTATCTGATGCAGGACTTTCTCGACACGACCACCGATCCCTACTATGCCGGATCGATCGAGTACGGAGACCGCTACGAGCATTGCTGGACCGGCGACTCCCAGCACTCGCTGGAAGTTGGGGAGATGACGGTGTATCAGCGCTTCATGCCGATCATGGCGCAGCACATCATCCGGACCGCCCCCG
>JADGOC010000170.1 GCA_017883165.1 Acidobacteriota bacterium
TTTATGCTTGTCGTAGATTGTCAGCACGTGATTGTTCGTGACCCCGAACAACGCTGCGGGAGTCTTGAGGACGCACATCGTGGCGTTTCCCAGAACTGTCTTCTGTCCTACCTCACCAGATAGGGGCGCAGAACGACATTACGAGGGCCCGAAGCATCGGCGCTAATCCGCTGGCCTCAAGTTCGTCCTGCCTCTTGCGTTCAGCCTCGTTCACGTCAACTCCGGCCCTATCGGCACTCGCAGTTCATCGCACCCGGCGGGTGCTGTGGAGAATGTAGTCGATTCCCGCGACAGATTCGATATCCTGAGTCCGACTTGGTTCGACGACAACGAGGGGGACGGTCGGTGGAATACCTATTTCGCGACTACGACCTTTACGCGGTGCTGGAGGGCCAGCGTGACCAGATGGTCCAGGCCATCAACGGTGCCGAGGCATCGGTTGTAGACGGTCGACCCGCCGAAGACATTGCTGATGATTTCGTTCATCAATTCCAGCTGAACCCGCCCGAATTCACCGAAGGAGCCATAAGTGTGGATGTTGAAGAGGCGCAGGTTGACGTGAGCGGGGACCCCAATCGGTTCTTCTTGACCACGATAGGTCCTTCTACGTACCGGGCATCCGTGAAGGAATATCCGGCTTTTCGCTCCAGGTTTAGCGGCCGTCCCCAATTTGCGCCGGCGTGAGGCCTATGTTGATCGTCTGCCCGCCTCGCTGAACGGTCACTCGGTGCGGCGCAGGGCGCTCCAATATCTCTAGGACAACACTGAGCGTCAACTCCGAAGCTGGCCTGCCATCGACGGCGGTGACGATATCGTCGGCGTCGAGCCCAGCGAGTGCGGCTGGAGACTCGCCGCGGACCGTCTTGATGCGGTATGTCTTGTAGTCGGCACCCTCGGCTTCGATACGCAGACCGCTGAACGCCCGGTCAAATGGGGCGGAGAACGCCGCGGTCGGCTCGAAGATGATGCGATTGTGGCCGTAGTCGAAGAGCAGCGTGAACCGGCTCAGCACGTCGGCGCCGATGTTGCCCTGCGCGGCGGAGCTGGCGAAGGCGCCCGCCTTGTCTTCCGAGAAATTCGTGATCGGACGAACGACCGACGATTGTCCGATTCTCAACTCCGCGACCCGTCCGATCTTCCCCACGGTGTCTCCGCCGGTGCCCCCGCCGCTTACGAAGGCGATCGTCTTGGTCCCCGGACTTGGCAGCTGATGCTCGGCGACGAATGGGCTGAACAGCGTCAGCGAGCCACCAGCTCCGATGTCCAGGACGAAGCGACCGGCGATGGGCGAGCCACCGAGCGGCGTCACCGATCCCTCGATGACGGGGTGGCCCGATGGGTTGAGACGGATCGGGACGCGTTCGCCCGGCCCCGCGTAAGCAAATGTATTTGCGTCGTGCAAGGTGATCGTGTGCGTCTGGTAGTTGAGCGCGAGCACGAACTCCGTGATGAAGTCGGCGCCGAGAATGCCGTCGAAATCGTGGCCGAACTGCGACGCGAGCTTCCTGAGCGGGACGGCGAGCGTCACCGGTTGCGAGAATCCGGGGACGCCAGGCACAGCGAAGGACGAGCCTTGTACGAAGGCGCCGACGACGGGTTCGGCGCCGACGCCGCCAACGTCGATTGGTCTTCCAAGGGTCAAGCCCAGTTCCCGCGCGCGGTCGAGATCGACAATCGCGTACTTGTCGCCGGTGTCGAGGACGAAGGCGAGCGGCCGCGAGCCGTTGACCGTGACGCTGAGGAACACGTGCTGGCTGACGAGCTCGAACGGGAGCGTCACATCCGAGCGGAGCGCGAAGGCAGGCGGCGCTGGCCGGCGGAGCGCAAACGCCGAAGCCGCGGCCGCCACGATCGCCATCAGGGCCAGACTTGTCTTACGATGCTTGGTCATTGATGGGTTAGACGTGGGGCAGACAGCGCGTGTTCGTGCAGACGCGCCTCAGAAACCGAATAGAAAGGTGCCAAATGTCCGGAAATGCCTGCGAGCCCGCGCCGCCAGCCGATCGCCGCGTTCGCCGTACCCGCGAACGGCTGGGCGACGCGCTCATCGCGCTGGTGCAGGAGCAACCCTTTGACGCGATTGCCGTGCAGGATGTGCTCGATCGCGCGGGCATCAGCCGCTCGACGTTCTATACGCACTACCGCGACAAAGACGACTTGCTGCTGAGCGACCTGGACAAGTTTTTCGAAGGCGCGGCCACCGGCCTCGAGCGCAGCGGCAACGCCTCCGATCGCGTGGCGCCGGTGCGCGAGCTGTTCGCGCACGTAGCCGGCGGCCGCCAGATTTGGACGGCCCTTTCCGCAGCGGGCCGGCTACCGGATTTTCTGGAGCTCGGACAGGGACACTTCGCTCGTGCCATCGAACGACGTCTTGCCGCTCGGCCGGGCACCGCCGGCCTGGCTGTCGAGCGGCGCACGGCACTCGCGCAGATGCTGGCGGGCGCGTTGCTGGTGCTGCTGGTGTGGTGGATCGATCAGAGTACACCGGGATCGCCTGCGGAGATGGACGACCTCTATCACCGGCTGGTGTGGAACGGCGTCCGAACGCGAGGATGAAGGACATTCCGCTGCTCATCGACTTCGCCGCGCCGACGTCCCTCCTGCTGGAACCCATATCGACTATCCCGCGAGCTTGTGCCTACTGAACAGTCCGTTCTTGTTGCGGCGGTTGATGATGTCGCGACTCGTCGATACGCTGCTCGACGATGACATCCGTGCTCCTCTCACTGTTTCTGACCCTACGAGGGAGTGCGCGCTCGCGCGCTGCCCTCCAGATCGAGGTGCTGGCGTTGCGGCACCAACTGCAGGTGCTGCAGCGAACGCGGCCGCGGCGGTTGCGGCTCGCGCACGCGGACCGTTGGCTCTGGGTCTGGCTGTCCCGCATCTGGACCGGGTGGCAAACGGCGCTCGTCATTGTCCAACCGGAGACGGTGATCGCCTGGCACCGCCAAGGCTTCCGCCTGTTCTGGACGTGGAAGAGCCGTCGGCGCGTCGGGCGGCCGACCGTGCCGCACGAGATCCGCACGCTGATTCGCACGATGTCGGCGGCCAACCCGCTGTGGGGCGCGCCGCGCATTCACGGCGAACTCCTGAAGCTCGGCGTGGAGATCAGCCAGGCCAGCGTCGCCAAGTACATGGTTCGGCGGCGTCAGCCGCCGTCGCAGACCTGGCGCTCGTTCTTGAGCAATCACATCGGCCAGATCGTGGCCGCGGATTTCTTCGTGGTTCCGACCGCGACCTACCGCCTCTTGTACGTCCTGATTGTTTTGGCGCACGATCGCCGACGCATCCTGCACGTCGCCGTCACTGACCATCCGACCGCGGCGTGGACGGCACAACAGGTGCGCGACGCGTTCCCGTGGGACCAGACTCCCCGATTCCTCCTCCACGATCGCGCCCATGCCTTCGACGACTTGACGGCAACGGCGATGGGCATGCACGAAGTACGCACGGCACCGCGGTCACCCTGGCAGAATGCCTATGTCGAACGGTTCATCGGGTCCGTTCGACGAGAGTGCCTCGATCACGTGATCGTGGTGAACGCCGCCGGGCTGCGCCGCGTCTTGAATGCCTACGTCGAGTACTACACGACGGCGCGCACGCATCTGGCGCAAGGATGCACCCGTGCCCCGCCCAGTCGCGTCACCAACCGCAGGGCGCGTCGTCGCGACTCCCCAGGTCGGCGGACTCCACCATCGATACGAACGACGCGCGGCGTAAAATCGCCGGCCGGAGGTCAATCGACGTCGTAGAGACTACACAGCGGCTAACGTATTGCGCACGGACATCCCGCCCGTGAGGCGCCAGCCCTCATCGCCCCCACGACACGCGCCACCGCTCGTCGCCTTGAACGGTCAGGCGTCCTTGTCCGCGAAGAGTCTCCCGCCGAGCCGATGGACTTTTCAACAGGCACAACCGCATTAATGAACAAATCGCGGTGGAAGGCTCCGGTGACCCTGTTAGCCCGCATTTCATAACCGTAAAGGCCGGCTTGGCTGGAGCTGCCCCGTCGCGTCCCGGTCGCACTCAGCCGAAAAGAAGTCGTTAAGATCCTCACGAGTACGCCCGTTGTCTTCAACGGCTTGGATTCTCCTCAACGAGCATTTGGATCGCTCGACATATCTCAACGCGGAAGGGCCGAACCCTTGTTGTTCTTCATCGCGCAAGCGCTATGCTCGACCCGAACCGGAAATCGCTCCCAAGCAGCATCGCGAACGGGAATCGAAGTCACCGTAGTCCTTCGAATCTCCTACCCGCAGTCACACCGACCCTGGGGGAGCGGTTTCGTCGGCCGTTCAGAGGCCCGAGTGGCCTGAGGAGAACAAGAATGCGGTTACGGACAGCTGTTTGCGCGGCGCTGATTCTCTCTTTTAGTGCGAGCTTCGCCGTCGCTCAGGGAACCCAGACAGGCATCCTGCGAGGAACGGTAACCACCGCCGACAAAGCGACGCTGCCCGGCGCGACGGTCAGCATCAGGTCCGCCGTCCTGCAAGGCGAACGCATCGCCGTGACAGAGACTGACGGCACCTTCCTGATTCGCGCGCTGCCCCCCGGCACCTACACCGTCACGTTCTCGATGTCCGGCCTGAAGCCGATCGAGAAGGCCGTCATCGTGCCGCTTGGCGGCGTGGCCGAAGTGAATATCGTGATGGACGTCGCAGCCGTCTCCGAGACCGTCCAGGTGACGGCGGAAGCGCCGACGATCCTGACGACGCCGACTGTTGGCGCCAACATCCTGACCAAGGAAGTGAACACGCTCGCCACTCGGCGCGATCTCGAAGGCATTGCCCAGATCTCGCCCTCGGTGTCCGAGAATTCCCCGAACACCACGCAACTCGTCATCAACGGCGCCTTCGCGTACGACAACGTGTTTCTGATCAACGGCGTCGACGTCAACGACAACCTGTTCGGATCGCCGCAAAACCTCTTCATCGAGGATGCGATCCAGGAGACGCAGGTGCTGACGTCGGGTATTCCGGCCGAATACGGGCGCTTCTCGGGCGGCGTCGTCAACGCCATCACCAAGAGCGGCGGGAATACTTTCTCGGGGAGCTTCCGCGACAGCCTCTCGGATCCGACGTGGAGCAAGCTGACGCCGTTCGACGTGACGAGCGGCGTCACGCACACGAGCAAGGTGAACAAAACATACGAGTTCACCTTGGGCGGTCCGATCCGCAAGGACAAGATCTGGTTCTTCGCGGCCGGGCGGCTGGCCGATAGCCAGACTCAGAAGACCTTCCAGGACACGGGCATCGCGTACATCGACACGAACAACAACAAGCGCGGCGAGGTGAAGGGGACCATCAGCCCGTCGAGCCGGAACACCTTCCAGGTCAACTACATCAACAACTCGACGAGCATCGCCGAGCCGCCGTTCGACTTCAGCATCGAACCGCACACGATCTTCCCCAACGGAACGGCACCGAACTACATCATCGGGACGAATTGGCACGGCGTCATCCGGTCGAATCTCGTGGCGGAGGTGGCGTACTCACAGCGCCATTACGAGTTCGCAAACCAGGGCGGCACGAGCACCAACATCGTGGACTCGCCCATGCTGACGCTCACACAGTCGTTCGGCCAGTACAACGCGCCGTACTTCGATGCCACGGACCCGGAGAGCCGGAACAACCGGCAGTTCACCGGGAACTTGGCTTACGCCATGTCGAAGGGCGGCCGTCACGAGATCAAGGGCGGCTACGAGTTCTTCCGCAGCCAGCGGACCGGCGGCAACTCGCAATCGGCCAGCAACTACGTGTTTGTCACCGACTACGTCACCGATCCATCCGGCAAGCCGCTGGTGGGCGCGGACGGATTCCTGAGCCCCGTGTTCGATCCAGGCAATACGCAAATCCAACACTGGCTCCCGCAGCGCGGGGCGGTCCTCAACGTTGACACCAATTCGCTCTTCCTCGAAGACCATTGGGCGCCGGCCCGCCAAGTGTCGTTCGATCTCGGCGTCCGCTACGAACGCGTCCGCAGCAACGCGACCGGCGGCATCATCGGCGTTGACACCAGCACCATCGTGCCCCGGCTCGCGGCCGCGTTCGACCCCAAGGGCGACGGGAAGACGGTGTTCCATGTCACCTATGGGCACTATGCGGGCAAGTACAACGAGGCGCAGATCGGCGGCAACAACAACGTCGGGAATCCCAGCCTTCTGGTCGGCATCTACAACGGACCGGCAGGGCAGGGTCGCAGCTTCGCTCCGGGCTTCGACCCGGCGAACTACACGACGGTGTTCGGCAGCTTCCCGACGGCGAACATCTCCATCGCTCCGGGGCTGTCGTCACCCGTCACCAAGGAGTTCACCGTGTCTGGTGGCACCGACGTCACACGGAAGGGAAGCGTCCAGGCGACCTATGTGTGGCGCAGAACCAACAACTTCATCGAGGACTTCATCGATGTCGCCAACGGCTCGACCCACGTAGTGCAGCAGGGGATCGATGCCGGCACCTTCACGAACGTCGTGTTCCGGAACTCGGACCTTCCGATACGCGACTACCAGGGTCTCGTGTTCCAGGGCCGGTACTCGCTGCGATCGAACTGGCAGCTGGCGGGCAACTGGACGATTCAGCTGAAGAATGACGGGAACTTCGAGGGCGAGGCGACCAACCAGCCGGCCTCCACCTCGGTCATCGGCGACTATTCAGGCGCCAATGGCCGTCCCAGTGTCTTCGACCCGGCGCGTGCCTACCCAACCGGACGGCTGCAGGATTTCCAACGGAGTCGCGCTCGGATCTGGACCATCTACAGCCACGACGTTGGCCACTACGGCTCAATCAGTGCGTCGGGCCTGGTTCGCGCCGACTCCGGACGGATCTACAGCCTGCGTGCGACAGGACAGCCGCTAACCGACATCCAGACGCAGTTGCTCGCCGCAGAAGGGTACGTGGACGCTCCCTCGAGCCAGACGATCTACTTTGCTGACCGCGGGACGGGGCTTTTCAACGGCTACGCGCTGCTGGACACGTCGGTCAACTACGACATCCGCGTGTTCAAGAGCGCGCGGCCGTGGCTGAAGCTCGACGTCTACAACCTGCTGAACAACCAGAAGCTGATCTCGTTCAACACGACCGTTACGCCGGACCCGAACAG
This sequence comes from Acidobacteriota bacterium, assembly GCA_017883165.1. GTDB lineage: Bacteria > Acidobacteriota > Vicinamibacteria > Vicinamibacterales > CAVVIG01 > JADGOC01. The sequence goes on from JADGOC010000170.1 coordinate 7,099, forward strand.
CCCGAAAGACGCGCTGGGGCTGCCTACAGGATTCATCCAGGGCAGCCAGTTCGGTCAGGCGACGAGTGCCGCGAATTACCCGATTCCGTTCCAGGGTCAGACCGGCGGTCGCACGTTCCGCGTGGCGTTCGGCCTGCGCTTCTGACACCATTCATTTCCGGTGTGGGGGCGACCCGGTGGGTCGCCCCCACACCGGGATCCGTTCCTCTGAATGGACACGACTCAATCCTTTAGAGCGTTTTTCACAGCGCTGTAGCGACTCGATAGCCGCAGTGGCGGACGTAGTTGACGCATTCGGTAGGGCGAATAATTCGAGCGCGGCGGCGACGAGCGCGCAAACCTGATCGAGGGTGCGTGGCCGCGCGGCGCGGAGAAACGCTTTCAGTTTAGCGAAGGCGTAGTGTCCCATTCGTGGGCCGAGCCCGTAGTGTCTCATTGCTCGGCCGAAGGTCTTTGGGGGCTCTGAGATCCGCTCGGTGGTATAGACTCTCCCGCCGTGCTCGACGCATTGTGCTTCCGAATGCTCCTGGCCGCGCTGGTCGGCTGGCTCGACCAGCGGCAGCAGGCGGCGGTGGCCTACCTCGTCGAAGAAAACCGCATCCTCCGCGGGCACGTGCGCGGCCGGCTCCGC
>JADGOC010000171.1 GCA_017883165.1 Acidobacteriota bacterium
GCTCGCCGAACTCCTTGGGCAAATCGGAGCTTGGCGGCAGCAGTCGATTGCTGGTCGACCGACCCAGGCCATCTTCGACGTTTCGTCGGCCCTCTTAGGGCTTGACGCGGCCTTCACGTCGAACGGGCAGAACCTCTTCAGCAAGGCGTGAACTCCATCGCTCAGTCGCGGTCGGCGGACCTTGTGTTGTCCGCAGCGACATTGAGCTGGAAGAGCCGGATGATCAGATTGCGCATCCAACGATTCGCGCGGTCGCGCTGATACTTCGTGTGCCAATAGAGCGCAATCTCTATCGGCGGCAATTCAATCGGATGGGCGCTGTACGCGAGGTCGAAGTGCTTCACGCTGCGCAGCGCGAATGCCTCGGGCACGGTGGCGACAAGGTCCGTCGCCTCGAGCACGTCGGCTAGCGCCACATAGTGCGGCACCCGCAGGCGCACGAAGCGATTCAGCCCGCTGCGCTCGACGACTTGCTCGGCGTGGCCGTGGCCGGTGCCGGCGGATACGACGACCGCGTGCTGGCACGCCGCATAGACGGCGGGGTCGGTCGGCCGCTCGGCCATCGGATGGCCGCGACGGTACAGGCACACGTAACGCTGCGTGAAGAGGACGCGGCGATGAAAGCCGTTCACGAGGTCGGGTAGGAAGCCGAGTGCCAGGTCGATGCGGCCGGCCTCCATCTCGAACTTCAGGTTGACCGCGGTACCGCGCACCGTGCTGATCGACAGTTGGGGGGCCGCCGCCTCGAGCGCGGCGACCAGGCATGGCAGGAAGTGGAACTCGCCGATGTCGGTCATCGCGAGCGAGAACTGACGCGTCGCCGTCGACGCGTCGAAACTCGCCTGCGTCGCCAGCGTGTGGCGTATGTCGGCGAGCGAACGGCCCAGCGGCGCGGCGATCCGCTCGGCGAGCGGCGTCGGCTGCATGCCGCGCGCCGTGCGGACGAACAGCTCGTCGTTCATCATCGTGCGCAGGCGCGCGAGCGCTGCGCTGACGGTCGGCTGAGACAGCCCGAGGTTCTGCGCCGCGAGCGACACCTTGCGGTCCTGGTAGAGCTGGCTGAACACCACCAGCAGGTTGAGATCGGGTCCCTGCACAGACGCCTATTCTGCTCGTGGCGGTTTCGGCGGATGTCGATTTGTCTATCGGCGATATTCGCATTCTTTGTCGCTCACGGCGACCGATGCGCCTACAGTGCCGCGACGCAGTCGCAGCGCCCGCGTGGCCTGCGACTGCGATGAGGAGGACGACATGATCGAAGGATTCACCCCCTGGCCCCCCGATGTCGCGGCGCGCTACCGCGCCGCCGGGCTGTGGGAAGGTCGAACGATCGCCGCGGTCGTCGCCGCAAGCGCGTCGGCGCGACACGACAAGCTCGCGGTCGTCGACGGTGAATGGAAGGTGACTTATGCGCAGCTCGTCGCCCTGGTCGACCGGCTGGCCGCGCGGCTGAAGCGCGAAGGGCTGGTCGCCAGCGACCGCGTCGTGATGCAGCTGCCGAACTCGCTGGAGTTCGTCGTCGCGTACCTCGCGCTGACGAGGATCGGGGCGATCCCCGTGATGGCGCTGCGCGCGCACCGCGAGACCGAGATCACGCACTTCGTCCGCGCCTCGGGCGCGACCGCATGCATGGTGCCTGGCGTGCTGCAGCGCTTCGACCACCGGGCGATGGCGCAGGCGGTCGCCGCGCAGTGCCCGACGTTGAAGGCGATCTTCGTGCTCGGCGAACCGCTGAACGGGCAGCGCGCGCTGCAGCCGCTGATCGACGAACCGCTGGCACCGCAGACGGTCGCCGCGGAGCTCGCCGGCCTTCGCGTCGACCCGGGCGAGGTCGCGACGATGCTGCTGTCGGGCGGCACGACGTCGTTGTCGAAGCTGATCCCGCGCACGCACGACGACTATGTGCTCAACGCGAAGGCCTGCGCCCAGGCCGCCGGTTTCGACGAGCACACCGTGCTGCTGGCGGTGCTGCCACTCGGCCACAACTACAACCTGGCGTCGCCGGGAATGCTCGGCGCCTTCTACTACGGCGGCACGGTCGTGATCGCGCCGGCGATGGATGCCGACACGGTATTCCCGCTCGTCGAGCGGCATCGCGTCACGGTGATCCCGGCGGCCGTGCCGCTCGTCACCGCCTGGCTGGAGTCCGGTGTGCCGGCCCGTTGCGACCTGTCGTCGCTGAAGGTGATGCAGAACGGCGGGGCGCGGCTGGCGCCGGAACTTCGGCAGCGCGTCCGCGAGCGATTCGGCTGCGTGCCGCAGGAGGTCTACGGCACCGCCGAAGGCCTGATCAACATGACGCGCCTCGACGATCCGGACGAGCTGCTGCTCGAGAGCTCGGGCGCGCCGGTGTGCGACGCCGACGAGATCAAGGTGCTCGACGACGAGGGCCGCGCGTTGCCCGACGGCGAGGCGGGGGAGCTGGTTGCCCGCGGGCCGTACACGATCCGCGGCTACTACGGCGCGCCGGAGAAGAATCGCGAGGCGTTCACGCCCGACGGCTTCTACCGCATGGGCGACGTCGTGCGCAAGCGCGGCCGCTATGTCTGGGCCGAGGGGCGAAAGAGTGACCTGATCAACCGTGGCGGCGAGAAGATCTCGTGCGAGGAGGTCGAAAATCTGATCTTCAAGCATCCGGCGGTGCACCACGTCGCGCTCGTCGCGATGCCCGACCCGACCTTCGGCGAGAAGGCGTGCGCGTTCGTCGCGACGAAGCCCGGGATGACGCTGACCTTCGACGAGCTGATCGCGTTCCTGAAGCAACAGCGGATCGCGAGCTTCAAGCTGCCCGAGCGGCTCGAGCTTGTCGACAAGCTGCCGACCAGCCTGGTCGGCAAGGTGCTCAAGCGGCAATTGCGCGAGTCGATAGTCGCGAAGATCGCGAGCGAGAGTGGCGGCGCACCGCGTGCATGACGGACGCCTCGATCAAGCCAGAGCAAGGCGCACCCCAATGAAAATCCGGATCGTCGGCGCCGGACCTGCCGGCCTGTACTTCGCGGCGCTGATGAAACGCACTGACTCGTCGCACGACATCGCACTGGTCGAACGCGGCCCGCGCGACGCGACCTGGGGCTTCGGCGTCGTGTTCTCCGACCGCGCGCTCGAGTTCCTGCGCGCCGACGACGAAGACCTCTACCGTTACCTGACGCCGCATTTCGAGAGCTGGCCCGAGATCGCGATCGTCCACAACGGCACCCGCGTGCCGGTCGCCGGCAACGGCTTCTCGTCGATCGGACGGCTCGAACTGCTGACGCTGCTGTACGCGTACGTCGAGCGACTGGGCGTGCCGATCCGTTTCGAGACCGAGGCGACGTCGCTCGACGAATTCGCCGATGCCGATCTCGTCGTCGGGGCGAACGGCGCGTTTTCGTGGATCCGCAGCGAGAACGAAGCGAAGTTCGGCACGACGGTCGATTGGCGGCCGAACCGCTTCATCTGGTACGGCACGACCAAGGCGTTCAACAGCCTGACGCTGACGTTCCGCGAAACCGCGCTCGGCGTCTTCTGCGCGCACCATTATCGCTACCACCCCGACCGCAGCACCTTTCTCGTCGAAGTGACCGATGCAACGTGGCGCCGCGCAGGGTTCGACCGGATGAGCGCTGCCGAGACCCTCTCAGCCTGCGAGCGTGTCTTCGCCCCCGACCTCGAAGGCCACCCGATCCTGTCGAACAACTCGATCTGGCGCCAGTTCCCGGCGGTGTGGAACGAACGCTGGAGCGTCGGCAACGTCGTGTTGCTGGGCGATGCGCTGCGCACCGCGCATTTTTCGATCGGTTCGGGCACGCGGCTGGCGATGGAGGACGCGGTGGCGCTGCACAAGGCCTTCACCGCGTGCGGTGACGACGTGCCGGCGGCGTTGGCGCGATTCCAGGCCGAACGACTGCCGCCGATGAAGAAGATCTGGGATGCAGCCAACGCCAGCCTGCGCTGGTACGAGCGCATGGACGAGCTCGTGCCGGCGCTCACACCGGTCGAGCTGGCGTACAGCTACATGACGCGCACCGGTCGAGTCGACCATGCCGAAGTACGTCGGCGCGATCCGGGACTGGCGCGCGCATTCGAGGCGCTGCATCCAGAACTGGCCGGCCGCCCCATTGAATAGCATCGCTCCCGCTCGCCACACAACCAGGAGACAAGCACATGCAACCCGGCGTCGCCAAGCTTCCGCACTTGTTTCAACCCGGCCGCTTCGGCCGCTTTGAGATCAAGAACCGCATCAAGTATGGTGCCTGCTGCGTGTCGAACTACAACACGCGCGACGGCTTCATCACCGAGCGCGAGATCGCTCGCATGCGCGTGATCGCGCGCACCGGCTGCGGGATCATCACGAACCAGGGCGCATACCCCGATCCGCTCGGCGAGGGCAAGGCCTATTTCCGCCAGGTCGCGATCTTCGACGACAGGTTCCTGCCGCAGTTCGAGCGCATCGCGCATGACATCAAGGCGCAAGGCGCGATGGCGATCCAGCAGATCCTGCATGCCGGGCGCTACGGTGGCATCGACCTGGGCTACTGCATCCAGCCGTCCGACGTGCCGCAGACGCTGCCGCACTTCCGCCCGCCGAAGGTGATGACCAAGGAGGAAATCCGCGACTGCATCCGCCAGCACGCCGAGGCGGCGCAGCGCGCGATCCGCGCCGGCTTCGACGGCACCGAGGTGACGAGCTTCATGGGCTACCTGCTCGCGAACTTCAATTCGCGTTTCACCAACCAGCGCAGCGACGAGTACGGCGGCTCGATCGAAAACCGCGGCCGCTTCATGCGCGAGTTGATCGACGGCATCAAGCAGGCGACGCCGGAGCACCCGCTCGTCGTGCGCCTGAACGGCGCGGAGCTGATGGATAAGTGGGGCGGCAACACCGAGGACGAGTGCTTCGAGCTGATGCAGCAGGCGGTCGACGTTGGGGTCGACATGATCAGCGTCACCGTCGGCTGGCAGGAGGCGCCCGAGTCGTCGATCGGCCGCGACATTCCGCCCGGCTACTGGAACTACCTGTCCGAGCGCGCGAAGAAGATGTTTCCGAGCACGCTGATCACCTTCGGCAACCGGCTTCCGGACCCGCGCATGGCCGACGACTGCCTGCGCGACGGCATCTTCGACTACTGGGAGGTCTGCCGCCCGCTGCTGGCCGACCCGGAGCTGATCCACAAGGCCGCCGAAGACCGGCTCGACGAGGTGCGGCGCTGCATCGGCTCGCTGAACTGCCTGTCGCGCCTGTTCCGCGACCTGCCGTACACCTGCACGATGAACCCGGCGCTCGGCCACGAGGTCGAGCCGGAGTACCAGGTGACGCCGGCGGCGGTGAAGAAGAAGGTGATGGTCATCGGCGCCGGGCCGGCCGGCATGGAGTGCGCCATCACCGCCGCGAAGCGCGGCCACGACGTCACCGTCTTCGACAAGTCGGAGCGGATCGGCGGCAACCTCTATGCGTACGCGATGAACGACCTAGCACGCCCGGACGACCTGCTGTCGGTGATCTCACACTACGAGGCGGTCTCGAAAAAGCTCGGGATCGAGATTCGACTGAAGACCGAGGTGCACGCGAAGTTCATGCGCAGCGTGCTGCACCAGTACGACGTCTGCGTCGTCGCCGCCGGCGCCACGGTCGATCGCAGCCGCGTCGCGCACATCGAAGGATCGGACAAGATGGTCGACGCGCTCGACGTCGCACACGGCCGCGTCAAGGTCGGCCAGCGCGTCGTCGTCGTCGGTGGCGGCAAGGTCGGGCTGACGATCGCGGAGTCGCTGCGCAAGCACCACAACGCCACGGTCACCGTCGTCGAGGCCGACAAACGGATCGCCGGCGACGTCAAGCCGTCCTTCAAGTGGCGCCACGCGTCGTGGGTCGAGGAACTCGGCATTCCGTGCCTGACCTCGACGACGGTGGTCAAGGTGGCCGACAACGGCGTCACGGTGCGCAGCGCGAAGGGTGTCGAGAGCTTCATCGAAGCCGACAGCGTCGTCCTGGCGGCGGGCGCGGCGCCCGCACATGCGCTGTTCCACGAGTTCGAGTGGATGGTCGACGAGCTGCACGGCGTCGGAGACGCAATGATTCCCCGCGGGCTCGAGCAGGCCATCCAAGAGGGCTTCAGGCTGGGGGTGAGGTTGTGATCGCGCATGTGACTGAAGGGGTCGGTCCGACGGCAAGCCCAGGCGCCGCGTCGGCCGCGCTGCCAGCAGCCGACGCATGGCGTATGGCCGCCAAGCGTCACGACGATCTGTTCGCCCCACTCGACCCGGGCGCGCGGATCGGATTGCTCGCGCGCTCGGCACCCACGCATGTCCTCGTCTGGGAGGCGGGCGACCGTGGCATCGACGCGTGGATCGCGCCATTCGCGGGCTATTCCGCGACCGCCGCAGACATCGTCCTCGCGGCAGATGACGAGTCGCTCGCGGAGGTTCGGGCGGCGGGCGACGGCGCGCTGTTCGAGGTGCTGCGCGCCGGCATCCGCTCGGGCCACATCGTCTGCTACATGCTCAAGCGCCGCTGCGTGCTCGAGGAACGCGGGTTCGACGAGCTGCTCGACGCGCTCGGCTTCGCGTTCATGGGGGCGTGCCGATGATCTTCACGAACCCGTCCGGTGCCCCCGAGCTCGCCTGCGACGAGTGCGGCTGCCGCTGGTTCGATCGCATGAGCGGCACCTGCTACGAATGTGGAACGCAGGTCACGCCCGAAGCACAAGACGAATTCCGCCGCACGGTCGAGGCGTATGCCGCGGCGCGGCGTGCGGCGCAAGTACCGGCCGGAGGTTCGAACGCGGGTGGATTGCCTTGAGCCACGATCGATTGACGGCCGGGGTCGATCGGGGCGGCGCGCGCCTGCTGACCGGTCGATGAGTGGCTCATCGATTCGAATTCGCCTGAAGACTCCGGATTGGCTGCGCGAGTTCGCCGCCTCTGTCTACGGACGTTCGAAAGGCCACCGATGCCGATGGCCACGACAAGTCCGTGAGTGACGGCCTTGAGATGTCGACGCCGCGCTGGGACGCCGAGCTACGACTGCTGTACCTTGGGAGCGGTCGTTGCCGACCTGAACGCCTTGATTCCTGAATGACAGCACCTGGCCGTCAAGCACCGCTCACCGGACCGCGGCGGCTGACCGCTGAACGGCGAATACCGGTCGACCGGACCCGAAGGACAGGTGTAGGCCGCACAGCAGCCCCTCGGCCGTCGGCCGCGAACACCGGCACACGACCCATTCCGGTCTGCCGTGTCTGTGAAGAGCAGTCATTCGCGCAGATGCTCCTAGCTCGGCGGACACAGACGCGGAGTGGGCTCAAGGCTCCTTCGTATCACTCGCTCAGGCGCCGAATCGCGATGACACCCATTGCGGTCCTTCGGCCTTACAAAGACCGGTCACACATTAATATTGGCTCATCAGGAAATCGAGTGGGTGATTTAGAGGGATTTCAGAGTTCTGGGAGCATGCAGGTGAGGATCTTGAGCCGCAGATATTCTTCGTCGCGCAGTCCATATGCGCGGCGCTCTTCCTGAAGACCCTTAATATTAATGGGCCCTACGGCCGCGGGCCCATCTTCCAAGATAGTCTTCTGTTAGCGGACTCGGTGGCATGGGACGTCGCCGGCCAATCAAACCCTGTAGCCGGGCCGCAGACAACTTGTGCCCGCTCGGCCCCCCTCGGGCGTTCATGGGCCCGGCTTCTGGCGGGCGTACGGTTCGCGACTACGACAAGCCACCTGGGGCATCCCAA
>JADGOC010000172.1 GCA_017883165.1 Acidobacteriota bacterium
CATCAACCTCACGATTCATTACCGCCATTCGGACAACACGACGCCGAATCCGTTTCCGACGCTCGGCGGATCGTCGACGAGCAGCGCGTGGGACATTCCCGTCAGCTACTCGTTCACGAAGGCCGGCATCTTCACGTCGTTGCGCTTCGGCTTCAACCGGCAGCACAGCGAAACGACGAATCTGTTTGCCGGCGTGCAGAACATCGCCGGCGACGCGGGGCTGCAGGGCATCTCGGCGGATCCGTTCGACTGGGGCGCGCCGTCGCTGTCCATTGGGGGAAACATCAGCCTGCGCGATACGACTCCCTCGACGCGCACCGATCAGACGATCTCGTTCGGCGACAACATGACGAAGACGAAGGGCAAGCAAACGCTGCACTTCGGCGGCGACTTCCGCAGCATCCGCGCCGACAGCCGGATCGATTCCAATCCGCGCGGCAACTTCGTCTTCACCGGTCTCTACACCGGCAGCGCCTTCGGCGACTTCCTGCTGGGGCTCCCGCAGCAGGCGACCGCGCAGTTCGGCCCGGGCTTCGAGCAGTTCCGCGAAACGTCGTGGGATCTGTTCCTCCAGGACGACTGGCGCGCCAGCTCGAAGGTGACGGTGAACGCCGGCCTGCGCTACGAGTACTACTCGCCGTATTCGGAGGCCAGTAACCGCCTCGCCACGCTCGACGTCCCGGCGGACTTCTCGGCGGCGACCCCAACGCTGGCCGGGCAGACCGGCCCGTTCTCCGGCGCGCTGCCCGATACGATCGTCCGTCCGTTCCGGGCCGGGCTCGCCCCGCGCATCGGTATGGCCTGGAAGCCGAAGCCGTCGACGACCGTCCGCGCCGGCTACGGCATCAACTACAGCAACAGCACGTATGCGAGCATCGCGGCGCAGCTCGCCGCGCAGCCGCCGTTCGCGTCGAGCGAGCAGGTGCTCACGACGCTGGCGACGCCGGTGCCGCTCGAGACGGTTCTGAAGACCGTGGTGCCGGGCGCGACCAACACGTTCGCCGTCGATCCGAACTACCGCCTGGGGTACGTGCAGATCTGGAACCTTGACGTGCAGCGCGATTTCATCCGCACAGTGTCGACCGGCATCACCTACGTCGGCACGCGCGGCGCTAATCTTGATTTGCTGCGCGCGCCGAACCGCGGCCCGGACGGCCTGCGCATCGCCGGCGTCCAGCCGTTCATCTGGGAATCGTCGGGCGGCGAATCGATTATGCACTCGGTGTCATTTCGCGTCCGCAAGCGTCTCACGAAGGGGATCGCGGCGGGCGCCAACTACACGCTCTCGAAATCGATCGACAACGCCTCGTCCATCGGCGGCGGCAGCGGCGTCGTGGCGCAGAACGATCTGGATCTCGCGGCTGAGCGCGGCCTCTCGAGCTTCGATCAGCGCCACCGCGCGTCCGGCGATTTCACCTACGAGCTGCCCTTCGGCGCGAACAAGCCGTGGCTCAACAACGGCGCGGGCGCGGCGATCCTCGGCAACTGGGTATTCAACGGCAGCGTGCAGTTCGCGTCCGGGACGCCGTTCACGGCGCGCGTCCTCGCCAGCGCCACCGACGTGGCCCGCGGCACCAGCGGCACGCTGCGGGCGAACTACAACGGCCAGCCGATCACGGTCAGCGATCCGACGACGGCGCTCTTCTTCAACACCGCGGCATTTTCGGTTCCCGCGCCCGGGACGTTCGGCAACGCCGGCCGCAACACGATCATCGGGCCGGGGACGTCGAACATGAACCTCAGCCTCACGCGCAACCTGTCGTTCGGGACCACTCGCGGCATGTCGATTCAGATCACTGCCAACAACGTCTTCAACACCGTCCAGTACTCGACGATTGATACCGTCGTCAACTCGCTGACCTTCGGCCAGGTGACGGGCGTGCGGGCGATGCGGCGCGTGCAGGTCGTGACCCGTTTCCGGTTCTAGATGATGAAATCAGCTGTTCTCACTTCGCTCATGGTCGGGGCGGTCGTGTTCGGCACGGCGTCTCCGCGCGCGCAGCAGGCGTCCCGCCAGCGGCCGGTATTCCGCGCCGAGACCGAACTGGTCCTCGTCAACGTCATCGTGCGCGACAAGAACGGCAACGTCGTGCGCAACCTGACGAAGGACGACTTCGCCGTTGTCGAAGACGACAAACCGCAGTCGGTCTCGAGCTTCGATTTCGAGGAGCTGGATCGCGCCGACGCCGCGATGGCTGCCGCGCCGGCCGCGCCGGTGCTCGAGAAGACGCTGCCGGCGTCGATGACGGCCGTGGTGGCGCCGGCGCCCGTACCGGTCGAGCCCTCGAAGGTCGACATGCACGGCCGCCGGCTCATCGTGCTGTTCTTCGACTTGAGCTCGATGCAGCCCGAGGAGCTCGAGCGCGCGGTCAAGTCGGCGCACGATTACGTGGACGCGAAGCTCGCGTCCTCCGATCTCATTGCGGTCGCTTCATTTTCGACCGCGTTCAAGGTGGATCAGGATTTCACCGCCGACAAGACGGTGATCGACGATGTGGTCGACCGTTTCAGCGGAGCGAGCGGGCAGGGCTTCGAAGAAGGCGGGACCGGTGACGCCGAAGGCACCGCCGACACCGGCGCCGCCTTCACGCCCGACGACACCGAGTTCAACATTTTCAACACCGACCGCCGCCTCGACGCGCTGCAGACGCTGTCGGACGCGCTGTCGGGTATCGAGCAGAAGAAGTCGGTCATCTATTTCAGCAGCGGCATGAGCCAGTCGGGCAGCGACAACCAGGTGGAGCTGCGCCGCACGGTGGATCGCGCCAACCGCGCCAACGTCTCGATCTACGCGGCCGACATGCGTGGGCTGCAGGCCCAGGTGCCGGGCGGCGACGCCACGCAAGCGAGCACGCGGGGGCGCGCGGCGTTCTCGGGCGCGTCGGTGTCGAGCCAGTTCGACCGGATGGCCGCCACGCAGGACACCCTGTCGACGATGGCGGAGGACACGGGCGGCCGCGCGTTCTTCGATTCGAACACCTTCGGCGACGTCTTCCAGCGCGTCGTCGCCGACACGTCGGCGTACTACATTCTCGGATACTCGAGCACGAACCCCGCGCGCGACGGGCGCTACCGGCGCATCAAGGTACGCTTGGCGAAGCGGACCGACCTGAAGCTCGAAAACCGGTCGGGGTACTACGCGCCGCGCGATTTCGCGCACGCCACGAAGGACGATCGCGCGCAACAGCTTCAAGATCAGTTGCTGTCGGATCTGTCGATGACCGACCTCACCGTGTACGTGTCGCCCGCGTATTTCCGATTGAGCGACAACCGGTTCTTCGTGCCGCTGTCAGTCGTCATTCCAGGCTATCAGGTGCCGTTCACGCACGCGACCGACAGGAACAAGTCGACGATTGACGTCCTCGCCGTCGTCCGCGACGCGCAGAATCGACCGGTCGGCCGGGTCAGCGACACCGTGAAGATCGCACTCGACGTCAACGAGGACTTGAAGAAGAAGACGGTGCAGTACGAAACCGGCATGCCGCTCGCGCCAGGCAAGTTTCACGTCAAGGTCGTGGTGCGTGAGAATCAGAACGGCACGATGGGGTCGTACGAAACCGACATCATCGTTCCTGACTTGAAGACCGACACGGTGAAGATGAGCTCCATCATCGTCGGCACGAGCCTGCAGCAAGGGGCCGGGAAGAACGCGCTCAATCCACTCGTCAACAACGGCCGCGAGCTCGTTCCGAACGTGACGCACGTGGTATCGCCGGGCCAGCATCTTTACTTCTATTACGAAGTCTACGACCCGAAAAGCGCCCCGGCCGCCGCGGGCGGGCCCTCGAAGCCGGGCATCAAGGTCATGACGAGCATCGCGTTCTTCCGCGGGAAGGTGCGCGCCTTCGAGACGCCGCTCGTCGAGACGACCGAGCTCACGTCCGCCGATCGCAAGTCGGCGGTCTTCCAGTTCGATGTGCCCGCGGCCTCTCTGCCGCCGGGCCTCTACACGTGTCAGGTCAACGTCGTGGACGATGTGGCCGGCACGTTCACGTTCCCGCGCATGCAGCTCTTCGTCCGCAAGTAGACACGCGCGCTCCCCTCCGTGGTAGATTGCCTTCTTCCACTACCAAGGAGGATCGCGCCGTGCCTGAGTTCTCATCACACCCTTCCGGAACGTTCTGCTGGCCCGAGCTTGCGACGACCGACCAGAAGGGCGCCGTCGCCTTCTACTGCGCCTTGCTCGGATGGGACGTCGTCGAGTCGCCGATCGGCCCGAACGAGACGTATTCGATGTTCAACATCAAGGGCAAGAGCGTCGGCGCGGCTGCTTCGATGCGCGCCGAAGAGCGTCAACACGGCGTGCCGGCGCACTGGAATTCCTATATCGCCGTCGCCAATGCAGACGATGCGGTGAAGAAAGCGCAAGCGCTCAGCGGAAAGATCCTGTCTCCCGCGTTCGACGTGATGGACGTGGGGCGCATGGCGGTGCTTCAGGATCCGACCGGCGCGACGTTCTGCGTGTGGCAGGCGGGCAGGCACTTCGGCGCCGCGCTGCTCCGCGAGCCGGGTGCTCTCGGCTGGACCGAGCTCGCGACGCGCGACACGAAGGCTGCGGAGAAGTTCTACACGTCTCTCTTTGGATGGACGGCGAAGACCGGCACCGACGCCGGCATGGAGTACACCGAGTTCAGCAATCAGGGCGCGTCGCAGGCCGGCATGATGCCGATGATGCCGCAGATGGGCAACGCGCCGCCGTACTGGATGCCGTATTTCGAGGTGGCCGACTGCGACGCCGCCGTGGCCAAGGCGAAAGAGCTCGGCGGCCGGATCTACGTGACGGCGACCGATATTCCCAAGGTCGGCCGCTTCGCCGTGCTCGCCGACCACCAGGGCGCGACGTTCGCGGTCATCAAGATGGCGCGCGCATGAGCAAAGGGCGACAGCGATGTTTTCAAAGCCGCTGAAGATTCCGTCGAAAGCTGAAGCGCTTCCGGGACGCGAAGAGAGTCTGGACGTGCCTGAGGAGCATTTCGTCAACGGCCATCGCCTCGAAGCGCCGTTCCCCGCGGGCCTCGAGCGCGCGATGTTCGCGATGGGATGCTTCTGGGGCGCGGAGCGCAAGTTCTGGCAGTTGCCTGGCGTCTACTCCACCGCGGTCGGGTACGCAGCCGGACCGACGCCCAATCCGACGTATCGCGAAGTGTGCTCGGGCATGACCGGGCACGCGGAGGTTGTGCTGGTGGTCTTCGATCCGAAAGCGATCCGTTTCGAGGATCTGCTCAAGGTGTTCTGGGAGAATCACGATCCGACCCAGGGGATGCGGCAGGGAGGGGACGTCGGCACGCAGTATCGGTCCGGCATCTACTGCGTTGACGACGCCCAGCGGCGCGCGGCCGAGAGCTCTCGCGACGCGTATCAAGCGGTGCTGTCGACGGCCGGCCTCGGCGCGATCACGACCGAGATTCTCGCGGCGCCCGAGTTTTACTACGCCGAGGACTACCATCAGCAGTACCTCGCGAAGAATCCCGGCGGCTACTGCGGGATCGGCGGAACGGGAGTCAGCTGCCCGATCGGGATCGCCATCGAGACGTAGCGTCCGGCTTCAGCTGGACGTGCCGATGATCCCGCTTCCAGTCGATTCGTTCGTCGATGAAATCGTCGCGGTGCTTCGCCGATCGCGCGCGGTCATCGTCACCGCGCCGCCGGGCGCCGGCAAGACAACGCGCGTGCCGCCCGCGCTCGTGCCGGACGGCCCGGTCGTGCTGCTGCAGCCGCGCCGCGTCGCCGCGCGCGCCGTCGCGCAGCGTATTGCGTCCGAGCGCGGCTGGACGATCGGCGCCGAGATCGGCTGGCAGATCCGGTTCGAGCGGCGGTTCGGACCCGCGACGCGCCTGCTCGTCGCCACCGAAGGCATCCTCACCGCGCGGCTCCAGCAGGATCCGCTCCTCTCGGCCTTCCGCACGATCGTCCTCGACGAGTTTCACGAGCGCAGCATCCACGCCGATCTGGCGATCGCGCTCGCGAGACAGGCCTGGCGCGCCCGCGACGATCTCCGAATTGTCGTGATGTCGGCGACGCTCGACGCCGCGCCGGTCGCGGCGTTTCTCGACAGCTGCCCGATCGTCCACGTGCCGGGGCGGCAGCATCCCATCGAGGTGGCCTACGCGCCGCAGGAGTCGGTGGCCGCGGCGGCGGCCGGCCTGCTCGGCGCCACCAGCGGGGACGTTCTGTGTTTTCTGCCTGGCGCACAAGAAATTCGGCGAGCCATCGCCGAAATCGAGTTGCACGCAACGGCGCAGGATGTCAGCGTCGTGCCGCTGCATGGCTCGCTCGACGCCGCCGCCCAGGACGCCGCGCTCCGGCCATCGTCCTCGGGCCGGCGCGTGATCGTCGCCACCAACATCGCGGAGACCTCGGTGACGGTGCCGGGCGTCACCGCGGTCGTCGATTCCGGGCTGCACAAAGTCGCGCGATACGACGCCGCGCGCGGGATCGACAGCCTGGCGCTCGAGCGCATCACGGAGGACGCCGCCGATCAACGAGCCGGGCGCGCCGGGCGCGAGGCGCCGGGACTGGTGCGGCGCCTGTGGGACGCGCGCGATCGTCTGCGGCCCCGCCGCGAGCCGGAGATCCATCGCATCGATCTGTCGGCGACCGTGCTCGACGTCATCGCGTGGGGCGGCGATCCGCGCCGGTTCGAGTGGTTCGAGCCGCCGCGGGAGGATGGCGTCGAGGCCGCGCTGGCGCTGCTCGATCGGCTGGGCGCGGTGCGGGACGGCCGGCTCACGGCGATCGGCGGGCAGATTCAGCGCATCCCGCTGCATCCACGGCTCGCACGGATGCTGGTGGCTGCCGGCGGCGCGCGCGCGATGGCGCAGGCGTGCGCGCTCCTGTCCGAGCGTCACTTCCTCGCACCACGCGCGGCATCGACGACGTCCGACCTGCTGTCGGCGATCGACGAATGGCGAGCCGTGCCTCCCCATGTGCAGCGGATCGCGCGCGAGATTGAAGAGCTTGCGAAGCATACCCTGCCGGGCGGTGAGCTTGGCGACGCCGAGTTCCGCCGCGCCGTGCTCACCGGCTATCCCGATCGCGTCGCGCAGCGGCGGGAGCCCGGGTCGCCGCGCGTTCGCCTGGCATCAGGGGCGGGCGCTGCGATCGCGCCCGAGAGCGGCGTGCGCGATTTTGAGTTCGTGGCCGCGCTGGACGTTCAGCTCTCGAACCGGCCGAACGAGCCCGACGCGAGAATCCGCGTGGCGAGCCGCGTCGAGCGCGAGTGGCTGCAGCCGACGGCGACCGACATCGTCCACCGCTTCGATTCCGCGTCCGAAGCGGTGAAAGCGTCGGTGGTCGACCGCTACGATGCGCTCGTGCTCGCGGAACGATCGGCGACGCCGGACGCGACCGCACGAGCTCGGCTGCTGGCCGACGCCTGGATCGCGCGCGGCCCGCGCGCGGCGGATCAGGAGCTGCTTCGCCGGCTGCGATTTGCGGGTCGCGACATCGGCGACATCAACGACATCCGCTTCAGGGAGACGATCGCCGCCGCGGCCGTGGACGCGCGATCGCTCGGCGACATCACCCTCGCGACCGCGCTGCCGTCAGAGGTCGTGCGCGCGCTCGATCGCGAGGCGCCGGAAACCATCCCGGTGCCGAGCGGCCGATCCGTCCGTCTCGAATATGGCGACGATGGAAGTGTGACGGCGTCGGTGAAGCTGCAGGAGCTCTTCGGCCTCGCC
>JADGOC010000173.1 GCA_017883165.1 Acidobacteriota bacterium
CTCGTCGGAACAACCGTGAGCAGGGCAGCTACGGCTACCACTGCCACAATGACCCGCTTTGCGTGTGTCTTCATCCTCATCAGCGTGTTCACTCCATACGTCCACGCGAGCAAGAGCCATGCCTTGGACCGCGGGCCGAATTGCTCCAGTAACGGTCACACCGACTGTGGAAGCCGCCCAGAAGCCGTTCTCCACGGCACCTTAAGTCTGCTTGGTGCGACGTATGTCTCCGTTCGTGCGGCGTTCTCTCGCTGACTGTCTTGGTCAACGAGCCGACGCACCCGCGGATCGCGAAGCGTTTGACTCGGCTGAGACTGCCATGTCACCACACGGCGGAGGTAATCCCGTCGTCGAAGAGATGCTCTCCTTGCTCCCGTCCAAAGGTCTGCGGTTCGTTTCTTCCTCTCAGGCCTGTGGTATTCGTATTACACTAATTACGTCATGGCACCCAGAGACAAGATCATCACGTTCCGTCCCGACAACGACACGTTCGACGCGATGGCGTCGCTTCGCGAGCGGGAGGGCGTGCCCTTCTCGGAGCAGATCCGGCGGGCCTTGCGGGCTTGGCTGGAATCGAAGGGCGTCATGAAAGCGGACCGCAAGCGCGCGCGAACGCGCAAGCGGAAGGAGTAGGCCACGATGGGCACTTGTCTATATGAACCATGAATACTCACTGAGGACTGAGGCGGACGCGCTTCAGGGCTTCGTCGAGCAGTATCCTCGGTTCGGGGAAATGATGCCGAGCCTACTGGACACATTGTTCCGCGTGGCTTACTTCATCGGCGACCAAAGACCGGAGATGTCCCAGTAGCTGTTGAAAATTGAAAGCGGCGGCTCCTCGCTGCTCCTGATAACACGAGTGGTGACTAAGCCCGAGGCGAAAGCCTCCGGATGCCGGTCTCCGACATGAACGAGGCCGTGCTCCAGTCCATCGAAGAGCACGCCCTGACGCCCGAAGCCAACCGGCTGGCCGAGGCGACGGCTCATACGCCAATCGACCACGCAGGCGCGCACCGTGCTCCAGCGTATTCTGCGCGGCCGGTTGACCTTCACGCCGCGCGTCAACGAGATCAGCGTCGAGGTGGATGGCTACGACTTTGCGGGACCGACGAGGTTTGACAAGCTGTTTACGGGCATTGCCGTCGAGCGCCCGACGTGGATCGTCCCCGGCGATATCACAGGCTGCGGGAACATCGGCCCGGAGGACACCTTCGACGGCGACTATGGACGGCTGCTGGACCGCGTTTTTGAAAAGGAGTCGTGCGCCCGGAGGGAATCGAACCCCCGGCCTACAGGTTCGAAGCCTGTCGCTCTATCCATCTGAGCTACGGGCGCGTCTTCGAAACTCAGAGTGTAGTCCACGCCTCGCCCGACAGGCAAGGACGCGGACGGCTATGCTAGAATCAGCGTTTGTCTTTCCCCCATCGGGGCCAGTAGCTCAATTGGCAGAGCAGCAGACTCTTAATCTGCGGGTTGAAGGTTCGATTCCTTCCTGGCTCACCACCTTTTCCTTTGATTTCTTGAAATCCTAATCAAATTCAGGTGGCTGATCAGACGTTTGACACACTAACTGACACACTACGATCCCGCTCTCGAGAGAATCGCGTCCATTTTCGACGCGGCGTCTTCCTGGAGATGCCAGGCGTTCAGCCGCAATCGCATATTGACCTTGCACTTTCCCGACTGGGCGCCACGTCGGGCAGAGCGGCGCGGACTTACTTGCAAACCACTCACGCCTCTCTACGTGTTTGGTTTCGTAGTCTTGAAGCCGCGATACACCCACACGGTAGAACATCGAAGCCCGTACAGTGGTGAGGTGACGACTGAATCGACCAACAAAACGATTTAGCGCTTCGTGGCGGTGAACGGCGTGGACCGGCCGCCTTGCATGGACGTCCCCGCGATTGTGTTGCCGTTCACGCGGCCGGTGTACTCCACACCGCCGGCGTTGAAAGTGATGTGCTCTCCGCGTAGCTGCCCCGTGACTGGCGCCGACGCGAGCGTCCCTGTCAGCATCTGAAACGTCTGCTTCAGCGTCAGGTCGCCCTGCGGCACCCGCCACGTACCTTCGACTTTGGCCGGCACGATCCAGAACAGGGCTTCGCACCAGTGGTCGCAGTTCGGGATCGTTGCCTTCTCTTCAGGCTGCCAGTCGGCCATGGTGAACGTGTCGGAGACGATGCGGGTGCCGGGCTTGAGGTCGAGGATCTTCGGTCGGAGCTGCAGGTTGATCGACGGCAGGAGGAACAGCGTGATCACAGTGGCTTTCGACAAGTCGGTTTCGAACAGATCGGCTTTTTCAAAGGTGGCTCGGTCCGACACGCCCGCGGTCGCCGCGTTGCGCTTCGACAGTTCCACCATGTCGGGATCGTATTCGATGCCGTATGCGCGCGCGCCCCGTTTGGCGGCGGTAATCACCGTGCGGCCGTCGCCCGATCCGAGATCCATGACGATGTCCTGCGGCGTGACCTTCGCCATGTCGAGCATCTTGTCCACGAGGGCTTGCGGCGTCGGCACCCACACGACGTCCTTTCCGGGCTGAAACACCACCGGCTCGAACGGCTTGGTCGTCTGAGCGGTCTGGGCCATGGCGCCGGTCGCTGCCAGTGCCAGGCTCAGAGTGAACAGGGCAGAGCGAAATAAGGGCATGGGTTTCGTCATCTTGTCTTACCGGGCCTTTCCGCGTTCGAGCGCTCGTTGTTCACGTTCAATGTTGACACACTATCTGACACACTAACGGTCAGTCGCAAGCGGAAACCGGCGGACGAATCAGCAGACGCTGGCGGGTGGAAACAACGGTAAAATGCGAGGTGGACAGAAGCGGATCGCCACCACTCGTTCTCTCAATCTGCGGGTTGAAGGTTCGATTCCTTCCTGGCTCACCACTCTCCGCAAACGATGTCCGCGCCATCGATCGCCTCGTCGAAGCGCTCCGCCTGATCTGGAACGGCCGTGGCGCGGCCAACGTCGTGGAGAAGGCAGAGAGGTTGATGATCGGTCACAGTCCTCGCTCAAGACTCACCGTGTTCTTGCTTTTCATGTTGACGGCTTCGCGCGTGTGGGCGCAGGGGCCTCCATATCAGACTGACGATCCGACGCCGGTGGACTTTCACCATTACGAGTTCTATGTTTTCGGTACTGTCAGTAGCACCCCGCTAGAAACTGACCCGGTCGGTCCCGCGTTTGAATTCAACTGGGGGGCTGTTCCCAACGTGCAGATTCATGCAGTCCTGCCGTTCGGAGCCGTTCGCCCGTCGAATGGTCCGGGTGAAACAGAACTCAATGCCTATGGGCTAAACGACGTGGAACTGGGCGTGAAATACGGATTCATTAAACAAACGAAGCATCGTCCGCAGATCGGTACGTTCCCTATGCTGGAGATCCCGACAGGAAGTTCTGCCAAAGGGCTTGGCGTCGGACAAGTCTGGTACAAACTTCCGCTCTGGGTAGAAAAGGATCTTGGCGCTTGGACAATCGATGGAGGCGCCGGATACGCGATCGTCAGGCAAGACGGATACCGTAGCTTTCCTTACGGTGGATTCCTCGCTAAACGTGAACTCGGAAAGAAGCTTGAGCTTGCGGCTGAAATCTTCGCTCACGCGGCAGAAGGGTTGGGCACGCCTCACACAGGCTCATCGACTTTGATCGACGCCGGTGGCTATTACCACTTCAAGTCACCCGGTCTCCAATTGCTGTTTGCGTATGGGCATTCCATAGCCGGGCAGAGGGAGAACTACGCATATCTTGGCCTCTATAGAACTTGGGCAAGAAATAAAGAGACGGACAAGGCGGCCGCAAGAAACCCGATGCTGTCTACGCAACCACACGGCTATTAACGGACGTGCAGCTTATTCCAGCGCTTCGTTCAAGCTCCTCAACGTTGGTCATCACGCGGAACCGGCCTTGTGCGTCGGGATGCTCGGCGGGGGTTGCAGCGATCTGCCGCGAGATGTCACACTCTGCACACCCGCCGATAAAAATCGCTCAATTGGTTCGCGTTTTTTCGGGGCGAGGATTGGACTCTCAATCTGCGGGTTGAAGGTTCGATTCCTTCCTGGCTCACCATCCTCCGCTAAGAAATCTCGCATAGTCCTGGTACGGCTCCCAGAAAGCTGGGCCGCAAGCAGCTCCGCGGCAACTGACCGCCCACGCCATGAAAGGCGACGAGGAACGTTGCCTGACGGCGGGGATGGACGGTTACGTGTCGAAGCCCATCCACGTCGAGCAGTTCCTCGCGACGATTGACGGCGTGCTCTCATGACGCGGGTTCGCCGAAGCGTGATCACAGGCCGTGAAGTCCTCGCGCAGCCGGTGTTCGCTATCGAACAGCGCCGGACTGCGAGCGGCCGGTACACTGGCCGCGTGGGCAACAACAGCGAAGCCGGACTCGAGCGAATCGTGCACCTGGAGGAGCAGCTCGCCCGCGCGCCGATAAACAGCAATCGACACCGTGTGTTGGCCAGGGCGATCCTGAGCGAAGCGGCGCTCTACCGGAAATCTCTCGACATCGCGCAGGCCTCGGAACAATTCGACCCGAAAGCCGAGCGGCGTGTCACGAGCCACGTTTTGCAGCGCGACCGACGCCTGAAATCCTAATCGGCCCATTTCGCCCACCGCGGGTGTATGTTCAAGGCTGGGCATGGCGATCATCCTGATCGTTGACGACCTCTCGGCCCACCGGAGGTTCCTGGTCACGCTGCTGCGCGGCCAGGGACACCGGCTCCTTGAGGCGGCGGACGGCCGCGAGGGACTTGCCGCCGTCCAGACCGAGCATCCCGATCTGGTGATTACCGACGTGCTCATGCCGGTGATGGACGGCTATGAGTTCGTCAGACAGCTTCGTCTCGATCCGGCCGCCAGCCGGATTCCCGTGCTGTTCTACACCGCGCCGTACGGCGAACGCGAAGCGTGGACATTTGCGCGCTCCAGCGGCCTGCCCTACGTCCTGACGAAACCCGCAAAGCCTGAGGAGGTGCTGGCGATCGTCGCCCGCGTGCTCTCCGGCACATCGGAGTCGGGGATGCCGGCGGACGCCTCTCCGCTCACGACAGAATCCGACCGCGAACATCTTCGGCTGCTCACCGACAAGCTCTCGGAGAGGGCCGGGGATCTGAGAGTCGCCAACACGCGGTTGAGGGCACTCATCAACATCGGGTTGGATCTGGCATCCAAGCGGGATACCGATCGGCTGCTTGAAGACGTGTGCGCCGCCGTGCACGACCTGTTCGGCGCGACGTATGTCACGCTCGGCATCCTCGATCGGAACGACCGAACGCTGCGACGGTTCTTCACCTTTGGATTGGACGCTGCCAACTGGATCAAGACCGGTGACGTCGTCCCGGGTATGCTCGCCAGGGTCGTCGCCGAGCGACGGACGTTGCGTGGCGACAATCCTGGTGGCGATCCGGCCGGACTGCAACTCCCCTCGCTCCATCCGGAAGTTCAGGCATTTCTCGCCGCACCCATCGCGTCCCAGGCCCATGTCTACGGCTGGATCTGTCTCGTCGGCAATGAGGGACGGACCTTCACCGAGGACGATGAAGACCTGGTCGTGGCGCTAGCGGGACAGGTCGGCCGCATTTACGAGCTCGAGCACGAGATCCTCGAGCGCGAACAGGCGGAATCGGCCCTGCGCCATGAGCGGGACCGGGCGCAGCGATACCTGGACGCGGCCGAAGTCATGCTGCTCGCGCTGGACATGGACGGGCGGATCACGCTGATCAACCGCAAGGGATGCGACATCCTGGGAGGAACCGCAGACGAGTGGCTCGGGCGCGACTGGTTCGAGATTTGTCTACCGGCCCGGGTACGGGACACAGTGAGACAGAAGTTCCATAACCTGCTCGGCGGAGATCTGTCCATCGTCGAGTACCCGATCCTCACCAAGTCGGGCGAGGAACGGATGATCGAATGGCGCAACACGACGCTGCGGGATGACACGGAGTACGTCACCGGCACCTTGAGTTCCGGCACCGACATCACCGAGCGGAATCAGGCCGTCGAGACACTGCGGACGGCGGAAGAGCGCACGCGGTTTGCGCTGGAGGCGGCGGGCGTCGGGATCTGGGACCTGGACAACCCGACCGGCGTGCTGCGGTGGTCCGAGATCCTCGAATCCCAGCACGGCCTGCAACCGAGAACATTTGGCGGGACTCTCGAAGCGTTCGTCGAGCGGATTCATCCTGAGGATCGCGACGTGTTGTTCGAGACGATGGCAAAGGCGAACCGGTTCGGCACCGATTTCTTCATACATTATCGGACGATCTGGCCTGACGGCACGGTCCGATGGCTGAACGGCGCGGGCCGCGTCCTCCTCGGCGAGCACAACGAACCAGTGCGCGCCGTCGGCATTTCCCTGGACGTCACCGAACGCCGCACGTTGGAGGAGCAGTATCACCAAGCGCAGAAGATGGAAGCCATCGGACGGCTGGCCGGCGGCGTGGCGCACGACTTCAACAATCTGCTGACCGTGATGCTGGGGTACTGCGAGCTGTTGCTGGCCGATCTCGATCCGAACGATCCGCGCCAGGCAGACATGGTCGAAATTCAGAAGGCGGGCATGAGGGCCGCTGGGCTCACGCGCCAGTTGCTCGCATTCAGCCGCAAGCAGATCATCGAGCCGGCACTGCTCGACCTGAACGTGGTCGTGGCCGACATGCGGGCCATGCTCGGTCGCCTCATCGGGGAGGACGTGAAGGTCGTGCTGGGCCTCCGGCCCGGGCTGGTGCCCATGAAGGCCGATCGCGGGCAGGTGGAGCAAATCGTCATGAACCTCGCGGTGAACGCGCGGGATGCCATGCCGAAAGGCGGCACGTTGACGATCGAAACCGCCGCCGTCGAACTCGACGAACACTACGCGTCGACGCACTTCTCGGTGAAGCCGGGTCCCTACGTGGTGCTCAAGGTGACCGATACGGGAACCGGTATGACGCCGCAGGTGAAGGCTCGCCTGTTCGAGCCGTTCTTCACCACCAAGGAGGCTGGCAGAGGCACGGGGCTCGGCCTGGCGACCGTCCACGGCATCGTCGCGCGGAGTGGCGGAAGCGTCGACGTCGACAGTGAAATCGGCAGGGGCACGTCGTTCACGGTGTATTTCCCACGGGCGGATGCCGCGGAGATGGTCGCAGCGCCGGTGCCGGTGGCTCGGCCCCGTGCCGGGGCAGAGACGGTGCTCGTGGTTGAGGATGCGGAAGGGCTGCGCGAGCTGGCCAGGAGACTGCTGCAGCGGCAGGGTTACACGGTGCTGGTCGCCGCGAACGCGGACGAAGCGCTTCGGCTGTTCGAGCGGAACGCGTCCATCGACGTGATCCTGACCGATGTCGTGATGCCGGGTGCCAGCGGGCCGGAGTTGACCAGGCAGCTGATCGAACGACGGCCGGCGCTGAAGGTGATCTATATGTCTGGGTACACCGAGGAAGCCATCGTCCACCATGGGGTCCTCAAGCCTGGGATCGCGTTCCTGCACAAACCGTTCACCTCCGAAACACTCGGACGAAAAGTCCGTGAAGTGCTCGACCGGTAGAGCGGCGAAGTGGGGCTCTTAGGCGAGCTGTCCGCCGTCCACGACGAGCACGTGGCCGGTGATGTGCGACGCCAGCGGTGAGACGAGAAACAGGACGGCGTTGGCGATGTCGCGCGGATGGCCGAGCCGGCCGAGCGCCGACTCGCTC
>JADGOC010000174.1 GCA_017883165.1 Acidobacteriota bacterium
GTTCGTGCCGTGCACCATGATCAGCGCGCTACGGATCCGGTCGTTCCGCGTGTCGAGGGAGTGGGTGCGATAGATCAGCGAGCGTGCCGGTCCGCCACCTAGCCGGACAAACTCGGTGCACGCGGATGTGGCGGTCGTGCAGGCCGCGCCGGGCGCGGCAGTCTGCGGCTGCGATCGTTGGACGGCGGCGGGCGCTGCGAGCACCATGCCGGCGACGAGACCAAGCGCTACCTTCATGGCACGAAAGATACACCAAGCGCAGAGCTCGCAGATAACACGTGTGTGTGTCGCTCTAAAGTTTCGATCGCCCGGACCCGATGCTGATCCGAGAGGCCCGGATACCCCCCATATCCCTGAGACCCCTGATACCAATGATGCGCCTAACAGCCGCCACGCTCGCCATCGTTGCGCTCCTGGCCATGTGCTCGACCGTCGTTGCCGAGCCACCGGCTCAGGGTGTGGTTCGGGGCGAGGTCACCGACAACTCCGGCGGGGTCTTGCCTGGCGTGATCGTCGTTGCGACCGCCACAGATGGGCGACTCCTGGCGACGGCGGTAACGGACGGCTCGGGTGGCTTCCTGTTCCGTGCGCTGCCGGCGGGACCCCTCACTCTCACGTTTCAGCTCGAAGGGTTCGCCAGCGTGGCCGTCGCACTGGCAGTCCAGCCAGGCGCCGAATCGCGAGTCGTCCAGCGTCTGGGGCTGGCCCCCTTTTCGGAGACGGTTGTCGTTCACGCGCCGCCGGCGGTTGATCCGCCATCGCGATTCGTTCCACCGCCCCCTGTGGTGAGACCTGTGCCGGCGCACGATCGCGATTCCATCTGCGGCCCTGCGAAACCCGGCCCGTTACCAGAGTCGCTCGGGACGATCAGGTCGGGCCGCTATGAAACCCAGAAAGGTCTGTACACAACGGGCGCGGAGCTCGTCATCGACGGAGGTCTGCTCGACGGCCTGGAGGTGGGACGGAATCTCGTCGCCCGTCGCTACTACCGCGGGCAGGGGGCGGCAAGCGCCGACGCGGTCGCTGAGCACTCCGCCGGCTTGCTGCAGATCGTGGCGGCCGGCGAGCGTTCGTCGGTTGCCGTCGTGGTGTATGCCTGCGATGAGCTGAGGAAAGGCGATTTTCTCGCCTCGTTCAAACCGGAACCTATTCGGGATCCCGATTCTCTGGGAACCCCCGCGTACCGCGACGCGGCCCGGATTCTCTTTGCCGATGAGGGGCAGACGCTGGGCGCGCCGCGGCGACTGATGGTGATCGATCGAGGAACCGAACACGGTATCCGTGTCGGACAGCGCTTGACGCTGTTCCGTCAGGGACGCGGCACGGCCAAGCGCGATGTCGTCGGTGACGCCATCGTCGTGGCGGTGCGGACCGATTCGGCGACGATCCGCGTCGGTCGCGTCACCGATGTCATCTTGGCTGGCGACTGGGCGGCTCCCCAAACCGCATCGTCGGTGGCCCGGTGACTATCCCCAGTCCATCGGCACATCCACGAACGAGCGATCCAGCCCGGCAACCGACGCGCACCCAAGGAGCTTGAGCGTGCGAACGAGGTCGGTCCGGAGAATGTCGATCGCGCGGGCGACGCCGGGTCCGCCGCCCGCCGCAAGCCCGTAGGCATACGCGCGTCCAACGAGCACGGCGCGCGCGCCGAGGCACAGCGCCTTGGCGATGTCGGCGCCGCGGCGGATGCCGCCGTCCACGAGCACTTCGGTCCGACCGTTCACCGCGGCGACCACCTCCGGCAGCACTCTCAGCGTCGGCGCCACCGAATCGAGCTGCCGCCCGCCGTGATTGGACACGACGATGGCGTCCGCGCCTTCGTCGATCGCCCGCCGCGCGTCCTCCCCAGTGTGCACGCCTTTGACGACGATCGGCCCTTTCCACGCGTCCCGAATCCACCGGAGATCCTGCCAGGACACCATCGACTGCTCCAGCGCCGTACCGACATCCGCGTACGCCATCGGGCCGTTGGGAAGCATCACGTTGGGGAATGCCATCATCCCGCCGTCGGCGAGGAAGCCGGCGAGCCATCGCGGCCGCGCGAGGAATTGCGGCAGAAAGGGCAGCATCGACCAGATGCGGCGCGTGAGCAGCTCCTTGGTGCCGTTTCGCACGTCGCGTTCGCGCAACCCGGCCACGGGCGTGTCGATCGTGACGACGAGCGCGGAAAAGCCGGCCCTTCGCGCCCGGTCGATCGCCGCTCGCGCGACGTCATGTCCACCGAGCAGATACAACTGATACCAGACCGGTCCGTCGGACGCGGCTTTGACTTCCTCGAGCGCCGATCCCGACAGCGTCGACAGCGTGTAGACCGTGCCGGCGGCGCCGGCGGCGCGCGCCGAAAGCGCTTCGCCATGCGGATAGAACATGCGCGTGCTGCCAACGGGGCCCAGCAGCAGCGGCATCTCGAGCCTCGTGCCGAGCACCGTGGTCCGCAGGTCGCACGTGCCGGTCGCCACGGCGCAGCGTGGACGAAACGTCACGGCGTCGAACGCCCGGCTGTTCTCGCGCAGCGTGACCTCGGCGTCGGCGCCGCCGTCGATGTAGTCGAACACGATGCGGGGCAGGCGGCGCTGGGCGAGCCGCCGCAGGTCGGCGATGTTGACGACGCGATGGGATGCAAGCGATCGCATTGACACCAAATACCACAAAAGCGCGCTGCTAGAGATTACTCTCCGGCGCGGATTTTCGCTGATGCCTCGCGTCTTTCCATTCGCTCAGCGCTGGGCCCGCCATCGCGCCGACCAGGGCCAATCCCAACGCCACAGCAAACGAGGGGTACGCGTGAATCAGCAGTGCGGCGATGTTTCGCCGGTCGACCTGCGGTGTCTTTCCCGTTCTCTTCGTAGATTACAGCAGAACTTGCAGTTTGCTATGTCCGCGCAGAGTCAGCGTCCCACCTTGGTTGGTGGCACCCCCAGCGCGAGCAGCCGTGAACTCACGCGCAGTTGAGACTGCTCCACAGCCGCTTGGTTGAATCTGAAACGCACGGCTCCGGGTTCCGTGACGAAGCCGATCATCCCGCCGCGCCGCGTGAAATCCGCGATGTCCGACACGGTGAGCACATCGTGGCGGCGATAGGTCTTCAGGAGCGAGTCCAGGTGCTTCTCTTCGGACGCGCTCACGAACGCGATGTGGACAAGCCCGGGGTATGCGCCCTCAAGCGAGTGGATGACCTCGATTGGCTTGTCGTGCACCCTCTTTCCGATCACGATCTGATCGAGCCGGCCATCGAATGGATCCCGTCCGATGATTTCGATCCGGAACGAGACCACGGCATCAACAAAGCTGCTCTGCGGCCACTCAACGAACTTGGCGAAGTTGTACAAGAACGTCGCTTTGATGTCTTCTTGCCTCGTCACGTTCGACTGGCTGTTGGCGGGCCCGATCCAAATGGATACCAGCCCCACGGTCAGGACACACGTCGTGGCGAGCCGACGCAAACAGGCTCGAGCGGCGGACCGCGTCAATGAATGCGCCATAGCAGTTTCACGGCAATCTGCCGGCCATCCTGCGGAATGCCGCCCTGCACGTGATCGGTCGACGCTGGTTCGCTATAGCGGACGTTGAACAGATTGTAAATCGAGCCGTCGATCTCGACATTTCTCCCCAGCCGATGCACCACGGTCCAGTTGGTCACGGCCACGGGCGGAAGCGCCTCTCCAGTGTGCGTCCAGCGCGTTCCCTCAACCTGGATTGAGAGTCCCGTGGTCACGCGAAGCCGTTCGAGCGGCAATCCCACGTTGAATTTCGCTAGTCCCATGGGCTCGCCGCCGAACCACCCGGCCTGTGTATTCGAATACCAGAGGCCGGAGTAGCTGGCGCGCGCGAGCACGCCGGCCCGCGAGCGACTGCTCCATGCGACCTCGAAGCCGTGCGCGTTGGCATCGAGGCCGTTGACGAACTGGACTTGGCCGGCCTCGTCGGACCTGGAGATGATCAGTCCATCCAGCCGATTGGCAAACAGCGATCCGCTGACGTGCGCCCAGGGGGAGATCGCGTGCTCGACCGCGGCCTCGAAGCTCTGGATCCGCTCGGGAGCGAGCGAAGGGTTGCTGATGTAGTTCGGCGGCGACTGGTAGAACCGCTCGTACACGCTCGGACTGCGAAGCGCGCGGCTGAAGAGCAGCTTTACGGTGGTCGCTGCGCTCACGTGGGTGATCACGCCGATCTTGGGTGTGACGCGCGGGCTCCCGGTGGGCACGCTCTCGTAGCGGACCGCCGCGTTGATCTGCAGCCGCGGGTTCACCGTGAACTCGTCCTGAAGATTCACGGCCCACGTCGTCAACTGGCGGCGATCGTCGAGGTACACGACGTTGGACGGCGGCGCGTCGTAGTTGAGCTGATTTTGCCGCAGACTCTGACGATACTCGGCGCCGGTCGTCACCCGGTGCCTCGTCGACAGACGATGCGCGAGGTTGAATTCGCCTCCCACCCACGAACCGTCCGCATGGTCGAGATTCATCGTCGGGGCACCGCCGTCGTTCCCGAACGGGTACCAGCCATCGTAGTTATATTGATCCCAGTACGCCCGCGCGACGATGTCGGAGCGCTGTCCGAGCTCGCGTGCGTACTGGACATCGACGTACGCTCGCTCGTCGAGCGTGCGCGTCCGCGAATCATTGAAGATCGTGCCGAACGAAGCGGTGGGGACGTGCTTCAGGCGCGACCCGTACACGCTCTGCACGCTGAAGTGGCCGATCTCCAGGTTCATCGCCAGATGGTCGACCCGTTGCCCGTCGGCACCATCGGCGATGCCGAAGTTGGTCGCCGGCGCATTGAACTCTGGAAAGTAGAGTTGCGAGTTACCGGCGCTGGCGGCCGTGGAGCCGGAGAGGAAGAAATGCAAACCGTTTTCAGTGGTGTTGCCCCAAGCCATCCTCAGTCGCCCCGTGTCGAACGTGCCGAGCGATGCCATGGCCTCGAGCCCGTTCACCTGCTCGGCGCGCTTGGTGATGACGCTGATGACGGCTGAGAACGCGCCCGTACCGTACAGGGCTGCGCCGGGCCCGCGAATGATCTCGACCCGGTCCACGTTCTCCATGTCCACGGGGAATTCGTCGCCGATGAGAGCGGAGTCGAACACGTTGTCGTTCAGGCGGTGTCCGTCGATCAGGATGAGGACCCTCGTGTTCAGATCGCCTGGCCTCGAAAGGCCGCGGAATCCCAGATAGGTGTAGTTGCGGTCATACGAGATGGAGATTCCTCGCACGGAGTTCAGAACTTCGGCGAGCGTGCGATAGCCGTACAAGCGGATTTCTTCTGCCGTGACGATCGAGACCGACGCTGGCGCGTCGGTGATCTTCCGGAGGTACTTCGACGTTTGCGACGCGGTCTCGGCCTGGAGGTGGGCGAGTTCTTCCGGACTCAGAGACGTCAGGTCCGGAGGCTCCTGTGCCTGCGCCAGGCTGACGACGCCCGTCAGCGCCGCGGCCGCGAGGATCACGACGAGGGTGGCCTTCAACTGTTGCTCTCCTCTACAAAGGCGCACATGTGCGGATTCGGCACGCATGCGTGCGGCACTGACACAAAAGACTGCAGATTGACTGCCGACAGCCTCAGCAGTGCAGGTTGTATGCCGAACACCCAGCGTCGGTGTCCTGACACCGGGTTCGCGTCAGACTCGAGCGGTACTCGCGGAATCGCAGCGGGGGCGGGATTTCCAGACGTTGCTCGAAAGGCGGACGATCTCGACGTCGGCGAGCGGCGGCTAGCGCGGCACGCTGGCCCAAACCTCGCGCAAGAGCGCGTCCGCGTCGCGGCCGGCGCCGAGATGGTACTGCCACCAAGGATCAGCCGTGAATGCGGCGGAGGCGGTGCCCAGACGCTGCACCGGCGCGAGTGCGGCCGGCACGTCGGATCCGAGCAGCGCCACCTGGCTTCTACCGAGCAGGGCCGACTGGGCATCGGGAAACAGGGCAGCGGCTTCGTCATAGTGATGCGCCGCCTCGTCGATCTTCCCGAGTGCCTGCGCCGCACGGCCGGCGAAGAGGTGCGCATAGAACGCCACGGCGCCGGTTGGATTTGCCGCGAGAGCGGTCTTCAGTTCGCCGGCGGCTTCCTCGTGCCGCTTGCGCAGTTCCAGCAGCCGCGCGAGCCGCACGCGCGCTTCGACGAAGGAAGGATCGACCTCGAGCGCGAGGCGGAACAGCCGCTCGGCTTCGGCATTCGTCTTCTCCGCGGAAGGAATACGAAGGGCAGTGGTCGAGCTCGGCGTAATCCATGTCGGAGGGGCGTCCCGTGAGCGGCGGCCGGCGCGCTGCGCGACGATATCCGACTCCGACAACAGAGCCTGGTGGATCGGCAGCCCCAGGATCTCGGCGTAGCACGCGC
Source organism: Acidobacteriota bacterium (assembly GCA_017883165.1). GTDB lineage: Bacteria > Acidobacteriota > Vicinamibacteria > Vicinamibacterales > CAVVIG01 > JADGOC01. The sequence continues at coordinate 6,337 of JADGOC010000174.1, forward strand.
GATCGAAGAGGATCCGCGCGTCGTTGGGCAACAGGTCTGCCGCGCGCTGCAGATGCGGGGTCGCGTCGCCGTACGAACCACTCGCGAACATGTATGCCGTCGCGGCGTGATACCACGCGCCGACGAACGGATCGGCGGCCGTGATCAGTGCGCCGGTTCCGAGACACGCTGCTCCCTGACACACTCCCGCGACCGGAACAGGCTTCAAAAGCAGATCCAGCAGGCTCCTGGCAAACGGCCAGTTCCAGCTTGCGATCGCCTCACCGACGATCTGTCCGTCCTTGTCGAGGATGAGCCGGTTGTTCGTAAGGAGCGGTGGAGCTTTTTCGTCGCCGTTCATGCTCATCGGCATGCCGCCGTGCGGGTCGATCTCCAACTCCTTCGGTCGCGCGCGCGAGGCGCTGGCGGGGCCCGTCGGTTGAACCTCGTAAAGGTCCCCGTACGCGGCCGCGTCTGAGTGGAGGACGACGGCTCGCTTTAGGAAGACGTCCGCCCCCGGACGCTCACTGAGCAGGTGACCGATCCCGGTAATGCGCTTCGCGTATCCATCTGCCTTGACGGGCACCGACATCAGCGCGCTGAAGAAAAACCCGAGGCCGGCGTTCAAGTCCTTGCGCGTCTGGTAAGACAGCGCGGCGACCGTGGTGACCGAGGCGTCAGGCCGGCCCGGCGTGTGATTGTTGACGGCCTCGATCCAGTTCTGAAGTGCGATCACGGACGCTTCGGTGATGCGATCCGCGCTCGCTCCGGCGCCGCTGATCAGGATCAGCGAGACGACGATACCGGCCGTGAACGCCGCCGTGCGTCGCATGGCTTACCTCTTCGGCTCGACGCCGATGTAGCCCGGGCGTGCCTTGACGGTGAGTCCCCGCCGTGTGACGCGGACGTCGAGCCGGTGGAATCCGCCCAGCGGCACGCCGGTCGGCGTGTAGACGAGGATGTAGCGGCTGCGGAAGTCCTGCAGGATTTTCTGAAACGCGCCGCGCAGCTCCGCGCTGGAGGCGACGCGCAGCATGTGGCCGCCGGTCGCGTTCGTCAGATCCTCGAGGGACGAGAGCCCCCGCACGTCCGCCGCGGTCACCGCGTAGATCACGGCGTTCGATCGCCTTGCGGCCTCGAGGACTTCGTCGGGCTGCAGCCAGCTCGAAGTGTCAGCGCCATCCGTGCAGACGACGACGAGCGAGCGGCCGGGCTGGGCGAGCGTGGTCGTCAGCGCGACGTACACCCCGTCCATGATGGCGGTCTTGCCGGACGGCGCGATGCGCAGCAGCTCCGCGCGAACGGCGGGGAGGTCCGAGGTCAGCGCGATCCGCGGGGCGACGGCG